>NZ_CP046622.1:1880625-2194062 GCF_009755665.1 Variovorax paradoxus
CACAGGTCGGACTGCTGCACGCGGATCTTCAGGCCCTTGGCGTCTGCCAGCGTCTTGACCGGCTTCTTGGCGTAGATCGAACGTGCGCCGCTGTCGTAGAAGGCCAGGCCCACCAGGCCTTCGTGCTCGCAGCCCTTCAGGATTTCTTCGCCGATGGGGCCGTCGAGCGACTTGCGCATGTGGGCGATCGAGTCGAACAGGAAAGGCATCGTCGGCACCAGCGTCTTGGGGCAGATCGAATTCAGCGCGCTGATGTTGACGCGGTTCATCTCGAGCGCGCCGATCTTGACCTGGTCGAGCGTTTCCTTCTCGCTGCCGAGCGCGCTCTTGTTGAACACCTTGATCTTGTACTTGCCGTTGCTGCGCTTCTCGAGCAGCTCGCTCATGTGCTTGACGGCCGCGACGGTGGGGTAGTCGTCGCTGTTGTGCACGTCGGCCGAGCGGAACTCGACGGCGCTTGCGGCCATGGCACAGAGGCTGGCGGCCAGCGCGATCAGGTGGCGGTTGTATTTCATTTGTCTTCCTCTTCGGGTTGGTGGTTAAAAAGCAATCAGAAACGGCATTCGGGTTCCGGCAGACCCTTGATGCCCGGGCGCAGTGCAAAAACGCCGCCCGCCAGCGGTTGATCGGACAGGTCGCCGCCGGGGCGAATCGATGTCACGTAGAGCGTGTCGAGTTGCGGGCCGCCGAAGGCGCACATGGCGGGCTTCTTGACCGGCACTTCGAGCGAACGGTCGAGCTTTCCCTCGGGCGTGAAGCGGTGCACCAGGCCTGCGTCGTTGCCGCAGATCCAGTAGCAGCCGTCGGCGTCGACCGCGGCGCCGTCGGGGCGGCCCGGCAGCGGCTTCATGTCGACGAACACGCGGCGGCCATGCGGCGTGCCGGTGTCGATGTCGTAGTCGAAGGCCCAGATGGTTTGAACCAGCGGATGCGAGTCCGAGAGGTACATGGTCTTGCCGTCGGGGCTGAAGGCCAGGCCGTTCGGAACGATCATTTGTTCGAACTGCGGGCGCAATGCGGCACCCGCGTTCACGTCGGCCTGGTAGCGGTAGACGCGGCCGACTTCGTGGGCTGCCGCCATGTCCATCTGCATGGTGCCGGCCCAGAAGCGGCCCTGGCGGTCGCAACGGCCGTCGTTGAAGCGCATGCCGTGCTCGGCATGCGCGGCACTGGCAATGGGGCTTGCGGCCAGCGTGCCGTCGGCGCGCGTTGCGATTGCGAACAGACCGCTCTCCATGCCCGCGATCCATTCGCCCGGGTGGCCCGCGCGCGGCGCTATGCAGGCGAGCATTTCGTCGCCGGTCCAGCGGCTGTGTTCACCCGTAGGGGCGTGCCAGCGATGCAGGTGCCTGGCCGGAATGTCGACCCAATAGAGCGCCTGTTCGTCCGCGCGCCAGACCGGGCTTTCGCCGGTCGCGCATTGCAGGTCGAGAACGAGTTCGGCTTTCATGCCGGCCGTCATTGGATGTCGCCGAACGGGCCTTGTGCCGTGAAAGCGCCGCCTTGGTAGATGGCGTTCGGGTCGGTCGGCGCCACGGGAGGCTGGGCCTCGACCTTGTCGCGGAACACTTCGGAGGTGTCCTGCGGCACGAAACCCAGGTGCGCCGCTGCGCTGTTGTCCCACCACACGTCGCGGTTGGCCGACATGCCGTAGACGACGGTGTGCTTGACTTCCGGAGTGAAGAGCGATTTTTCGATCAGCGTGGTGAGGTCGCGGTAGCTGAGCCAGGTGCTCATCATCCGGCGGTTGAGCGGCTCGGGGAAAGACGAGCCGATGCGGATGCTCACGGTCTCGATGCCGTAGCGGTCGAAATAGAACTGGGCCACGTCTTCGCCGAACGATTTGGAAAGGCCGTAGTAGCCGTCGGGCCGGCGGGCAACGTTGGCGTCGAGGTGCTCGCTTTGCTTGTAGAAGCCGATCACATGGTTGGAGCTCGCGAACACCACGCGCTTCACGCCATGGCGGCGGGCGGCTTCGTAGATGTGGAACACGCCCTTGATGTTGGCCTCGAGAATCTCTTCGAACGGACGCTCGACCGACACCCCGCCAAGGTGCACGATGGCGTCGCATCCTTCGACCAGCGCATGCACCGCGGCTTTGTCGGAAAGGTCGCAAGGCACCACTTCTTCATGCGCGCCCTCGGGAGGCGCGACAGCGGCGATGTCGGAGAGGCGCAGGATCTCGGCATAGGGGCGCAGGCGTTCGCGCAATACTTTTCCCAGGCCGCCGGCCGCGCCGGTGAGCAGAATCCGGTGGAGCTTGTTATTTGAAACTTGTGGGGACGTCGACATGTTTATTGGCGCGTGAAATGGGTGGGTTCCTGTCGGCCGTGAATCCAGGCGGCCTCGGTGGCGGCAAACTTCATCCGGATATCGAGTCAGTCCAAATAACCGGCCGATGGATAGAGCGGCACTTGCGAAGGGTTGGAGTGATAAGTTATCTGTTGTCGTACAACTAATAGGGGATTATTATCTTGACCATGGTCCAAACGGCTACGGGTAATCCCTCAATTTCGGATACGGCGGCGGAAGTCGCCGGCGGCGGCTCCTTCGTGGGGCGCGCTCGCCCGCGCGGCCTGGCCCATGGGCTGGTCGAAGACCTGGGCGAAAAAATCCGTAATCAGTCGCTGCGCCCGGGCGACAAGCTGCCCACCGAATCGGCCATCATGAAGTCGTTCGGCGTGAGCCGCACCGTGGTGCGCGAAGCGCTGTCGAAGCTGCAGGCCGCCGGTCTGGTGGAAACGCACCATGGCGTCGGCACCTTCGTGCTGCAGCCGCGCGCGGCGGGCATGTTCCGGCTCGATTCGACCGACATTGCCAACTCGGTCGACGTGCTGGCGGTGCTCGAGCTTCGCATCAGCCTCGAGACCGAATCCGCAGGGCTAGCCGCCTCGCGCCGTACGGAGGAGCACCTGCTCGCCATGCGCCAGGCGCTCGACGATTTCGAGCGCAACGTGGCGGTGGCGGGGGACACGGTGGCGCCGGACTTCCGCTTTCACCTGCAGATCGCCCAAGCCACCGGCAATCCGTATTTCGCGGACATCATGAGCCACCTTGGCACCACGATCATTCCGCGCACGCGCATCACCGCCATTCGCAACTATGACCGGCGCGGCGAATACCTGAGCCGCGTGAACCGCGAGCACGAAGAGATCTACGCAGCCATCGCACGGCGCGATCCCGAGTCGGCCCGCGCGGCCATGCGCATCCACCTGACCAACAGCCGAGAGCGGCTGCGCGTGGCGCAGGAAGCGGCACAGCAGACGGCCGCCACCACACCGCCCGCGGCTTCCTGAACGAAATTTCCAGCAATACGCTGGACAATCGTTGTTTGTAGTTGTACGATGACTGACAACACAAACCAGCTGGAGACTTGAATGAGTTTGAAAAGACGCGATCTGATGCTCGGCGCCCTCGGCGGCGGTGTACTTGCAGCCAGCGGCGGCGCGCATGCAGCCGACACCTGGCCATCGAAGCCGGTGCGTATTGTGGTGCCTTACCCGCCGGGCGGTTCGTCCGACATCATTGCCCGCTCCATCAGCCAGCCGCTGTCGGAAGCACTCGGCCAGCCGGTCATCGTGGAGAACAAGCCGGGTGCCAACGGCAACCTCGGCGCCGACTACGTTTCCAAGTCCAAGCCCGATGGCTACACGCTGCTGCTGTGCGACGTGGGTGCGCTGGCCATCAGCCCCTCTGTCTATACCAAGCTGCCGTTCGATCCTTCGAAGGACCTGCGCGGCGTGACCATGCTGGCTTACTCGCCGCACTTGCTCGTGGTGCACCCGTCGGTGCAGGCCAACAGCCTGAAGGAGCTGATTGCGCTGTCGAAGAAGTCGGACATCAATTTTGCCGTGACCGCCACGGGCAGCGCGCCTCACCTTGCCGGCGTGGCGCTCGAGCGTGCCAGCGGCGCGCGCTGGCAATATGTGCCCTACAAGGGCGGCGTGCAGGCGGTGCAAGACACCGTCGCAGGCCAGACGCAGATCCTCATGAACGGCATGCTCGCCACCCTGCCGCACGTGCAGAGCGGCAAGCTCAAGGTGCTCGGCGTTTCCAAGTCGACGCGCATGCCGCTCATCGGCGAAGTGCCGACGATTGCGGAGCAGGGCGTGTCCGGCTTCGAGTCCGGCACATGGCAAGGCGTGCGGGTTGCCAAGGGCACGCCGGACGCCATCGTGCAGCGTCTCAACAAAGAGCTGATCACCGTCATCCGCGCGGCCGACATCCGCTCGCGCCTTGCAGGGCAGGGCGCAGAGGTCGTGACCATGGCGCCGGCCGAAGAAGAGCAGTTCTTCGGCAAGGAGCGCGCGCGCTGGGCCAAGGTGGTCGCCGACGCCGGCATCAAGCTGGACTGACCGGCCCTCCCGATCCATTTTTTAACTCACTCTCATTGGTGTCTCGATGAATCCTCAAGAACTCAAAACCATCATGGGCTCCGGCCTGCTCTCGTTTCCGTTGACCGACTTCGACGCGAACGGGGACTTCAACAAGAGCAGCTACGAGAAGCGCCTCGAGTGGCTTGCTCCCTACGGCGCAAGCGCGCTGTTCGCGGCCGGCGGCACGGGTGAGTTCTTCTCGCTGACGGGCGACGAGTACCCCGGCATCATCAAGACCGCGGTCGATACCTGCCGCGGCGTGGTGCCGATCATCGCGGGTGCCGGCGGCCCGACCCGCTTTGCCATCCAGTGCGCGCAAGAGGCCGAGAGGGCCGGCGCCCATGGCATCTTGCTGCTGCCGCACTACTTGACCGAAGCCGGCCAGGAAGGCCTGGCCGCGCACGTCGAAGCCGTGTGCAAGAGCGTGAAGTTCGGCGTGATCGTCTACAACCGCGCCACCAGCCGCCTCAAGCCCGACACGCTGGCCGGCCTTGCCGAACGCAACCCGAACCTCGTCGGCTTCAAGGACGGCATTGGCGACATCGAAGCCATGGTTGCCATCTACCAGAAGATGGGCGACCGCTTTGCCTACCTGGGCGGCCTGCCCACGGCAGAGGTGTATGCAGCGGCCTACAAGGCCATGGGCACGCCGGTGTATTCGTCGGCTGTCTTCAACTTCATTCCGAAGACCGCGGTGCAGTTCTACGAAGCCGTGCGCGACGACGACATGGCCACCCAGCATCGCCTGCTGAAGAACTTCTTCATGCCCTATCTCGAGCTGCGCAACCGCACGCCGGGCTACGCGGTGAGCATCGTCAAAGCCGGCGCCAAGATCGTCGGCCACGACGCAGGCCCGGTGCGTGCACCGCTCACCGACCTGAAGCCGGCCGAGATGGAGCAGCTCAAGGCGCTCATCGACGCTCTCGGCCCGCAGTAAGCAGAACGAACAGCCGAATCAATCAACGACAACAACGGAGACAACGACACATGTTCATCAAGAAGCTTTTTCTGGTCGCCGCATCGGCGATGCTGTTCACGGGCTGCGCGATGATGCCCGCGGGCGGCGGCGCATCGACGGAGCCGGCGGTGGCCGCGGCCGCCGAGCGGCTGCGGGTGGCAATGATCGACCCGACCCCGGCCGCCCTTGGCGCGCTGGTGGCCGACGACCTGAGCTACGGCCATTCGGGCGGCAGGGTCGACACCAAGGACAGCTTCATCGGCGACCTGGTCGCCGGCAAGTCGGACTTCGTCAGCATCACCATCACCGATCAGACCATCAAGGTGGTGGGCGGCGACACCGCCATCGTGCGCCACACGCTTGCGGCCGATACACTGGATTCGGGCAAGCCCGGCAAGGTGGCGCTGAAGATCCTCGGCATCTGGAAGAAGCAGGGTAACGACTGGAAGTTGCTGGCCCGGCAAGCCGTGCGCATCTAGCATCCGCCATCCATCAGGTTTCGCGCAAATGACAAATCCAGCTTCCATCTCTTCCGTCTCCGGCGCGCCTGTGGTCACCGGCATGCGCGTGGTGCCCGTCGCGGGCCACGACAGCATGCTGATGAACCTGAGCGGTGCGCACGGCCCGTTCTTTACGCGCAACCTGTTGATCCTGACCGACAGCGCCGGCAACACCGGCGTCGGCGAAGTGCCCGGCGGCGAGAAGATCCGCCAGACGCTCGAAGATGCGCGCGGCCTCATCGTGGGCCAGCCCATCGGCAAGTACAACGCCGTGCTCAACAGCATGCGCAGCGCCTTCGCCAACCGCGACAGCGCGGGCCGCGGGCAGCAGACCTTCGATCTGCGCGTGACCATTCATGCGGTGACCGCCGTCGAAGCGGCGCTGCTCGACCTGCTGGGCCAGCATCTCGAAGTGCCGGTGGCCGCACTGCTCGGCGAAGGCCAGCAGCGCGACGCGGTGCAGATGCTCGGCTACCTGTTCTACGTGGGCGACCGCAAGAAGACCGACCTGCCGTACGAGAGCGACCCCGGCGCCGGCAACGACTGGTTCCGCCTGCGTCACGAAGAAGCAATGACGCCCGAAGCCATCGTGCGCCTGGCCGAAGCCACGCATGCGCGCTACGGCTTTACCGACTTCAAGCTCAAGGGCGGCGTGCTGCGCGGCGAAGAAGAGGTGGCGGCCATTCGTGCGCTGCACGAGCGCTTTCCGCAAGCGCGCGTCACGCTCGACCCCAATGGCGGCTGGCTGCTGCAAGATGCCATTCGCCTCTGCCGCGACTTGCACGGCGTCATGGCCTATGCCGAAGACCCGTGCGGTGCCGAAGGCGTGTTCTCCGGCCGAGAAGTCATGGCCGAGTTCCGCCGTGCCACGGGCCTGCCCACCGCCACCAACATGGTGGCCACCGACTGGCGCGAAATGGTGCACAGCCTCTCGCTGCAATCGGTGGACATCCCCTTGGCCGACCCGCATTTCTGGACCCTTCAGGGCTCCGTGCGCGTGGCCCAGCTGTGCCAGGCCTGGGGCCTGACCTGGGGCTCGCATTCGAACAACCACTTCGATGTGTCGCTCGCCATGTTCACGCACGTGGCGGCGGCGGCGCCGGGCAAGGTCACCGCCATCGACACGCACTGGATCTGGCAGGACGGCCAGCACCTGACCAAGGCGCCGCTCCAGATCGAGGGCGGTTTCGTGAAGGTGCCGACCCGCGGCGGGCTGGGCATCGAGCTCGATATGGACGAAGTCGAGAAGGCTCACCAGCTCTACCTGAAGCACGGACTGGGTGCGCGCAACGATGCTCAGGCCATGCAATACCTGATCCCCGGGTGGACTTTCGACAATAAAAAACCATGTCTGGTCCGCTGAAGGTTTAGTCTCCCGTTTCCATTTTCGCAGCCGGACACCCAGTGCCCGGCTTCTTTCTTTTCATCGAGCAGCAAGGAAAACACATGCAAAACTTCGACAACCTGATCGGCGGCGAATGGCGCGCGGGCAGCAGCTACAGCCCCAACGTGAACCCCAGCAACCTGGCCGACGTGCTGGGCCAGTACACCCAGGGCGATGCCTCGCACGTGGAAGCCGCCGTGGCCGCGGCCACCGCCGCCTTCCCCGCCTGGGCCACCGGCAGCGTGCAGGCACGCTCCGACGCTCTGGACAAGATCGGCACCGAAATCCTCGCGCGCAAGGAAGAACTCGGCACGCTGCTCGCCCGTGAAGAAGGCAAGACCAAGGCCGAAGGCATCGGCGAAGCCACCCGCGCCGGCCAGATCTTCAAGTTCTTCGCCGGCGAATGCTTGCGCCTGTCGGGCGAGGTGCTGCCCTCGGTGCGCCCCAACATCGGCGTGGAAATCACGCGCGAGCCCGTGGGCGTCGTCGGCCTTATCACGCCCTGGAACTTTCCCATTGCCATTCCGGCCTGGAAGATCGCTCCGGCGCTTGCCTTCGGCAACTGCGTGGTGTTGAAGCCCGCCGACCTGGTGCCCGGCAGCGCCTGGGCCCTGTCCGAAATCATCCACCGCTCGGGCATTCCCGCGGGCGTATTCAACCTGGTGATGGGCCGCGGCAGCGTCATCGGCAACGCGCTGGTCAACCACCCCGGCATCCATGCCATCAGCTTCACCGGCTCGGTGGGCGTGGGCCGCAACATCGGCATCCAGTGCGTTACCAACCAGAAGAAGGTGCAGCTGGAGATGGGCGGCAAGAACCCGCAGGTCATCCTGGACGACGCCGACCTGACCCAGGCCGTGGAACTGAGCGTGCAAAGCGCTTTCTACTCCACCGGCCAGCGTTGCACGGCTTCCAGCCGCCTGATCGTCACCGAAGGCATCTACCCCAAGTTCATCGAAGCGATGAAGGCCCGCATGGCCAAGATCAAGGTGGGCGATGCGCTGGCGCAGGGCACCGACATCGGCCCCGTCTCGTCCAAGTCGCAGCTCGACCAGGACATGGAATACGTGGCCATCGGCAAGGGCGAAGGCGCCACGCTGGCCGCCGGCGGCGAACTGCTCAAGCTGGAGACCGATGGCTACTACATGTCGCCCACGCTGTTCAGCGAAACGGCTGCCGCCATGCGCATCAACAAGGAAGAAATCTTCGGCCCGGTGGCGAGCGTGATCCGCGTGAAGAACTACGAAGAAGCGCTGGCCACGGCCAACGACACGGAGTTTGGCCTCTCTGCGGGCATTGCGACCACGAGCCTCAAGTACGCCACGCACTTCAAGCGCCACAGCCAGGCCGGCATGGTGATGGTGAACCTGCCGACGGCGGGAGTCGACTACCACGTGCCGTTCGGCGGCCGCAAGGGTTCGAGCTACGGCCCGCGCGAGCAGGGCAAGTACGCGCAGGAGTTCTTCACCACGGTGAAGACGGCCTACACGCTGGCTTGATGTTCCCCCGGCCACCCGCCTTCAAAGCGGGTGGCCGCTGCGCGCCATCGAGCGCCGCAGGCCCAGTGCAAGCAGCACACCCATCGCGCCTGCCAGTGCGACGATGATGGCCGCCGCCGGCCAGCCCATCGAATCCACCGCACCGCCCACGATCACGGGGCCGATCATCTGGCCGAGATTGCTGCCCAGCATGAGCAGGCCCATCGACATGGGTACCAGCCGCGCGCTCGGTGCCACGATGGGAGAGGTGCCGATCAGCGTTGCGGGAAGCAGGCCCCCCGCGCCCGAAAAAGCCAGGCACAGCAAGAACGCCGGCAACGCGCCGATCACCGGCAGGAAGATGCCAATGGCCGAGAGCCCCATCAATGCACTGGCCACCGCTGCCAGCAGCCAGCGGGCCACGCCGCGTTTCAGCAGCACGCCGGCTGCAAGATTGCCCACCACATTGACGCAGCAGGCCACCGCGCTCAGCGATCCGGCGGCCGCCATGCCCACGCCCATGCGTTCGATCAGCAGCACCGGCAGAAAGCTGAAGAGCGCGAAAAACTGCAGGCTGTAGACCACGAACGAGGCCGCGATCAGCGCCGGTGCGCCGGCCTTGGCGGTGGCGGCTGCATCGCGCGCCATGCTGTGCCATGACACCGGCGCTGCACTGGCGGCGCCACGCGGAATGCCAAACAGCAGCAACACCGCGAGCAAAGCCGCCAGAGCGGCATTGCCCAGCCAGAAGCCACGCCAGCCATCGAGCAGCGAACCGCTGAACAGCGCAATTGCAATGCCGGTCGGCATGAAGCAGCTCCAGATGGCAAAGGCCAGGTCCTTGCCGCCGGGCGAGACCATGCGTTGCAGCACCGACGGGCCGGCAATGGTGATCAGCACAAAACCCAGGCCCTCGACGATGCGGCCGGCCAGCAGCACTGCCACGCTGTTTGCCAACGCGCCCGCCGTGCTGCCGGCGGCAATGGCCAGCAGCCCGGCAAGCACCAGGCGCCGGTCGCCGGCGCGCGCGACCCATGCGCCGACCGGCACGGCGCCGGCCACGCCCAGCAGCGAAAACATCGCCATCAGCCAGCCGACCATCGAGAGGTCGAGCCCGAAATCGGCGCGCAACTGCGGCACTGCAATGGCGACTTTGCCGACCTGAAGAGAGGCCGCCACACCGGCGGCCACCACCAGCGCCACGCCGCGCCAGTGTGTTGAACCCGACGAGAGGGGGAGGGCGGCGAGCGGTGCGCCGGCCATTTCGAATTGCTTCTGCATGCCGCCACTTTGCGGCGAATGCATGATCAATGAAAGCGAATAATATCGGCCAAGTCAATCGATTGAAAAGATCATGCTGGACATCCTCACGCTCAGCCAGATGCAGATGTTCGTCGCCGTGGCGGACGCGGGGAGTTTTCGCGCCGGCGCCGCGCGGCTGCACCGCGTGCAGTCGGCCGTGAGCCATGCCATTGCCAACCTCGAAGAGCAGCTCCAGGTGCGGCTCTTCGACCGCTCGGGCCACAAGCCCGTGCTCACGCCCACGGGCAAGGCGCTGCTTGGCGACGTGAGGGTCATCCTGTCGAAGGTCGAGGCGCTGCGCTCGCGTGCGCAGGGGCTCGAGCAAGGCATTGAGCTCGGGCTGGCGATTGCGGTCGACACGCTCTTTCCGTCCGATCTCCTGGCCAGCGCGCTGCGCGGCATGCATGCGGTCTACCCGAGCATTGCCATTCGCGTGGAATACAGCTCGATGGGCGGCACCATCGATGCATTGAGCTCGGGCCGATGCGATCTGGCCATCGCGGCCTTCGGCCATGCCGACGAAAAGATCAGCCGCGAATTCCTGATGGTGCTGCATACGCTGGCGGTGGCGGCGCCTTCCCACGCGCTGGCCATCCATGCGCGGCAACGCGGCGCCAAAGGCCTGGATACCGCGGCGGCGGAGCACGTGCAGATCGTGGTGGAAGACCCGAGCGCGCTCAGCCAAGGCTACGACATCGACGTGCTCTCGCCCTCGACCTGGCGCGTGACCGACATGTACGCCAAGCTCGCGCTGCTGCGCGCCGGCCTCGGGTGGGGAAAGATGCCCTCCTGGCTCGTAGCGGATGACCTGGCCGCCGGAACGCTGGTTCAATTGCCGGTGAGCCGCATCGGCCCGGAAGGCGCGAGCAGCCAGCAGTGCCACTTTTGCCACCGTGCCGACAAGACACCGGGCGCAGGCGCCGCGCTGCTGCGCGAGTGCCTCATGGCGGAAGCGAAAGCGGCGGCGCCCGGCGGCGGCGCCGCATCAGCATTTCCACGAGTTCGAAGATCCCCTCGCTCAGCAGCGCCAGCGCCGCGGCCGGCAACGCCCCGGCCAAGAGCAGCTCGCGGTCGTTGAGCGCCAGCCCGGTCACGATGCGCTCGCCGAAGCCGCCCGCGCCGATGAATGCTGCAATGGTGGCCGTGCCAATGGCAATGGCCGTGGCCGTTCGAATGCCCGCCAGCAGCGTGGGCAATGCAAGCGGCAGCAGCACCAGCCGCAGGCTCTGCGGCGGTGTCATGCCAAGGGCGGTGCCCGCCAGGCGCAGGCCGTTCGGCACTTCGGCAAGGCCGGTTACCGTGTTGCGCATGATCGGCAGCAGCGAATAGAGCGTGAGCGCAATCAACGCCGGCAACGCACCGATGGCGCCGAGCAGCGAGATGAGCACCGCAAGCAGTGCCAGCGACGGCACGGTCTGCAAAATGCTCGCAATACCCAGCACCGCCGCGCGCAGCCGCACATGTGAAAACACCAGGATCGCGAGCGGCACGCCGATCAGGATCGCCACGCCCACAGACACCGCCACCAGCACCAGGTGCTGCCGCGTGAGCTGCCAGAGGTCGGGCCCGAACAGCTTGGCGGTGAAACCGCGCTTGGTTTCCCTTGGCTGGGCCTTGCCGCTGGTGCCAGTACCGGCCAGGAAGTCGCGCGCAATCGCATCGAAGGGCACGCTCTGCAGCTCGGCGCGCGCGTTCATCGCAATCATCGCGCGTTCGTCGATGCGGCCTTCGAGCGCTTGCAGCGCGGCCCAGGCCTTGGGCAGCCGCGTGGGCAGGTCGAGCCGGTACAGCAGCACGGCGTCGTAGCGCGGAAAGTATTTCCTGTCGTCTTCGAGCACGCGCAGGCCCAGGTGGTCGATCTTGGCATCGGTGGTGTAGATGTCGATCGCATCGATCTGCTTCGCGGCCACGGCTTCATAAGCCAGGCCGTGGTCGAGGCCGGTCGGTGTCTGAGTGAAGCCGTAGCGCGCGGCAAGGCCCTTCCAGCCGTCGGCGCGGCCGATGAACTCGTTCGACAGGCCGAGCTTGAGTTCGGGGTGGCGCGCCAGGTCGCTCAGCGTGCGCAGGCCCAACCGTTCGGCATCGGCTGCGCGCACCGCCAGCGCATAGCCGTCGTTGAAGCCCAGCGGAACCGCCACGCCCAGGCCCAGCGGCGCCAGCGCGGCATTCATGGCTTCGCGCGTGTCGGCCGGCGAGCCCTTCAGGATTTCGAGCGCAATGGTGCCGGTGTATTCGGCATACACGTCGATGGCGCCCGAACGCAGCGCTTCATAGACGATGGCGGTGTTGCCAAGGCCCTGGCGCACCACGGGCGGCGATGCGGTGTGGGGCGCCGCCGTCTGCGCCAGCAGTTCGGCCAGGATGTACGACTCCGTGAAGCGCTTGGAGCCGACGCGCAGCGTGCCGTCGGCCGGCTGCGCCGATGCGGTGGCGCCGAGCCAGGCCAGGGTGAACAACAGGCAGGCGGTGCGCAGGATGCGGTGGGGCAGGTGCATCGGGGGCCAGTGTATAGAGATCGAAGGCGGCCAGGGTGCACCCGCCAATCTCCTACAAACCTTGGTGCGGGCTACCGATGCTTTGTAGAAGCGGACTCATCCATAGTGATTGCCATGAACAAGAAAACCCATCTCCTGCCCGGCCCTGACCTTCACGGCCTGCGCGAACTCCCGGGGCTGCGGGTGGAGGGCTACAGCCTGCAGCTGCGCGACAAAGACGGCTTTGTAGGCGACCAGGCCAGCCAGACCGCGTTCCGGGAGCTGCTCGAGCGCTGGCGCAAGCGCCGCCGCAAGACCGGCACCGACCCGCTGGGCAAGGAGCACTCGCGAGACCTCAGCAAGAAGCAGCTCGACCGCGTGCTGCAAAAGACCTCGGCCGCCGGCGACCTGATGCACGGCGCCATCGAGGAATTTGCCGAGGAACTGGCCTTCGTGATCCAGCGCTTCACGCGGCAGCCTTCATGGAAAAAGGTGGAGCGCATCGTGGTGGGCGGCGGCTTCATCGAAAGCGACGTGGGCGAGCGCGCCATTCTGCAGACGGCAGCCATTCTCGAGGACATGGGCGTGCACGTTCAGCTCGGCCGGCTGTCGCACGATGTGGACGACGGCGGCCTGATCGGCTGGGTGCACCTGACCCCGCACGCCATGCTGAAGAAGCACGACGCCATCCTGGCCGTGGACATCGGCGGCACCAACGTGCGCTGCGGCATCGTGAAGACGCGCCGCAGCAAGGCCTCGGACCTGTCGCAGGCCAAGGTGGTGCGCAGGGAGAAATGGCGCCATGCGGACGACGGCCCGAACCGCACCGACATGGTCGAGCGCATCGCGCTCATGCTCGAGGACATGGTTCGCTATTGCGAGCGCAAGGACATCCGCCTCGCGCCCTTCATCGGCATTGCGTGCCCGGGCCTGATCCGCAAGGACGGCTCGATCGAGCGCGGAACGCAGAACCTGCCGGGCGACTGGCAGAGCCGCGCGTTTCACCTGCCGAGCGCGCTGTGGCGGCGCATGCCGATGATCGGCTCCGGCCCGACGCTCATCCTGATGCACAACGATGCGGTGGTGCAGGGGCTGAGCGAATTGCCGTTCATGCGCGACGTTTCCCATTGGGGCGTGCTGACCATCGGCACCGGCCTCGGCAACGCGAGCTTTACCAATACCTTCTAGCCCGGTGCGCCGGATGCGCCCGGAGCCGGCGGAACCTTGCCGCCGAGCGCCTTGTAGACGGCCACCAGCCCCACGGCCAGCCGGCTCGTACTTTGCGCCTGGTCGCGCCGTGCCTGCAGCAGCGTGCGGCGGGCGTCGAGCTCGACACCGAAATCCGTGAGCCCGTTGGCATAGCGTGCATGCGCCAGTGTGAGCGCGTCGCGGCTGTGGCGTTCGCGCTCGGCCAGCTCGGCATGGCGCAGGCGTTCGGCGGCATAGGCGCTCAGCGCGGAATCGATCTCGTGCCATGCCTTGAGCACGGTCTGCTGAAAGGCCACGGCGGCTTCCTGCTGCTGCAATTCACGCAGGGTTACCGTGCTCCGGCGCCGGCCGTTGTCGAAGATGGGCAGGCTGATGGAAGGGCCGACATGCCACTGCCGGCTGCCCCATTCGCCAAAACGTTCGCTGCCCACCGATTCGAAGCCGAAGCCGGCCCCCAGCGTCACGCGCGGATAGAGGTCGGCCACGGCCACGCCGATGCGCGCGGTGGCGGCATGCAGCTGCGCCTCCGCCGCGGCAATGTCGGGCCGGCGGCGTGCCAGGTCGGAGGGCAGGCCGAGGGCCAGTTCGGGCAATGGCGGCGCCTGCAGCGCCTCGGGTGTGTCGCTTGCGCGGCCTGCCTCCGGCGCGGCGAGTTCGGCGTTCAGCCTGCCGGGCATGGCGCCGGTCAGCAGCGTGATCTGGTTCAAGGCCTGTGCCTCCTGCTGCAGCAGCGCCGGAATGCGCGCCTTCAGTTCGGCCAGCTGCGTGCGCTGCCGCGTCGGGTCCAGGTCGGTGACCAGCCCGCCGTTGGCGCGCGCCTGAACCAGTTCGAGCGATTCGGCCGCGGCTGCAATGTCGGCGCGTGCCAGGCGCAATTCGCGCTGCGCACCGCGCAGTTCGAAGTAGTTGCGCGCCACCTCGGCCTGCACGCTGAGCTGCACCTGGCGCAGCAGCGCCGCCGATGCGCCCGTGTCCGCATCGGCGGCTTCGATGCTGCGCCGCACGCGGCCCCACAGGTCGATTTCCCACGATGCGTCGAAGCCAGCCTGGTACAGGTTGTAGGGCTCGCTCAGCGTGCGGATCAACTGGTCGCGGTTGGACACCGACGAACCGAGTGCGTCGATCATCCGCGTGGCGGCGCCGGTTTCGCTTTGCCGCTGGCGGCTGACGCCGCCGCTGGCATTGAGTTGCGGGCCCTGCTGCGCGGCCGTCGCTGTGCGCTGGACGCGGCTCTGCGCAAAGCGCAAGGCGGCGGTCTGCAGGTCGTGGTTGGCCGCGAGCGCAAGCGCCTGCAGGCGTTCGAGCAGCGAATCGTTGAAGGCTTTCCAGTCGCCGGACGCTACGGCCGAAGGCACCGCAGTCCGCTCGGCTCCCAGGAGCCCTGGCGAGCCGCCGTGCCATGCGGACCAATCGGCCGGCGCCTGCACCTGTGCGGGCCGGTGGTCGGGCCCCATGGCACACCCCGCAAGGAGAAGCGCGAGCGCGGAACAGGAGAAGGAGAAGGAGAAGAGGAAGGTTCGTGATGCGGACATGCAAGGCTCCCGGGTTCAGGCCAGGCGATGGCGAAACAGCCAGGCTGCCAGCGGCAGCGTGACAAGGGCGATGATCGAAAGCGGAATCAGGTTGTGCCACACCGTGGCCAGGCCCACGCCCTCCAGGTACACGCGCTGCACCAGGTCGATTGCAAAGCGCAGCGGGTTGGCCATGGTGATCACCTGCAGCACCTGCGGCATGTTGCGCACCGGCGTGGTCAGGCCCGACAGCAGCATCATCGGCATCAGCAGCACGAAGGTGTAGAGCATGGCCTGCTGCATGTTGGCCGACACCGCCGAGATCGACAGGCCGATGCCCACGCTCGCCACGGTGAAGAAGATCAGCCCGGTGTAGAGCGTGGCCAGCGAGCCCGCCATTGGAACGCCGAACCAGAAGAGCGCCACCAGAAGAATGAGTGTGGACTGCGCAAGACCCACCAGCACTGGCGGCAGCGCCTTGCCGATCATGATTTCGAGCGGCGACATCGGCGTGACCAGCAACTGGTCGAAGGTGCCTTGCTCGCGCTCGCGTGCCACTGAGAGTGCGGTGAGCAGCAGCGTCTGCAGCATGCTGAGCGCGGCGATCAGGCCGGGCAGCAGGTTCCACCGCGTCTCGAGGTTCGGGTTGAACCATGCGCGCGATTCGATGGTGAGCGGGGCCCCTTGTGCGCCGGCGCGCGTGCGCAGCTGCGCGTTGTAGCGCTCGACCACCGATCCCACGTAGCCGGCCGCCGAGCCCGCGGTGTTCGAGTTGCGCGCATCCAGGATCAGCTGGATGGCCGCGGGCTGGCCGGCGCTCAGGCGCTGCTGGAAGTCGGGTGCGATCTGGATCACCATCAGCGCCTTCTCGGTGTCGATCACCTCGCGGATATCGGCCTGCGTGCGCAGCGTGGCCACGCGATGAAAGACGCCGGTGCTGTCCAGGTGCGCAACCAGCTCCGTCGACGCGCCCGTGCGGCTCTGGTCGAGCAGCGCATAGGGCAGGTTCGAAAGGTCGTACGTGGCGCCGTACCCGAAGATGAGGCTTTGCATGATGGCCGGAACGAACAGGATCACGCGGCTTGCCGGGTCCTTGAGGATGGCGAGCAGCTCCTTGCGGCAGAGGTTGGCAATGCGCAGCAGAAAATCGGTCATGGAACGGTCCGTCCTTCAGTCGAGGCTCTTGCGCGTGACGGCGCGGGCAAGCAACAGCAGCCCGACCGCATAGGCGGCAAGGATTGCGCAGTTGCGCCAGATCAGCGGCCAGACATCGCCCGCCAGGAACAGCGTCTTGATCAGGTCCATGAAGTAGGTGGCCGGCAGCACATGGCCGATGGCGCGCACCACGGCGGGCACATTGCGCAGGTCGAACAAAAAGCCCGACAGCATCATCGAAGGCATGAAAGTCGCGATCAGCGCGATCTGGCTCGCAAGAAACTGGTTGCGCGTGACGGACGAGATCACGAGGCCCAGGCTCACCGCCACGATCAGGTAGAGCATCGAACTGAGCACCACCGCGAACAGCGAGCCGACCATGGGCACCGCGAACAGGAAGCGCGCAGCCAGCAGGCACAGCACCAACCCCAGCATGCCGACCGCAAAGTACGGAATGATTTTTGCCACCAGTATTTCCACCGGCCGCACCGGCGTGACGAACAGCGCCTCGAGCGTGCCGCGCTCCCATTCGCGGGCCATGACCAGCGCGGTAAGAAATGCGCCGACCAGCGTCATGATGAGCACGATGAGGCCGGGCACCAGGTACCAGGTGCTGGTGTTCGCGGTGTTGAACCACATGCGCTGCTCCACGGTCACTCGGCCCGCGGAGGCTGTTGCTGCGCCGGCGGTGCCGCCGCCGCGGTCGGCCTGGCGCACGGCCGATTGGCCCAGGGCGCCGCTTACGTAGGCCAGGATGATGGTCGCGCGGCCCGCGTCCGCGCCATGCACGATGAGCTGCACGCGCGCGTTGCCCGCGGCCTGCGAGCGCGAAAAGTCGGCTGGCACGCGCACGATGCCGTCGATCTTGCGGTCGCGCATGAGCGCCTCGGCGTCGTGCATGGAGCCGAGAAGCACGGGTGCGATGGTGGGCGAAAGCTGAAGGCCTGCAATGGTTTCATGCGCCGTGGGCGAAGCGTCTTCGAGCACCACGCCCACCGGTGCGTTCTTCACGTCGAGCGACATGCCGTACCCGAAGATCAGGATCAGCACCATCGGCAGCAGGATGCCGATGGCCAGGTTGCTGCGGTCGCGCAGCAGCTGGCGAAACTCCTTGCGCGTGAGCGAGACCAGCCGGGTCCAGAAGCCACTCATGCCGCCACCTTCTCGCTTTGCTTCTGGCTTTTCTTCTGGCGCTCTGCCCGCCGGGCCTTCTCGACGATGCCGATGAACGCCTGTTCCATGTCGATGCGCCGGTCGCCCTGCTCGCCGTCGAGCGCCTGCGCCCGCACCTCCAGCGGAGTGCCGATGGCGAGCAGCTTGCCTGCGTCCTGGATCACGATGCGGTCGCAGTACTCCGCCTCTTCCATGAAATGGGTCGTGATGACGACGGTGGTGCCGCCTTCGGCCAGCGCGGTAATGCGGCGCCAGAACTCGCGGCGCGCGAGGGGGTCGGCGCCGCTCGTGGGCTCGTCGAGAAAGAGAATCTCGGGCTCGTGCAGCAGGCCCGTTGCCATGGCAAGGCGCTGCTTGTAGCCGCCCGGCAGCTGCCCGCTGGGCGCGTCGAGTTCGCTCTGGAGGTCGAACTGGTGCAGCACCGTGTCCATGCGCGCCTGCAGCTTCTGCCCGCGCAGGCCGTAGGCGCCGCCAAAGAACGAGAGGTTCTCGCGCACCGAAAGATTGCCGTAGAGCGCGAATTTCTGCGACACGTAGCCGATGCGCTGCCGGGCCTGTGCGCGCGCATGGCGCAAATCGACACCGGCTACGCGCAACTGGCCGCCGCTTGCGGGCAGCAGGCCGCACAGCATGCGAAAGGTGGTGGTCTTGCCCGCGCCGTTGGGGCCGAGCAGGCCGAAGATTTCGCCGCGCCGCACGGAGAAGCTGGTACTCGCCACAGCCACGAAGTCGCCGAAGCGGCGGACCAGATCTTTCACTTCGATGACCACTTCGCCGGGCTCGCCCGCGGCCGGTGCAAGGCCGCCGGCCGCCGCCGATTGCTTGATGTCGGCGGCAGGGGCCTGCTGCGTGCGCAGCAGCGTCATGAAGCCGTCTTCGAGCCGGGGTGGCACCGGCTCGGCGCGGGCGCCGGCCAGCAGCGCCGCAAGCCCGGCGTCGCCGGTGCCGGGCCGGCGAATGAAGCGCACTTCGCCGCCGTGCGGTACGGCATCGACGATGTCTTGCTGCGCATCGAGCAGGCGGGCCTGCATCAGGCGCGGTGCCTCGCCCGGCGGCGGCGTGGCGACGAAGCACAGGCCCTCGGCGCGGTCGCGGATCTCCGCCGGCGTGCCCTCTGCAATCAGCTGGCCTTCGCGCAGCACGAACACATGGCTGCAGCGCTCGGCCTCGTCGAGGTACGCGGTGCTCACGATGACGGAAAGCTGCTCTTCGTCCACCAGCTGCTGAACGATCTGCCAAAGCTCGCGCCGCGAGAGCGGATCGACACCCACGGTGGGCTCGTCGAGCAGCAGCAGGTCGGGCGAGCGCACCAGCGTGCAGGCCAGGCCGAGCTTCTGCTTCATGCCGCCTGACAGCTTGCCCGCGGGGCGATCGGTAAAGCGACCGAGGTCCGTCATTTCCATCAGCCGCGCATAGCGTTCGCGCCGCCTGGCCGGCGGCACGCCGTGCAGGTCGGCGTAGAGGTCAAGGTTCTCCTGCACGCTCAGGTCTTCGTACAGGCCGAAGCGCTGGGGCATGTAGCTGATGCGGTCCTGCACCGATTGCGGGTCGGCGGAAACATCGATGCCCAGCACGCGCAGTTCGCCTTCGTCGGCGCGCATCAGGCCGGCCATGAGCCGCAGCAGCGTCGTCTTGCCCGCGCCGTCGGGGCCGACCAGCGCGGTGAGCGTGCCGGCGGGAATTTGAAGCGACATGTCGTTGAGCGCGTGCACGGCCGTCTTAGACGCCTTGACCGTGAAGCGCTTGTGCAGCGAGCGTCCGCTGACGGCCGGCTCAGCGCGCAGCATTCAACGTCCCTCCGGGTATGCGGTCTTGCTCCTTCCCCTTCCGGGGGAAGGTTGGGATGGGGGCAGGGCAGAGCGTCCGATAGACACGCCGCTTGCCCCCACCCCAGCCCTCCCCCGAAAGGGGAGGGAGCAATGCGCGATGACGAGCGATGAGGTTCGTCATCACGGGCTGCCGTTCGAAGTCAGCTGAAGCCGCACCGTGGCCGGCATGCCGAGCCGCAGCTGGTCTTCCTTGTCGTCGACCATCACGCGGATTTCATACACAAGGCTGCTGCGCAGCTCTTCGGTCTGCACCGTCTTGGGCGTGAACTCGGCCACCGAGGAGATGTAGCCCACCTTGCCCGCAACCGGCCGGTGGGGATGGCTGTCGGTGGTGACGCTCGCCTGCTGGCCGGGGCGCACGCGGCCGAGGTCGGGCTCGGCCACGTAGGCCCGCACCCACTTGGGATCGGTGATGGCCAGCGTGAAGGCCGGGCGCTGCGGCGAGGCCATGTCGCCGGGTTCGAGCAGGCGGGCGCGCACCACCGCGTCGATGGGAGACTTGAGCTCGGCTTCGGCCAGCTGGTGGTTCATGAGCGCGAGGTCGGCGCGGGCCGATTCGAGCTGCGCCTGTGCCTGCGCAATGTCTTCCTTGCGCGGACCGGCCACCGCAAGCTGCTGCGCCTTGCGCGCGTTGTCCAGCTGCGCAAGCGCCACCTTGCGGCGCGCCTGTGCGCTGTCGAGGTCTTGCTGGCTCACGGCGCGGCCGGCCGTGGTCTGGCCGATGGCCTGCAGGCGCGCGAGCTGCTGCTGCGCCAGGTCGGCATCGGCCTGCGCGGCGGCGACCTGCGCGCCGGCCTGTGCCAGTTCTTCGGGGCGGCTGCCGGTCTTCAGCCGCAGCAGCGCCTGTTCCTGCACGCCGATGCGCGCCTGCGATTGCGCCACGCGCAGCGCCAGCGAGCGGGTGTCCAGTTTGCCCAGCACCTGCCCGGCGCGCACAGGGTCGCCTTCGCGCAGGGCGAGTTCCGCCACGCGCTCGTTGGCGTTGAAGGCCAGCGAGACCTGGCGCACATCGACATTGCCGTACAGCACGAGCGTGTCGGACGGCGGTGCCGAGCGATGGAGGTACCACCAGCCACCCGCCGTGACGGCGAGCGCCACGAGGGCAACGGCGATGAGAGGTTTCTTGTTCATGAGCGGTTCCTGCCGGGTTCCAGACTTGGAGTGGCCGCATGTTATCAAATTTAAATTTGAATTTGAAGTACTTTTTCATTTCGATTAACCTAGGGCCATGGCATCACGCTCTTCCAGTACCCGTTCTCCCGCTCCACGCCAGACAGCCGCCCGCACCCCGCGCACCGATGGCAACGCCACCCGGCTGCACATCCTCGAGACGGCCGGCCAGCTGTTTGCGGAACGCGGCTTCGCCGAAAGCACCAGCAAGGAAATCTGCACACGCGCCGGCACCAACATGGCCGCCGTCAATTACCACTTCGGCAGCAGGGACGGCCTATACGAGGCCGTGCTCATCGAGGCGCACCGGCAGCTAGTGAGCATGGATGAGCTGGTCAGCCTGGCCAGCGTGCCGGCCGACCCGCGGCTCAAGCTGCGCACCTTTCTCACGCATCTGATGGAGATGGGCAGCCAGCCCAAGGCGCCGTGGGGATTCCGGGTGGTGCTGCGCGAGGCGCTGTCGCCTTCACCGGCGCTGCCGGTGATGGTGCGCCAGGCGGTGCTGCCCAAGGCCAAGCTGATCCGCGGCCTGATCGGCGGCATCATGGGCCTGCCCGACGACCATCCCTCGGTGCAGCGGGCCATGCTCTTCGTGGTGCTGCCCTGCATCGTGATGACGGTGGCCCCCAAGGACCTGCGCAACGAAGTGCTGCCGGCCCTGAAGAACACCGAGGGCCTGGCGGACGACCTGATGCGTTATGTCTTCGCCGGCCTCGACGCCGTTGCGAAGGAAGCCAGGGCCGCGGCGCCCGCTGCCGCTACAGCTGGAAAGCGACGGTGAGCAGCAGCCCCTCGGCCACGTCGCGCAAGAGGCCCGGGCGCCGGGCGCGGTAGGGCTCGCCGGCGGAGGCCGTGGTTTCGATCCACTCGGCCAGCCAGTCGATTTCATGCGGGCCGTAGAACACAACGGCCGCCTCGTGGTTGAGCAGCAGGCTGCGCAGGTCGAGGTTGATCGATCCGCACATGGCCAGCTCGTTGTCGACCACCACCGCCTTGGCATGCGCCATGAAGGGCAGCATGCGAAAGCTCACGCCCGCGCGGGCCAGGTCGCGCATGGCGCGTGCGCGCACGAAGTCCGCCAGGCGGTGGTTCGACTGCGCAGGCATTGCGATGGTGACCTGCACGCCGCGCCGCGCGGCCAGCCGCAGCGCATCGCGCAGCCCGTCGCCGGGCACGAAATAGGGCGTGATGGCAAGCACGCGGTGCTCGGCCCGAAAGCAGGCATCGATCAGCAGCGCGTGGGCGGTGTCCTCGGTCTGGTCGGGGCCGCTCGGCAGGAACTGCGCCATGGCGCAGCCCGGGCCCTCCTGCACGTCGTCGGCCGTAATGGCGCGCGCCTTGCGGCTGCGTACCGAGCTCCAGTCATGGTCGAACTGCCGCGCCGCCGCCGCGGCCACGCTGCCGCGCAGGTCGAACGAAAGATCGTGCCAGGCTTGGGGGTATCTCTCGCTGCCGGTGAAGTATTCGCCTGCCAGGTTGCGGCCGCCCGACCACAGCCAGCCGTCGTCGGCAATGGTGAACTTGCGGTGGTTGCGCAGGTTGCGCGGCCCGATGCGGCGCAGGCTGAAGAAGGGGCGGAACACCGCGACCTCGCCGCCTGCCGAGCGCAGCACTTCGAAGTGGCGGCGCGGCAAGGTCAGCGCGCCGAAGCCGTCGAGCAGCACGCGCACCTTGATGCCTTCGCGCGCGCGTTGCGCCAGCCGCTCGATGACGGCGCGGCCCATCGCGTCGTCTCCGATGATGAAGGTGCACACGTCGATGCGCTCCCGCGCGCCGTCGATCACCTGCCACAGCGCCTCGCGCGCGGCTTCGCCGTCGGCATGCAGGCGGATCGCGCAGCGCCCGGGCGGCGCAAGGCCGAAGCTCTCGATCAGGTCGGCCGCCCAGTGCCCCGGTGGCATCGAGCGCGGCGGCCGTGGCGAGCCCGCCGGGCGCAGCTTGCGCTGGCCGAACAGCAGGTAGGCCGGCAGGATCAGGTAGGGCATGAGAACCAGCCCCATGACCCAGGCAATGGCGGTGGTGGGCGCGCGCTGCTCGCGGCGCGCGCGCGTGGTCAGTATGTAGACCAGCAGCGCGAAGGTGACGACGAGAAAATGCTGTGACGGTGAAGGCAGCCAGTCGAAACTCGTGTTCGGCATGCGGCAATGATGCCTGAGGACCGGGTGAGGCCGCCAGCGATCAGCGCGGCATCAGGAACGAGGCCACGTCGCGCCCTTCGGAGGCGAGAAAGCGCATCATCGGATCTACCACCGTTCGCACCGCGGGCCGCTCGCCCATGCGGCTGCGCCACGCCAGGAGCCGCGGCGTGGCCTCAGTCATGCGGGCACCCTTGCGGTCGGCAAAGATGCAGGCCATGTAGAAGGCGATGTCGGCGAAGGAATACGGACCGGCGAGGTAATCGCGCGTGGCCAGCAGGCCTTCCATCTCGTCGTAGTAGCGCGCGCAGGCGGCGCAAGCCGCGACGGCTGGCGCGCTCTGCATGTCGTGCTGCAGGCCAAAGAGCCTGATCACGTTGGGGAAGAAGACCTCGTCGGACTTCTGCTCCAGCTGCCGCGCCCGTGCCCGTTCGGCAATGCCTTGGGGCCACAGCGCGAGGTGCGCAGGGCCTGGGTAGCGGTCTTCGAGGTATTCGAAGATCTGCGTCGAGTCGAACAGCTCGACCTCGCCGTCGATGAGCACCGGCACCTGCTGCTTGACGGGGTTGATGCGCAGCACATCCGGGTGCTTGGGCTCGTAGGCATCGCCCTTGGTGAACGGCACCATCACCAGTTCGAAGTCGATGCCTTTTTCGAGCGCGGCGATCTGCACCTTCGCGCCGAACATGCTGAGGGGGCCTGAGTAGATTTTTGTGGTGGTCTTTGTCATGCCCCCGACTTCACCAGAAATGGCGCTTCAGGTCGAGCCCCACACCTCTTGTGCCGTCTCGACCACCAGGCGCAGCTTGTTGCGTTGCGCTTCCACCGCAATGTTGTTGCCGTGCACCGTGCTCGAGAAGCCGCACTGCGGCGACAGCGCGAGCTGCTCGAGCGGCGCGTACTTGGCGGCGTCCTCGATGCGGCGCTTGAGCTCGTCATTGTCTTCCATCTCGCCGAACTTGGTGGTCACGAGGCCCAGCACCACGGTCTTGCCCTTGGGCAGGTAGCGCAGCGGCTTGAAGTCGCCCGAGCGGGCGTCGTCGTACTCCATGAAGTACGCGTCCAGGTCCATCTCCTTCAGGAGCGCCTCGGCCACGGGCTCGTAATTGCCGGCCGCGGCGTGCGTGCTCTTGAAGTTGCCGCGGCACAGGTGCATGGCCAGCAGCATGCCCGGCGGCTTCTGCGCCACCACCTTGTTGATGAAGGCCGCATAGCGGTGGGGCAGTTCGTTGGGATCGTCGCCGCGCTTGCGGGCCGCTTCGCGCATGTGCTCGTCGCACAGGTAGGCCAGGTTGGTGTCGTCCATCTGCACGTAGGTGCAGCCGGCCGCGGCCAGCGAGCGCAGTTCGTCGCCATAGGCCTTGGCCACGTCGTCGTAGAACACCGGGTCGAGCTCTGGATACGCGTCCTTGCTGATGCCGGCGCGGCCGCCGCGGAAGTGCAGCATCGTCGGCGAGGGAATGGTCACCTTCGGCGTGCGGCCCGCGGACACCTGGCTCTTCAGGTACTGGAAGTCGGCCAGCTGGATGTCCTTGACGTGGCGCACCTTGTCGATCACGCGCATCGCGGGCGGAGCCAGTTCCTCGGTGCCGTCGGGCTTGCGGATGGTGACCGGAATGTCGGTTTTCACGCCGCCGAGCTGGTCGAGAAAGTCGATGTGGAAGTACGTGCGGCGGAACTCGCCGTCGGTAATGCTCTTCAGGCCAATGTCTTCCTGGAATCGGACGATCTCGGTGATGGCCTTGTCTTCGACCTTGCGCAGTTGCTCGGGCGTGATCTCGCCCTTGGCGTTCTGCTCGCGTGCTTCGAGCAGGTATTTGGGACGCAGAAAACTGCCGACGTGGTCATAGCGGGCGGGCAGGGCGGCGTGCTGGGACATGGAAATCTCCGTCGTGGCTGTAAACGAATCAAGCATCGTATCGCCTTGGAAACTTATGCGTCTGTATACATCGAACTCGGTAGTTACCCTGCGTTTGGCGGTTTTTAGTGGAATTTTTCTGAATTCTGTATACATTGAGTATTCATGAAGACGCCAAAGCCCACTTTCCCGCTGAACGCCTGGTATGCCGCCGCCTACGACGTCGAAGTGCGTCACGCGCTGCTGCCGCGCACCATCTGCAATGAAAAACTCGTGTTGTTCCGCCGCACCGACGGCCAGGTCGCCGCACTCGAAGATGCCTGCTGGCATCGGTTGATGCCGCTGTCGCTGGGCAAGCTCGAAGGCGACGAAGTGGTGTGCGGCTATCACGGTCTGGTCTACAACAGCCAGGGCCGCTGCACCCACATGCCCAGCCAGGAAACGCTGAACCCCTCGGCCTGCGTGCGCAGCTTTCCGGTGGTGGAGAAGCACCGCTTCGTCTGGATATGGCCGGGCGATCCGGCCAAGGCCGACCCGGCGCTGGTGCCCGACATGCACTGGAACGACGACCCCGCCTGGGCCGGCGACGGCAAGATGATTCGCGTGAACTGCGACTACCGCCTTGTGGTCGACAACCTGATGGACCTGACGCACGAGACCTTCGTGCACGGCTCCTCCATCGGCAACCGCGAAGTGGCCGAGGCGCCCTTCGTTGCCACGCACGGCGACCGCTCGGCCACCGTCACGCGCTGGATGGAGAGCATCGACGCGCCGCCGTTCTGGGGCGGGCAGATACGCCATGCGCGCGGCTACACCGGCAAGGTCGACCGCTGGCAGATCATCCGCTTCGAGGGGCCTTGCACCGTGAACATCGATGTCGGCGTGGCCGAGGCAGGCAGCGGCGCGGTGCCGAAGGACGGCAACCCCGGCGATCGCAGCAAGGGCGTGAACGGCTACGTGCTGAACACCATCACGCCCGAGACGGACAAGACCTGCCTCTACTTCTGGGCCTTTGCGCGCAACTACTGCCTGGGTGAACAGCGGCTCACGCACGAGCTGCGCGAAGGCGTGGCCGGCATCTTCCGCGAGGACGAAATCGTGCTCGAGGCACAGCAGAAGGCGATGGACGAGCGTCCGGACCACCAGTTCTACAACCTCAACATCGACGCCGGCTCGATGTGGGCGCGCCGCCTGATCGATCGCATGATCGAGAAGGAAAAGCCCGCGCGCGCTGCGATTCCGATCCGCCCCGCCGAGAAGCAGGCCGCATGAAGACTGCGGCCAACTCTCCCGTCTCTCCCGTCTCTCCCGTCTCGCCCATCGAAGCCGGCGACGGCGGCAGCTCGCAGGCCGTGAAGGCGCAGCTGCGCCTGCGCGAAATGATCCTGGCGGGCGAACTGCCGGGCGGCGCGCGCATTGCCGAAGTGGCCATCTCCGAGCAGCTCGGCGTCTCGCGCACGCCGGTGCGCAGCGCACTCATGCGTCTGGAGCAAGAAGGCCTGCTCGAGGCGCTGCCCAACGGCGGCTATGCGGTGCGCACTTTTTCCGAGCGCGACGTGGCCGACGCCATCGAACTGCGCGGCACGCTCGAAGGCCTGGTGGCGCGGCTCGCGGCCGAGCGCGGCGCAGCGCCGGTGGTGCTGCGCGAGGCGCGCGCCTGCCTGGCACGCATCGACGAACTGCTGCGCGAACCCGCACTCGACGACGCGGCTTTTTCGCGATACGTCACACACAACGAAAAGTTTCACGCGCTGCTCTGCGAAATGGCGGCGAGCCCTGTGATTGCGCAGCAGCTCGAGCGCGTGATCAACCTGCCGTTCGCATCGCCTTCGGGCTTTGTCGTCGTGCAGGCCAATTCGCCCGCCGCGCGCGACATGCTCGTCATTGCGCAAGACCAGCACCTGCAGGTGCTCGACGCCATCGAGGCCGGCGAGGGCTCGCGCGCCGAGGCGCTGATGCGCGAGCACAGCCGCATTGCGCGCCGCAACCTGCGCGAGGCGCTGCACGGCACGCCCGGTGCCGAGCGGCGCGCACTGCCCGGCGTGCAATTGATTCGCCGGCGCGGCTGAGCGAACGGCCTTTCTCTTCCTTTTTTGCTGTTGGTGTTCCCCCGATGAAAAGCGATCTTCAATGGATGCAGGCGCAGGTCGTTGCGCTGCGCGACGTCACGCCCACGGTGCGCGAGTTCGAACTGCGGCCGGAGCCGGGCTTTGCCGCCACCTACGAGCCCGGTTCGCACCTGCAAGTGCAGGTGATGACGGCCCAGGGCAAGTTGCAGATGCGCTCTTACTCGCTGGTGGGCGAGGGCGACGGCCAGTGCTGGCGCATTGCCGTGAAGCGGCTCGACGACGGCCGCGGCGGCTCGCTGGCGATGTGGCGCCTGGCCGTGGGCGACCGGCTGCAGGTGAGCGCGCCGCAGAACCACTTTCTGCTCGACACCAGCGCACCGGGTTACCTGCTCGTGGCCGGCGGCATCGGCATCACGCCGCTGGTGCTGATGGCCGAGCGCCTGGGCGAGCATGCGCGGCGCACCGGCGTGCCCGTGAAGATGCTCTATGGCGCGCGCCATGCCGGAGAGTTTGCCTATCTCGACCGGTTGCGCGAGGCGTTGGGCGAGCACGTTGCGGCGCATGAAGGCGCAGCGCCCATCGACTTTGCATCGGCCATCGCTGCTTTGCCCCAGGGCGGTCAGCTCTACAGCTGCGGGCCGGTGCCCATGCTCGAAGCCGTCAAGCGCGCGTGGCAGGCTGCGGGCCGCCCCCCGGCCGACCTGCGCTTCGAAACCTTCGGCAGCAGCGGGCGCCTCGCAACGCAGGCCTTCACGGTTCGCATTCCGCGGCACGACCTGGCGATTACCGTGCCGGCCGATTGCACCTTGCTTGAGGCGCTGGACGCCGCCGGCGTGGAAACGCTGTGGGACTGCAAACGCGGCGAGTGCGGCTTGTGCGCCATGGACGTGCTTGCTGTCGACGGAGAGGTCGACCATCGCGACGTGTTCCTGAGCGAGCACGAGAAGCAGGCGGCCACTCGCATCTGCGCCTGCGTGTCGCGTGCCGTGGGCACCCTCACGCTCGACTCTTCGTACCGGCCCGACAGCTGAAATCCGGTTGCGCGATCATCGCGCAGTTCATTTATTCATCGCGCAACAAAGCCCCGGCCCGGGGGCGGAGTAGGTGATTGCCTGCTCCGCCGCATGTTGCAAAGTGTTGAAAAATGGCCCCTGGTTCGTATTCGTCTCTCCAAGGAAAACCTCATGCAAAGACGCAAACTCATCCAGACCGCAGGCCTCACGGCGCTTGCGCTTTCCATGTCGCTTGCCAGCGCACAAGACAGCAACAAGTTCAAGATCGGCCTCATCCTGCCCATGACCGGCCAGCAGGCCTCCACCGGCCGCCAGATCGAAGCAGCCGCCCGGCTGTACATGGCGCAGAACGGCGATACCGTTGCGGGCAAGAAGATCGAGCTGATCGTCAAGGACGACGTGGCCACGCCGGACGTGACCAAGCGCCTCGCGCAGGAACTCATCGTGAACGACAAGGTGAACGTGATTGCGGGCTTCGGCGTCACGCCGGCCGCGCTGGCCGCAGCGCCGCTGGCTACGCAATCGAAAACGCCTCAGGTCGTGATGGCCGCGGCCACTTCGAGCATTACCGAAGCCTCGCCCTACATCGTGCGCAGCAGCTTCACGCTGCCGCAGGTGTCGGTGGCCATGGGCGACTGGGCGCCCAAGAACGGCGTGAAGACAGTCGTCACGCTCGTGGCCGATTACGGCCCCGGCAACGACGCCGAGAAATTCTTCACCGAGCGCTTCCAGCTCAACGGCGGCAAGGTGGTCGAGAAGCTGCGCGTGCCGCTGCGCAACCCAGACTTCGCGCCGTTCCTGCAGAAGGTGCGCGACCTCAAGCCCGATGCGCTGTTCGTCTTCGTGCCCTCGGGTGCCGGCGCGGCGGTGATGAAGCAGTTTCTCGAGCGCGGCATGGACAAGGCCGGCATCCGCATGATCGCCACCGGCGACGTGACCGACGATGACCAGCTCAATGACATGGGCGACGGCGCGCTGGGCGTGGTCACCTCGCACCACTACTCGGCCGCGCATCCTTCGCCGGCCAACAAGAAGTTTGTCGAGGCCTTCCAGAAGGCCAACCCCAAAATGCGCCCCAACTTCATGGCCGTGGGCGGCTATGACGGCATGCGTGTGATCTATGAGGCGCTCAAGGCCACCAAGGGCCAGGGCGGCGGCGACGCACTGCTCGCAGCCATGAAGGGCCAGATCTTCGAGAGCCCGCGCGGGCCGGTGTACATCGATGCACAAACGCGCGACATCGTGCAAGACGTGTACCTGCGCAAGGTCGAGAAGAAGGACGGACAGCTCTATAACGTCGAGTTCGACGTGATCAAGGGTGTGAAGGATCCGGGCAAGGCGAAGTAGTTGCCTTCAGGGCGCGCACCCGCCGACGGGGTACCTTTCTCCGCGAATGTCCCCCGGGGCTGCGCCCCTCCTCCTTTATTTCGCTGCGCAAGGCACCCCGCCAGCAGGTGCGTGATTCAGAGCAGTCGTTGATCAGCGGTGCACCAGCCGCGCGTACCAGTGCACAGGGCATCGGGTGCTCCCCGCAGCGAAATAAAGGAGGAGGCCGAAGGCCGGGGGACATTCGCGGAGGGGAGTACCCGGTGGCCTTTGCACACGCCCTGAACAACAGCGCCCAGAAAGCAAGCCGCGCAACAACGTGGTGGAAAAAATGACATGTTGACCATTCTTTTCGACGGCATCGCCTACGGCATGCTGCTCTTCGTGCTCGCGGTCGGACTCGCCGTGACGCTCGGGTTGATGAACTTCATCAACCTGGCGCACGGTGCCTTCGCCATGGCGGGCGGGTACCTCACCGTTTTTGCGATGCAGAAACTCGGCGTGCCATTCCTGGCTTGCCTTCCGCTCGCATTCATCGTGGTGGCATTAGCTGGCGCATTGCTCGAGCGCACGCTCTACCGGCCCATGTACGGCAAGCCGCACCTCGACCAGGTGCTGTTTTCCATTGGCCTTGCCTTCATGGCCGTGGCGGCCATCGACTACTTTGTCGGTTCTTCGCAGCAGAACATCCAATTGCCTGAATGGCTGCGCGGCCGCACCGAGGTGGGCGACGGCGCGCTGCTGCTCGGCATGGGGCACTACCGGCTCTTCATCATTGCCGTGTGCGCCGTGCTCACGGTCGTGCTTCAGCTCATTCTCTCGAAGACTCGTTTCGGCAGCCGGCTGCGCGCCGCTGTGGATGACCCGCGCGTGGCTTCGGGGTTGGGCATCAACGTCAACGTTGTGTTCCTGCTGACTTTTGCGGTGGGTTCAGGCCTCGCAGGGCTGGGCGGTGCGCTGGGCGCCGAGATCCTCGGGCTCGACCCGACGTTTCCGCTCAAGTACATGATCTATTTCCTGATCGTGGTGTCGGTCGGCGGCACCTCGTCGATTACCGGGCCGCTCGCGGCTGCGCTGCTGCTTGGCATTGCGGATGTGGCGGGCAAGTATTTCATTCCCAAGATGGGCGCGTTCACCGTCTACCTGCTCATGATCTTGATATTGATGTGGCGGCCGCAGGGCTTGTTCACGCGCAAGGGAGGCCGCTGAATGAACGAGCCTTCAACGTACCAGTCGACCCTGCTGCACAAGGCGCGATGGCGCCCGCTCGAATTCGTGGTGTGGGCCGTGGCGTTCGCGCTGCCGTTTCTCATGCCTTCGCATTCGTTGCTGGTCAACGAGATCGCCATCGTTGCGCTGTTCGCGATGTCGCTCGATTTGATCCTCGGCTACACCGGGATCGTGTCGCTCGGCCATGCCGCCTTCTTCGGCTTTGGTGCCTACACCGCGGCGCTGTTCGCCAAGCTCGTGATGCCGGACCCGACCGTGGGCCTGGTGGTGGCCACCGTGCTCTCGGCCATGCTCGGCCTTGTGGCCAGCGTCACCATCCTGCGCGGCAGCGACCTCACGCGGCTGATGGTCACGTTGGGCACCGCGCTGCTGCTGCTCGAGCTTGCCAACAAGCTCGACTGGCTCACCGGCGGAGCCGACGGGCTGCAGGGCGTGGTGATGGGGCCGGTGCTCGGCCTGTTCGAGTTCGACCTGTATGGCCGCACGGCCGCCTGGTATTCGCTGGCCGTGATGCTGTTGCTGTTCCTGGTGATGCGCCGCATCGTGCACTCGCCCTTCGGCGCCACGCTGAAGGCGATTCGCGACAACCGGCTGCGTGCCATGGCCATCGGCATTCCGGTGGTGTCGCGGCTCGTGGTCATCTACACCGTGGCGGCCGGCATTGCCGGTGCCGCCGGCGCGCTGCTGGCGCAGACCACCGGCTTTGCCTCGCTCGACGTGCTGGCTTTCGACCGATCGGCCGACGTGCTGCTCATGCTGGTGATCGGCGGCGTGGGTTGGCTCTACGGCGGCGTGGCGGGGGCCATCGTCTTCAAGCTGCTGCAGAACTGGCTCTCGGCCGTGACGCCGCAGTACTGGATGTTCTGGATCGGGCTGCTGCTGGTGCTGCTGGTTCTGGTGGGGCGCGACCGCGTGCTCAAGCCGTGGACGTGGCTAGGCAAGAAGAAGGCCGGTGCATCGTGACCGAAACCGTGCTTTCCACGCAAGGCCTGGTGATGCGCTTCGGCGGCATCACGGCCACCCACAACGTCACCATGGAACTCAAGCGCGGTGCGCGCCATGCGCTGATAGGCCCCAACGGCGCCGGCAAGACCACGCTCATCAACCTGCTGACCGGTGTGCTCACGCCGACCGAAGGCCGCATCTCGCTGCTCGGTGAAGACATCACCACGCTGGCGCCGCACAAGCGCGTGGCGCGCGGCCTGGTGCGCACTTTTCAGATCAACCAGCTGTTCGATTCGATGACGCCGCTCGAAACGCTCGCGCTCGTCGTCTCGCAGCACCAGGGCATCTCGTCGCAGTGGTGGCGCCCGCTGGGCTCCACCAAGGCGGTGACTGAACGCGCGGCGCAGTTGCTCGAGCAGTTTCACCTCGGTGACGTGGCCCGACAGCAGACGAAGTTCATGGCCTACGGCAAGCGCCGCCTGCTCGAGATTGCGATTGCGCTGGCCTGCGAACCGCGCGTGCTGCTGCTCGATGAACCCGTGGCCGGCGTGCCCGCCGGCGAGCGCGAAGAGCTGCTTGAAACCGTTGCCGCATTGCCGGCCGATGTGTCGGTACTGCTGATCGAACACGACATGGACCTGGTGTTCAGCTTTGCCGACCGCATGACGGTGCTGGTGAACGGCGCGCTGCTGACGGAGGGCGACCCCGAAACCATCGCCAACGATCCGAAGGTGAAAGAGGTCTATCTGGGCCACGGGGAGCACGCCCATGTCTGAATTGCTTCGCATCGAGAACCTGAGCGCCGGCTACGGCGAGGCCGTGGTGCTGCACGACGTTGCTTTTTCGCTCGGCGAAGGGCAAACGCTGGCGCTGCTGGGGCGCAACGGCACGGGCAAGACCACGCTCATCAATACGCTGGCGGGCGCCACGCGGCAGCACGGCGGCAGCATTTCGCTGGGCGGGCAAGCCCTGCACAAGCTCGCACCGCACCAGCGCGCGGCAGCCGGCATCGGCTGGGTGCCGCAGGAGCGCAACATCTTCAAGTCGCTCACGGTGCATGAAAACCTCACCGCGGTGGAGCGTCCTGGAAAGTGGAACCCGCAGCGCGTCTACGAGATGTTCCCGCGCCTTGCCGAGCGCAAGACCAACCTCGGCACGCAGCTTTCGGGCGGCGAGCAGCAGATGCTCGCCGTGGGCCGCGCGCTGGTGCTCAACCCCCGGCTGCTGCTGCTCGACGAGCCGCTCGAAGGCCTCGCGCCGATCATCGTCGAAGAGCTGTTGCGCGCCATCCGACGCATTACCCAGGACGAAGGGCTGGCGGCCATCATCGTGGAGCAGCACCCGCAGGCGATCCTCGCGATTTCCGACCACGCGGTGGTGCTCGACCACGGCACCATCGTGCACACCGATAGCGCGGCGGCATTGCGCAGCCAGCCGCAGGTGCTTGAAAGATTGCTGGGCGTGGCCCGGTAACCGTCCCGGCAAACAAGAAGGAGACACACACAAATGGCGACCCCGAAGAAAGTATTTTGCGGGGGCGCCATGCTGGCCTCCGCCATCTTGCTGGCTGCCTGCGGCACCACCACGGGGCCGCAGAGCCTTTCGCTCGGCGGCAATCCCGCGGCATCTTGCGCGGCGCTCGTTGCACCGGTGGCGCCCGCGGCCATCGGCCTGCCGAGCGGTGCGGCCACGGTCGACTCGGCCACGCTCGTTCCAGCCGCCGCGCTGGCTGTGGCCGAGCGCGCGGGCACCCCCGCGGGGCGCATCACGCCGCCGACGCCAGCGCACTGCAAGGTGCTCGGCCGCATCGCGCCGCTCGATGCGGCCGCGCCGCCCATCCTTTTCCAGGTGAACCTGCCGCTCGTGTGGAACGGGCGCAGCGTGCAGTACGGTGGTGGCGGATTCAACGGCGTGCTGATCACCGGCCTTGCGCTGGTGCCGGGCGCGCGTTTCGACCAGCCTACGCCGCTCGCGCAAGGCTACGTAACCTACGGCACCGACTCCGGCCATCAGAACGTGCAGGGCCAGCCGCCGCAGGCTTTTGCGCTCAACGACGAGGCATTGGTGAATTTTGCGCACGCCTCGTACAAGAAGGTGCGCGACGTGGCGGTGGCGCTGATTCAGCGCGCCTACGGGCAGGCACCGCAGAAGCTGTACTTCGTGGGCAGCTCCGAAGGCGGCCGCGAAGGGCTCACCATGGCGCAGCGCTATCCGCGGGATTTCGACGGCATCTTCAGCCGCGTGCCGGTCATCAACTGGACGGGGCTGCAGCATGCCGGCACGCGCAACGGCATCGCCACCATGGGCGAAGGATGGCTGCGGCCCGCGCAGGTGCAGCTGGTGCACAACGCTGTGCTCGCGTCATGCGACGCCACTGACGGTGCTGTGGACGGCATCGTGTCGAACCCGGTAGGCTGCCTGCAGCGCTTCGATCCCGCCAGCCTGCGCTGCGCCGCGGGCACCAGCGGAGACAACTGCCTGAACGATGCGCAGGTGCAGGCGGTGCGCACGCTGCGCTCGCCGTGGCGTTCGCCCGTGCCGCTGGCGCATGGCGTGACCGAGTACCCAGGCTGGGGTATCGGCGGCGAAGGCACGCCGGCCTTTGCGGCCACGGGCGGCTGGAACGCGTGGTGGACGGGCACCGCCGCGCCCACCGTGCCGCCGCAACAGAGCAACGGCATTGCATGGTTCTACGGCAGCGGGGCGCTGCAGTATTTCTATGCGCGCAATCCGTCGCTCGATGTGCGCAACTACCGTGCGGAAGATTTCGCTGCGCGCATCGCCACCGTGTCGCAGCTGATGGATTCGACCAACCCCGATCTCGGCGCGTTCCAGGCCCGCGGCGGCAAGCTGCTGATGCTCGAGCACATGGCCGACTACGCCCAGAGCCCGTTCGCGGGCATTCGCTATTACGAATCGGTGGTGGCGCGCATGGGGCGCGACAACGTGGACCGCTTCATGCGCCTATACACGGCGCCGGGCGTGGACCACGTGGGCGCCGGCGCCCCCGCCAATGTCGACATGCTCGGCGCGCTGGCCGACTGGGTCGAACGCGGCCGCGCACCGGGCGGCCTGCAATTGGCCGAGCAGGAAGTGCAGCCACCGTTCAGGGTGGTTCGTTCTCGGCCACTGTGCGAGTGGCCGCTGTGGCCGCGCTACACGGGTGGCGAGGCGTCGCAGGCGGGCAGCTTCCAGTGCAGCAGGTAGCAGCGCGAAGGCCGTGAGGGCCTAGATTGCGCAGCTGTCCGGGCCGCACGACGCTTGGCCGGCGCCAGCGTTTGCCGCGTCGCCAGCGGGCGCTGCCAGCGTGGCCAGCTGCGCCTTCCATTCGTCGGCACGCCCGAGCCACGGACCGATGTCGACCCGGCTCGCGCTGCCATCGGCCTGCACCAGCACAAAGGTCGGGAAGCCCTGGCCCCCGGCACGCTGTAGCAGTTGCCGGCTGGCGGCAATGTGCTGCGCAGTGGCCTCGCCGGACAGGCGTGCGAAAGCCGATGCAAAGGCCTCGGCATCAAAGCCAAGTTCTGCGGCCACCGCTGCGAGCACGTCCACGTCGGCGATGCGCCGGCCTTCGACATAGTGCGCGCGCTGCAGCCGATGGATCATGTCGAGGCCGCCACCCGTTCGCAGCACCTCGGCCGCGAGCACCGCGGTGGTCGGCGGCTCGGAATCCATGACCGCGCCCGTGTCGCGCAGCAGCCCTTCGAAGTAGGTTTCGCCGAACGGCTGGCCCGTGAGCTCGGCAATGCGCCGGTCGTGCGGCATCACGTAGTCGCGCCACTGCGCGGTAATGGACCGCCGGTTGGCGCCGGTCATCATGCCGCCGCCATGGAACTCGACCTTGAGCCCGGCCACGCTGCGCGCCGCATCGACCAGCGGTGCGGCCGCATAGCACCAGCCGCACATCGGATCGAAGATGTAGTGCAGCGCGGTGCTGTTGTTGTCGTTCACTGCGGCCATTTCATTTCTCCCTTGATCACCTTGGCACTCAGTTCGAGCGACGAAGCGTGCTGCAGCTTGGGGTAGCGCTTCTTCATGGCGGCGACGAGCGCGGCCGAGTCGTTGGCCTTGGCGGCCTCGGTTTCGAAGGCTTGCAGGTAGCTGCGCGTGAACTTCACCGAAGCCACCGAGTAGAGCATCGATCCATCGGCATTGGGCTCGAAGTGGCCCGGCACCACGGTCTTGGGGCGCAGCGCTTCGATGCGGCCGAGCGTCTTGAGCCAGTCACGGCGCGATTCGGGCGTTTGCGTGTCGGCCACCCACAGGTGGATGTTGGCCGACACGGGCACGCCGCCGACCACGGCCTTGATGGAGGGAATCCACGCAAAGGTTCGCGCCGGGGTCGGGCCGTCGAGGCCCACCACCTGGATCTTGCGGCCTTCGAGTTCGATGCTGTCGCCGGTCAGCGGCTCGGGCACGACCAGTGCCTTGGGTGCGTTCTCCTTCAGGATGGGGCCCCAGTGCGCGAGCTTGCCGTCCTTCGATGCCTGGATGGCGGCGACGGTCTGCGGCGTGGCGACGATCTTCGCGTCTGGGAAGGCGGCCTGGATCACGTCGAGGCCGAAGTAGTAGTCGGGATCGCTGTGGCTGATGTAGACCGTGGTCAGCTTCTTGCCGCTGGCCTTGATCTTCTGCACCAGCGCCTCGGCGTCGTTGCGCTGGAACTGCGCGTCGATCAGAACCGCATCGGCCTGGCCGGTGACCAGCTCGGAAGACACGGGGAACATCGACTTGGCGCCGGGGTTGTACACGTCCAGCTTCAGCGGCTCGGCAGCCCCGGCTGCGAACGAGGCAAGGGACAGCGCGGCGGAAAGGGCGGTAGCGGAAAGAAGGCTTCTGCGGAACATTTCGGGTCTTTCGGTTGAATGGGCTTGATGGGTGACAACGTGACAGACCCGATGGTAGGTTTCAGTAAAAGGAACAAAAATCCCGATTCGACCAATGAATAGTTTCTGTTTTCGGTCGAATTGAATGCCGGGCGGTCAGTCCGTCGCGCACTTTTCGAGATGCGCCACGAGCAGCTGCGCCGCCAGCGACAGCGTCTCTTCACCGCGAAAGCAGATCGCGAAGCGGCGGCGCGCCCAGGCATCGGTCAGTGGCATGAGCCGAAGGCCGTAGGCGTCGGCAAAGGGCTGCGCCACTTCCGCGGGCACCACGCTGATGGCCAACCCGGCGCGCACCACGCGCAGCGCGGCGTCGAAGTTGGTCACCAGCACGCGATAGGCCAGCGGCTTGCCGGCCACGGCGGCTTCGCGGGCGAGCATCAGCTGCACGGCGCTCAGCGCGGGCATGCCGACAAACTCGTGCTCGAGCACATCCTCGAAGCGCACCTTGCCGCGGCGCGCCGCCGGGTGCGATGGGTGCGCGACCACTGCGAGGTGGTCGGTGCGGTAGCTGCGCCGCTGCAGGCCTTCGAGGTCGGCGGCGTCCCAGCACAGCCCGATCGACGCGCTGCCCTCTCGAATGCCGCGCACGATCTCGGGGCTCACGCGCTCTTCCATGTCGACCCGGATGTCGCGGTGCGCGGGGTTCTGCAGAAAGTTGGCCACGTCTTCAGCCAGCGATTCGGCCATGACCGAGGCCGACGCGAGGATGCGCACATGCCCCCGCGCACCGCTTGCATATGCGGCCATGTCGCGCTCGATGCGCTGCGCGCTGCCGAGCATCGCGCGGGCATGCTCCAGCAATGTTTCGCCGGCGGGCGTGGGCACCACGCCCCGGCGCTTTCGCAGCAGCAGCGGCGTGCCGACGGCGTCTTCGAGCTGCGCGAGCCGCTTGCTGATGGCCGAACCGACGATGCTGGCTTGTTCCCCCGCGCGCGCGATGCTGCGGGTTTCGCACACGGAGACGAAGAGGCGGAGGGTGGTGAGGTCGAGGTCTCGCATGCGGCTGCCGGGTTTGAAGATGTGGTATTCCATTTTGGAACGAATTGGCTTCCAAAATCTATTTTCTGATTCGAATGGGAACTCCTAACATCGCACCAGACCACGAAGGAGACCGCTTTGAACGATGCATCGGTAGCGCCCGCCGCTCACGCCTTTTTGCCGCCCAGCGCGGTTGTCCGCGAAGTGGGCCTCCGCGACGGCCTGCAGAGCATTGCGAGAACGCTGCCCACCGCACAAAAGCTCGAGTGGATCCGCGACGCGCATGCCGCCGGGCAGCGCGAGATCGAAGTCGGCTCTTTCGTGCCCGCCCGCCTGCTGCCGCAGCTGGCGGACACGGCCGAACTGCTGGCCTACGCGAAGACGCTGCCGGGGCTTTTCACTTCGGTGCTGGTGCCCAACCTGCGGGGCGCGGAACTCGCCATTGCGGGCGAGGCCGACCTGATGATGGTGCCGCTGTCGGCCAGCCACGCGCACAGCCTGGCCAACCTGCGCAAGACGCCCGACGAAGTGGTGGCCGAGGTTGCACGCATCCGCGCCGCGCGCGATGCCGCGGGCTCCAAGACGATGATCGAGGGCGGCGTGGGCACCGCTTTCGGCTGCACCATACAAGGCCACGTGGCGCCGGACGAGGTGCTGCGCCTGATGCAGGCGCTGCTCGACGCGGGCGCCGACCGGGTGGGCCTGGCGGACACCGTCGGCTATGCCGATCCCGCCATGGTCCGCAGCCTGTTCGAACGCGCGCGGCGCATTGCGGGCGACCGCTTCTGGTGCGGCCATTTCCACGACACGCGCGGCCTGGGGCTGGCCAACGTGTATGCCACGCTCGAAGTCGGCATTTCGCGCTTCGACGCCTGCCTGGCCGGCATCGGCGGTTGCCCGCATGCGCCGGGCGCCAGCGGCAACGTCGACACCGAAGACCTCGTCTTCATGCTCGAGAGCATGGGCGTGCGCACCGGCGTCGATCTGCCGAAGCTGCTCGACCTGCGCGAGCGCGTCGCCGGCTGGCTCGAAGGCGAAACGCTGCAGGGCACGGTATGGCGCGCGGGCTTTCCGAAGACCTTTGCGGCGAGCGCCGGAGTCGCGGCATGAGCGAAACCACGACGAAGCCTGAAGAAAAGCGCCTGCCGCTCACCGGCATTCGCGTGGTCGAGTTCACGCACATGGTCATGGGCCCGACCTGCGGCATGGTGCTGGCCGACCTGGGTGCGGAAGTCATCAAGGTCGAACCCATCGAGGGCGACCGCACGCGGCAGCTGCTGGGCGCAGGCACGGGCTTTTTTCCGATGTTCAACCGCAACAAGAAAAGCATTGCGCTCGACCTTCGCCATCCGCAGGGGCTCGAGGCGGCGCTGCGCCTGTGCGCCACCGCTGACGTGGTCGCGCAGAACTTCAGGCCCGGCACCATGGACAAATACGGGCTCGGCTACGCCGCGCTGGGCAAGCTCAACCCGCGGCTGGTGTACGTGAACCACACCGGCTTTCTGCCCGGGCCCTACGAGCACCGCACCGCGCTCGACGAGGTGGTGCAGATGATGGGAGGCCTGGCCTACATGACCGGCCGGCCTGGCGACCCGCTGCGCGCGGGCACCAGCGTGAACGACATCATGGGCGGCATGTTCGGCGCCATCGGCGCGATGGCCGCGCTCATGCAGCGCATACAGACCGGCAAGGGCTGCGAGGTGCAGTCCGCGCTGTTCGAGAACAACGTGTTTCTGGTCGGCCAGCACATGCTGCAGTACGCCATCACGGGCCAGGCTGCGGCGCCGATGCCCGAGCGCATCTCGGCCTGGGCGCTGTACGACGTGTTCACCGTGAAGGACGGCGAGCAGATCTTTCTGGCCGCAGTGAGCGACGCGCAATGGCGGGTGTTCTGTGATGCGCTCGGCTTCGACGACCTGAAGGCCGATCCTGCCTTGCGAACCAACAACGACCGGGTTCGCGTGCGGCCCGCCTTGCTCGCTGACCTGCGCGGCCGGCTGGCCGACCGCTCGGCCGCCGAGCTGTCGGCAATCTTCGAGGCCCGCGGCCTTCCTTTCGCGCCCATCGTGCGGCCAGAAGACCTCTACGAAGATCCGCACCTGAAGGCCACCGGCGGCCTTGCCGACATCCGCCTGCCCGACGGCGAGCGCGCAGGAGAAACCGCGCAGACCACCCTGTTCCCGATCACGCTGGGCGGCGAGCGCCTGGGCGTGCGGCTCGATCCGCCGACGCTCGGCGAACACACGCGGGAACTGTTGACCGAGCTCGGCTATGCCGAGGCGCAGGTGGCCGCCATGCGAGCCGAATTGGCCATCGCCTGACCGATTCTTTAGTTGAAAACCATAAAGAGAGACAAGACCATGCACACGATGCTTCCCCCGATGACCCGCCGCGCCGTACTGGGTTTTGGTGCTTCCGCCGCCGCGCTGGCCGCGTGCCCCGCGCTCGCGCAGGGCTCCGACAAGCCCGTACGTTTCATCCTGCCGATCAGCGCCGGTTCGGGCGTGGACGCCATCGCGCGCGCGGCATCGGTTGCGCTCGGCAAGGCCTTCGGCCAGCCGGTGGTGATAGAAAACCTGCCGGGCGCGGGCGGCATCACCGGCACATCGGTGGTGGTCAAGGCCGCGCCCGACGGGCTCACGCTCGGCATGGTGTCGAACAACCACGTCATCAATCCGGCCGTGTACAAGAAGTTGCCCTTCGACGCCATCGCGGACGTGACGCCCATCAGCGTGGTGGGCGCGACCCCGCTGGTGCTTGTGGTCAACCCGAAGCTGCCCGCCAAAAACGTGAAGGAGCTGGTGGCGCTGCTGCGCGCCAAGCCAGACACCTACAACTACGCTTCGTCGGGCAACGGCACCATCATTCACCTGGCCGGCGAGATGTTCATGGAAGAGGCCGGCGTGAAAGCGCGGCACATTCCCTACAAGGGCACCGGCCCGATGGTCACCGACATGATCGCGGGCCAGGTCGAGATGGGCGTGGTGGCATTGCCCGCGGTGCAGCCGCACCTCAAGAGCGGCGCGTTGCGCGCTATTGGCCTGTGCAGCCCCCAGCGCTCGCCGGCTGCGCCCGATATCCAGACCATTTCGGAGCAGGGCCTGCCCAACTACGCGGTCGAAGGCTGGTTCGCGGTGATCGGCCCGCCCAAGATGCAGGCCGCCGACATTCAGCGCGCGCACGCCGCGGTGGCCGCGGCTTTCACGAGCGAAGAGGTGCGCGAGGCCATGGACAAGCAAGGCAATGTCATCAAGCCGACTTCGCCCGAACAGGCCGCAAGCTACTTCCGAAGCGAAGCCGCGCGCTATGCCGCGCTGGTGAAGAAGGCGAACGTCGTATTGGAATGAAGCGCGGGCTCAGGCCGGGCTCGTGATCTTGAGCCCGAGAATGCCCGCGACGATCAGGCCGACGCAGATCAGCCGCGCCGCGTTGGCGGGCTCGTGGAACAGCACGATGCCCAGGATCACCGTGCCCACGGCACCGATGCCGGTCCACACGGCATAGGCGGTGCCCACGGGCAGCGAGCGCATTGCCCAGCCCAGCAGCACCACGCTCAGCACCATTGAAATGGCCGTGCCGATCGAGGGCCAGAGCCTGGTAAATCCTTCGGTGTACTTGAGACCGATGGCCCAGCCCATTTCGAGCAGACCCGCCACCAACAACACGACCCACGCCATGTGCGCTCCTTGAAAGGTTTCAGTTCTCGGGCCGCACGGCACGATAGAGCGCACGCACGAAATCCGACTGCGTGATCATGCCGGTGAGCCGCCTTTCATGGTCGATGATAGGGATATGGTGGTGGCCGCCTTCTGAGAACAGCGGCACCAGGTCGACCACCGGCCGGTCGGCGCTGGCCACGCGCACCTGGCGCGTCATGATCTGGCCGACCACTTCCGGCTTGTTCGACACCACGGTGCGCGTGGCGCGGATCAGGTCGCGCAGGCGCCCCGCAATGCCTTCGTGGTGCTCGAGGTCGAGCATGCGAAAGAAGTCGGCCTGCGTCACGATGCCGACCACGCGGCGCGTGCGGTCGATGACGGGCAGGGCCTTGATGCGGCGCTGGTTCATCAGCGTCCAGGCCTCTTGCAGCGGCGTGCCGAACTCCACCGACACCGGCTCGCGCGACATGATGTCGGCGCAGTGCAGCGTGCCGAGGCGCCGCTTGTAAGACTCGAGTTCGGTCTGCTGGATGAGCGATTCGAGGTCGTCGCGGCTGATGTCCAGCACCTGGTTGTAGCGGGCCAGCACCGCATCGATGTCGGCCTGGCTGAACCGGGCATCCGCCGAGGGCGGCCGTGCCACCTGCACGTGCGGATAGCGCCTGCCCGTGAGCGTGTTGTAGGCCACGCCGGCCAGCACCAGCAGCAGCGAGTTCACGAGGGTGGGGAACAGCGCCGCGGAAAAGTCGGTGGTGTGCGTCAGCACCGAGAGCAGCGCGGCGGCGCCGCCCGGCGGGTGCAGGCTGCGCGTGGCAAACATCAGCCCGATGGCCGCGCCGACGGCCAACGCGGCGGCCCAGGCCGCGTCCGGTATCCAGTGGACGCAGGCAATGCCCACCAGTGTCGACAGCGTGTTGCCGACGATGACCGACCAAGGCTGTGCGAGCGGGCTCGCGGGCACGGCAAATACCAGCACCGCGCTCGCGCCCATCGGCGCAATGAGCCAGATGCTGATACCCGCTGCTTCGGCCATCCAGCGGCACAGCAGCGCGGTAATGACCAGGCCGATTGCCGCGCCGGCCACGGCGCGCATGCGCTCGCGAATGTCGACGGTGTTGCGGCCCGGCAGCCAGGCGCGCGCATGGGTGAGCAAGGCGGAAAACTGCGGCATGGCTTCAGACCTCCGCGGCCACGCGGCGGCCGATTTCGGGCCACCGCCCGTGCAGCCAGACCCATGCGACGAGGCCGATGCCCAGCATCAGCATCGACGTCAGCGCCAGTGCCAGCGTGGAATGCATGACCAGCGGCGCCACCACGCCGGCAACGATGCCGTTGGCGGTGGAGCCGATCACGGCCTGCAGCGACGAGGCCATGCCGCGCCGCTCCGGATGGAGGTCGAGCACCAGCAGCGTGACCACCGGCACCATCAGCGCCCAGCCGAAGGCGAACACTGCCAGCGGCCACAAGGCCCACGCGGCGTGCGCGGTGAACAGCGCGTTGGCCGCAACGTTCACCAGCGACGTCACCAGCATGATCAAGAAGCCGTCGCGGATCTGCCGCTTGGGCGCCACCTTGCCCGCCATGCGGCCGCTGGCCCATGCGCCCGACATGATGCCGCCGATGGTCAGCAGGAAGAACCAGAAGAACTGCGTTGGCGCCAGCGCGAGGTGGTCGCCCAGAAAGGCCGGCGCCGCCAGCACATAGAGGAACATGCCGTTGAACGGAACGCCGCTTGCAAAGGCAAGCAGCAGAAAGCGCGGATCGGAGCACAGGTCCCAGTAGCCGCGCATCAGGTGGCGCACCTGGAACGGCTGGCGCTGGCTCCGGTGAAGCGTTTCGGGCAGCAGCTTGTAGTTGGCCACGAACAGAATCACGCCAACCGCCACCAGGAACCAGAAGATCGCATGCCAGCCGGCATGAACGAAGAGGAAGCCGCCGACGATGGGCGCAATGGCCGGCGCCACGCCGAAGTAGATGGTCACCTGGCTCATCACGCGCTGCGCATCGGCCGGCGGGAACATGTCGCGGATGACTGCGCGTGAGACCACGATGCCCGCGCCGGTCGACAGGCCCTGCAGTCCGCGGAACAGCACCAGCTGCGCAATGTTCTGCGACAGTGCGCAGCCCAGCGAGGCAATAGTGAACACCGCGAGGCCCCACAGCACCACGGGCCGGCGGCCGAAGCTGTCCGACAGCGCGCCGTGGAACAGGTTCATGAACGCGAAGCCGAACAGGTAGGCCGAAAGCGTCTGCTGCATTTCTGCGGGCGTGGCGCCAATGGAGCGCGCAATGCCCGAGAAGGCCGGAATGTAGGTGTCGATGGAAAAGGGACCGAGCATGCCCAGCACGGCGAGCAGCACGGCAAGCGCCCAGCGCGGCGCCAGCCAGAGCTTTTCTGCATCGGGATTCATGAGGTTTGCTCCATTTTTCTTATCCGAAGGCCAAAAAAGAAAGCGCCCTTGCGGGCGCCTCCTCGTCAGAGAAATACCGGGAGACCGGCTTAGAGCGTATCAATAAAGCTGCGCAGCTTGTCCGAACGCGAAGGATGCTTGAGCTTGCGCAGGGCCTTGGCTTCGATCTGGCGGATGCGCTCGCGGGTCACGTCGAACTGCTTGCCGACTTCTTCCAGCGTGTGGTCCGTGCTCATTTCAATGCCGAAGCGCATGCGCAGCACCTTGGCTTCGCGCGGCGTGAGGCTGTCCAGGATGTCCTTGACCACGTCGCGCAGGCCCGCCTGCATTGCGGCCTCGATGGGGGCCGTGTTGCTGCTGTCCTCGATGAAGTCGCCCAGGTGCGAATCGTCGTCGTCGCCGATGGGGGTTTCCATCGAGATCGGCTCCTTCGCAATCTTCATGATCTTGCGGATCTTGTCTTCCGGGATTTCCATTTTCGCGGCCAGGATGCTGGCGTCCGGCTCGAAGCCGAACTCCTGCAGATGCTGGCGCGAGATGCGGTTCATCTTGTTGATCGTCTCGATCATGTGCACCGGAATGCGGATGGTTCGAGCTTGATCCGCGATAGACCGGGTAATCGCCTGGCGGATCCACCACGTGGCGTAGGTCGAGAACTTGTAGCCGCGGCGGTATTCGAACTTGTCGACCGCCTTCATGAGGCCGATGTTGCCTTCCTGGATCAGGTCGAGGAACTGCAGGCCGCGGTTGGTGTACTTCTTGGCAATGGAGATCACGAGGCGCAGGTTGGCCTCGATCATTTCCTTCTTGGCATCGCGCGAGGACGATTCGCCCTCGTTCATGCGCTTGTTGATTTCCTTGAGCTGGGTGAGCGGCACCACCACGCGCGACTGGATGTCGGCGAGCTTTTGCTGCAGTTCCTGCACTGGCGGAATGTTGCGCGCGAGCACGGCGCTCCAGGGCTTGCCGGAGGCGGCCTGCTTCTCGACCCACTTCAGGTTGAGCAGGTTCGACGGCACGCGGTTGCCGTTCTTGTCGTAGCCGGAGAAGTCGCGAATGAACTCGTCCTGCGGGAAGCCGCACTTGTCCACGATGATGCGGCGCAGCTCGCGCTCCTTCTTGCGAACGTCGTCGACCTGCGTGCGAACCAGGTCGCACAGCTTCTCGATGGTCTTGGCCGTGAAGCGGATGGTCATGAGCTCGTCCGACAGGGCCTGCTGGGCCTTCTGGTAGGCCGGCGTGCCGTAGCCTTCCTTGTCGTAGATCTTGTGGACCTTCTCGAACATGACGGCGATGCGATCGAAACGCTCGAGCGCGTCGCGCTTGAGTTCTTCGAGCTTCTTGGTCAGCGCCTTGGAGCCGCCCTTGCCGTCGTCGTCGTCTTCCTCGTCGAATTCGTCGAAGTCTTCTTCGGCCACATAGTCGTCGGCCTCGTTGGGGTTCGAGAAGCCGTCCACCACGGTGGAGATGACGACCTTGCCTTCGCGAATGTCTGCGGCCAGGCGCAGGATTTCGGCAATGGTGGCGGGGGAGGCCGAAATGGCTTCCATCATGGCCATCAGGCCGCCTTCGATGCGCTTGGCGATTTCAATTTCGCCTTCGCGCGTCAACAGCTCGACCGTGCCCATTTCGCGCATGTACATGCGCACGGGGTCGGTGGTGCGGCCGAATTCGCTGTCCACCGTGGAAAGCGCGGCTTCGGCTTCTTCCTCGGCTTCTTCCACCGTGGTGGCGGTGGGCGCGGTGTTGTTCAGCAGCAGGGTTTCGGCGTCGGGCGTTTGCTCGTACACCGCCACGCCCATGTCGTTGAGCATGGTGACCACGACTTCCATGGTCTCGGCGTCGACCAGCTTGTCGGGCAGGTGGTCGGAGATTTCGCCGTGCGTGAGGTAGCCGCGGGTCTTGCCCAGCGTGATCAGGGTCTTCAGGCGCGAGCGGCGCTTGGCCAGGTCTTCCTCGGAGAGCACGGTCTCGTCGAGGCCGAATTCCTTCATCAAGGCGCGTTCCTTCGCCTTGCTGATCTTCATGCGCAGCGGCTTGACCTTTTCCTCGGTGGTCGTGGCAGCCGCCGGCTCGTCGCCGACCAGGTCTTCCTCGATGTCCGACAGGTCGATGTCGCTCTCGGGGGCGTCATTGCCGGCCTTGGGCTTGCGGCCGCGCTTGGCACCGGTGGCGGGCGCGGCAGCGCCGGCGGCCTTGGGCGGGCGGCCGACTTTCTTGGCGACAGGGGCGGCGGCAACCGTCTTGGCGGCGGCTTTTTTCGGATCGTCGATGGAGGTCGATTTCGTGGGCACGGTTTTCACTTTCGTTGCGGCTGCCGATTTGGACGCGGCGGCACCCGACTTAGTTGCCGGCATAACGCCAGCTTTCAACGGTTTTTCTGCGACAGACTTTGCGGCGACGCCTTTGGCGAGTGAAGGAGCAGGCTTCTTTGAACTGGGCATACGACCTCGTTACAGCAAGATGGACCAAGCGAAATCACAGGCGCACCGCCACATGGGCAGCACCGCCACGGCCCGTGCACAGCACGGACGAGACACAAAGCCCGCGCACAGGCACGGACAGTACAAATGGGAAAGAGGAAGAAATTCCTCGTCAGGCAAGATGTCGGGCGAACATTTGGTGTGCAGTCCTTGCGGTAATTGACCCTTTCCGACGGATTTTTTCCGTTGGAGTGCGTTGCGCTAGGGGTCGGCCCGGAGGTGCTGCTGTCGCTCTTGCCTAATTTCGCCAGTTGCGAAGCCTTACATTATAGCCTATTGCGCAAATTTCAAGCACTTTATGCACCGGAGGGCTTCAGCCGGGTGCGCAATTCGAGCCTTCGCGCCTCCAGGGCCTTGTAGCGCTCCAGGGCCTTCGGGTCCGTGCCCACGGCGGCAATGGCCTCGCTCTGCTGGGCTTTCAGCCGGTCGTCGAGCATGAAATCGAGCACGCTCGAAAGCTCCTTGGCCGCATCGGCCAGGTGCTGGTCTTCTTCTCCTTCGGGCACCGGCGCGGCTTCTGACACGCTCATGAGCCGCTCCGCCAGCGGTTCGAAGTCGAGCCCGCGCATGCCTTCGCGCAGCGCCGCCCAAGGCTGCACGCCATGCTCGTGCAGCTGACTGTCGAGCCAGGTAAAAAGCGCACCGTGCTGGCCGGGCAGGTCGCACAGCATCACGTGGAGTTCGTGCGACAGGGCCTCCCACTGCGCCATGTTCGACAGCAGCAGCCGCACCGCCACGTCGGGCCGGCTTGGCGGCTTGCCGCGGCCGCGCAGGGGCTCGATGGGGGCCTCGAACTTGCCGCCCCAGCGCTTGCCTTTGGTGAATTTGCCGCGGGGCTTGCCGCCGCTATCGCTTTCGTAGCGGGGCGGCTCGTACTCGGCCGGCGGCGGCATGTCGGCGTAGTCGAACGGATCGCCCGGCTCGCCGGAGTGGCGCGGCGCGGGTGCCGCAGCCGCCTTGCGCGGGCCGGGCGTGGCGGCCCAGAGCTCCGACAGGGCGTTGGCGTCTAGCTGCACCAGCGTGGCGATCTCGCTCAGCATCTGCCGCTTGAGCGCACCGTCGGGCATGGCGCTCCAGAGCGGCCGCGCGTTGCTGCTCATGTGGGCGCGGCCCTCGGCGGTGGTGAGATCGCAGCCCTCGCGCGCGGCTTCGATCATGAAGCGCGAGAGCGGCGTGGCCTCTTGCACGAAGCGCGCGAACGCGTCGGCGCCGAATTCCCGGATGAAGCTGTCGGGGTCGTGCTCGGCCGGCAAAAACAGGAACTTGATGCTGCGCACGTCGGTGGCATAGGGCAGGGCGCCGTCGAGCGCCTTGCGCGCCGCGCGCCGGCCGGCTGCATCGCCGTCGAAGCTGAACACCACCGATTCGGTGAACCGGAAGAGCTTTTGCACGTGCTCCGTAGTGCAAGCCGTGCCGAGCGTGGCCACCGCATTCGGAAAGCCGAGCTGCGCCAGGGCGACCACGTCCATGTAGCCCTCGGTCACTAGCGCATAGCCGCGCTCGCGGAAGGCGGCGCGCGCCTCGTACAGGCCGTAGAGCTCCCGGCCCTTGCTGAAGACCGGCGTTTCGGGGGAATTCAGGTATTTGGGCTTTTCGTCGCCGAGCACCCGCCCGCCGAAGCCGATGCATTCGCCCTTGACGTTGCGGATGGGGAACATCACGCGATCGCGGAAGCGGTCGTAGCGCTTGGCGTCTTCGGCGCCGTCTTCGGTGTTGACGATGACCAGGCCGCTTTCGGCGAGCAGCGGGTCGTCGTAGTCCGGAAACACGCTGGCCAAGGCGCGCCAGCCGGCCGGCGCATAGCCGATGCCGAACTGCTTGGCCACTTCGCCCGAAACGCCGCGGCCCTTCAGGTATTCGATGGCGCCCGGCGCCTGCCGCAAAGACTTGCGGTAGGCCTCGCCGGCCTTTTCGAGCACGTCGGTCAGTGTGGCCTGCTTCTGGCGCTGGTTCGCGGCGCGGGCGCGCTCGGCGGGCGAGGCGTCGTCCTCGGGCACCTGCAGGCCGTATTGGCCGGCCAGGTCGTGCACCGCTTCGACGAAGCCCATGCCCGCGTGTTCCATGAGAAAACCGATGGCGTTGCCATGCACCCCGCAGCCGAAGCAGTGATAGAACTGCTTGGTGGGGCTGACCGAGAAAGAGGGCGATTTTTCGCCGTGGAACGGGCACAGGCCCATGAAGTTGGCGCCGGCCTTCTTCAGCTGCACATAGCGCCCGACGATCTCCACCACGTCGGCACGCGCGATGAGTTCCTGGATGAAAGAAGCGGGGATGGTCATGTAGGCGAAGAGCGGCAAATCATACGCAAGCGGCAGAACGCCCGCGCGCGGACGGCATACTGCCCGCACGGACGAACGGCCGGATTTCCACGGATGAAGACGCCCAACCCATTGCAACACGTCGCGCCGCTGCTGCGCCACCCCCTCAGATTCGTGTGGGATGCGCTCAAGGCGTTTCGCGCCAACCAGGGCTTGCTGCTGGCGGGCGCGGTGGCGTATTACGCACTGCTTTCCATCGTGCCGCTGCTCATCGTGAGCGTGATCGCGATGTCGCATGTGATCGAGCAGGCCGAATTGCTGCGCACCATCGGCCGGTATCTCGAGTGGCTGCTGCCCGGGCAGTCCAAAGCCATTGTCGCGGAGCTGTCGAACTTTCTCGACCACCGGGACGTGATGGGGCCGGTGCTGCTCGTCACGATGATCTTTTTCAGCTCGCTGGCCTTCAGCATCCTCGAAAGCGCAATGGCGGTGATCTTTCATCACCGCAAGGCGGACCACAAGCGCCACTTCTTGGTGTCGGCCGTCATGCCCTACATCTACATCCTGTGCCTGTGCGTGGGGCTGCTGCTGGTTACCCTGGTTTCGGGTGCGCTGCAGTTGGTGGGGCAGGAGAGCGTCGACCTGTTCGGGCGCAACTGGTCGCTCTCGGGCGTGTCAGGGCTGCTGCTCTACCTGCTTGGGCTGGGCGGCGAAATCTTCATGCTGACCTCGCTCTACCTGGTGATGCCGGCCGGCCGCATGTCGCTGCGCCACGCACTGCTGGGCGGCGTGACGGCCGCGCTGCTGTGGGAGGCCACGCGGCACGTGCTGATCTGGTACTTCTCGACGCTCTCGCAGGTGAACGTGGTCTACGGGTCGCTCACCACGGCCATCGTGGTGCTGCTGAGCCTGGAGATTGCCGCCACGCTCGTGCTGCTGGGGGCCCAGGTCATCGCCCAGTACGAGCGCCTGGACCGCACCGGCAGCACGGCGGTGCCGCCGCTTACCGGGGCGGAAGTCGAATCGCTCCGTCGAGACGAATCACCTCGCCGTTGAGCATGTCGTTCTCGATGATGTGCTTGGCGAGCTTGGCGTAATCCTCGGGCGTACCCAGGCGGGAAGGGAAGGGCACGCTGGCGGCCAGCGCGTCTTGCACCTCTTGCGGCATGCCGAAGAGCATGGGCGTGCCGAAGATGCCGGGCGCGATGGTCATGTTGCGGATGCCGTTGCGGGCCAGGTCGCGCGCAATGGGCAGCGTCATGCCGACCACGCCGCCCTTCGAGGCGCTGTACGCCGCCTGGCCCATCTGGCCGTCGTAGGCCGCAACCGAGGCGGTCGAGATCAGCACGCCGCGCTCGCCGGTGGCTTCGGGCTCGTTCTTGCTCATGGCTTCGGCCGCTAGGCGGATCATGTTGAAGCTGCCGATCAGGTTGACGGTGACGGTCTTGCTGAACACGGCCAGCGCGTGCGCGCCGTTCTTGCCCACGGTCTTCTCGGCTGGCGCAATGCCCGCGCAGTTGACCAGGCCCACCAGCTTGCCGAGCTTCTGCGCCGCCGCAACCGCCGCCTGGCCGTCGGCTTCCTGGCTCACGTCGCATTTCACGAATACCCCGCCGATGTCCTTGGCGACGGCTTCGCCTTTTTCAGCCTGCATGTCGGCGATGACCACCTTGCCGCCATTGGCCGCCAGCATGCGCGCCGTGCCTTCGCCGAGGCCCGAAGCGCCACCGGTCACGATAAAAACCTTGCCGTCGATCTGCATTGAGAGTCTCCTGAAATAAGACCCGCATTATCGAAGAGGGCCGGCAGCACATAAAAAAAGGCCTCATCCGGAGATGAGGCCTGAATTGGATCCGTGAGGACCCAAGGAGACAACTGGTGGTGGTCGGCGGCTTAGCGCTTGCGAGCGGTGGTCGCGGTCTTCGCGGCGGCGACGGCTTGCGACGACACGGCGTTGAAGTTGGCTTCGGCAACGTCCGACGCTTGCTTGACGGCCTTCTGGACCGATTCGAAAGCGTTGTTGGCGGCAGCCACGGCGCTCTTCAGCACGGCCACGGCGGTTTCCGAGCCGGCGGGTGCATTCTTGGAAGCGCTGTCGACAAGGCCGACGAAGGTTTGCTGGGCTTCAGCGGCCTTGGCTTCGAAAGCCTTGGTGAACTCGGCGCCGGTGCCTTGGGCGATGTCATACAGGTGACGGCTGTAGGCGGCGGTCTTTTCGGCCAGGGGCTGGAACAGGCTGGCTTGCAGGGTCAGCAGTTCTTGCGCGTCCTTGACGTTCAGGGCGGCTTGGGCGGTGCCGGCGGCTTCGGCCAGGGCAGCCTTGGAAGCGGTCACGTTCAGTTCGACGAGCTTCTCTACGCCTTCGAAAGCCTTGGTGGTCAGGCCGAACAGGGTTTCGAGGTTTGCTTTTTGGGCGGCGAGGATTTGGTCAGCGGTCAGTGCCATGTGGAATCTCCAGTAAGGATGATGGTGGTCGGTTCACGTTGCGCTGCCTCGTCGTCTTTGTTTTTGTTGCGGTGCAGCATGGCCTCAAGTATAGGCAGCACAGCTTTGCGATCAAGGGGGTTTTGCTGCTTTGCAGCAATTTAGAACACACTTTCTAAATTCGGCTCGCGCCCCAGAATGCGGCCATGCGCGCCTTCTATTCCGGCCAGTTCGTCCTGCCTTTGCCGCCCGGCCACCGCTTTCCAATGTCCCGCTACGCGCTATTGCGCGACCGGCTGCTCGAGCACCTGCCCGGCGTGGAGATGGACCAGGCCCCGCGCGCCACCGACGGCGAGCTGGCGCTGGCCCATACCCCGCAGTGGATAGCAGCCATCAGCGACGGCAGCGTAAGCCCGCAGGCGATCCGCGAAATCGGCTTTCCCTGGAGCGAGGCGATGGTCGAGCGTTCCCGCCGCTCCACCGGGGCAACCATCGCGGCCTGCCGCGCGGCATTTGCCGGGGGCGTGGCGGCCAACATGGCGGGCGGCACGCACCACGCCTATGCCGACAAGGGCGGGGGATTCTGCGTCTTCAACGATGCCGCGGTGGCCGCACGGCTGATGCAGGCCGAGCATGGCCGCAGCGGCCGGCAGCTGAAGGTGGCGGTCATCGACCTCGACGTGCACCAGGGCAACGGCACGGCGAGCATCTTTCGCAACGACCCGAGCGTCTTCACGCTCTCCCTGCACGGCCAGAAGAACTTTCCGTTCCGCAAGGAGGCGAGCGACCTGGACGTCGAGCTGCCCGACGGATGCGGAGATGCCGACTACCTCACGGCGCTCGAGCATGCGCTCGACGAACTGGACCGGCGCTTTGCGCCCGGGCTGGTGATCTACCTGGCGGGTGCCGACCCTTTCGAGCGCGACCGGCTCGGCCGGTTGAAGCTGACGTTCGACGGCCTGGAGGCGCGGGACCGGCGGGTGTTCGACTGGACCTGGCAGCGCCGCATTCCGGTGGCCTTTGCCATGGCCGGCGGCTACGCCAGCGACATTGCCGAGACGGTGCAGGTGCAGCTCGGCACCTTCAGGGTGGCCTTCGAGTACTGGCGCCGCTGGCAAAATGCCGCGCGATGAGCTCCGCCACCAAACCCACGCCAAATTCCCGGAGCGGCTACCGCGCGTTTCGCAGCATCCCCACGCGCTGGGCCGACAACGACATGTACGGCCATGTCAACAACGTCGTCTACTACAGCTGGTTCGACACGGCGGTGAATGCGCTGCTGATCGAGCGCGGCGCGCTCGACATCCACCAGGGGCAGGTCATCGGCTTCGTGGTCGAGACGCAGTGCAATTACTTCGCGCCGATCGCGTTTCCGCAAACGGTGGAAGCCGGCATCCGCGTGGCCCAGGCGGGCCGGTCGAGCGTCCGGTACGAAATTGCCCTCTTTGCGGAGGGTGCGGAAAGCGCGGCGGCACAGGGCCACTTCGTGCATGTGTATGTCGACCGGGCCACGCAGCGGCCGGTGCCGTTGCCGGAGGCGCTGCAGCGCGTGGTCGACTCCCTGAAAAACTGATGCCATGAAAAACGGCGCCCGAGGGCGCCGTTCTTTTCCATGCAGCCCGTCAGGACCGCGATGGTCTTACATCGTCTTCTTCATGGCCTTGATGTCGGCCTTGCCCTGGGCTTCGTCGGCCTTGGCCTGCTTCTCGCAGGCGGACTTGGCGTCACCCTTCTGTTCGTCGCATTTTTCCTTTGCGACTTCGTACTTGGCCTTTACCTTTTCTTCAGAAACCTTGCGGGCGTGTGCATCGCTCGGCTTGTACTGTTGCTCGAGTTCGGCCTTTGCCACGTTCTCCGTGCCCTTGGCTTCCTTCTCGCAAACGTCCTTCGCGTTGTCCTTCATCGCATCGCACTGGGCCTTGGCGGACTTGTAGTCGGCTTCGATCTTGTCCTTGGCGGCCTTGTATTCATTCTGGGTCATGGCACTGGCGTGCGTGGCCATGAAGCAGGTGGAGGCGAGAGCGAGCATGAGCAGATGTTTTTTCATTGGTGTTCTTTCTTTTTGCAGTTGAGAGGAAAAACCTGAGAAGAGGCCGGGGCGCAGGGGCAGCCGTTCGGCCGCCCGCAGGCATCAATACTTTTCGTACCAGAGGGTGTCCGGCGTGCGGCCGTCGCGCGATTCCCATTCCTTGACTTGTTTTTCGGCTTCGTCGCGGCTGATGCCGTGGCGTTCCTGGATGCGGCCGAGTAGCTGGTCGCGCTTGCCGGCGATGACGTCGAAGTCGTCGTCGGTCAGCTTGCCCCATTGCTCCTTGACCTTGCCCTTGAGCTGCTTCCAGTTGCCTTCAATGGTGTCCTTGTTCATGCGAATCTCCTTGTACGGTTGATTCGGCGGGCTCGTTGGCCGCCGTGAACAAAATGTGGCGGGGCCGATTCACCCTGACGGTAGGACGTGCAGTGCAGGCCCCGTAGGCACAAGCCGACTCTGCCCGTGATAATCGAACGCACGCCGAAAAGCTTGGGACAACGCGCGCCGCACCATGATCATTCACAGCCTGCTCGACACCGACCTCTACAAGTTCACCATGATGCAGGTCGTCCTGCATCACTTTCCCGGCGCCCGGGTCGAGTACCGGTTCAAGTGCCGCAACCCCGGTGTCGACCTGGCGCAGTTCGCCGGGCAGATCCGCGAAGAAGTGCGAAGCCTCTGCTCGCTGCAGTTCCGGGATGCCGAACTGGCCTACCTGCGGTCGATGCGTTTCATCAAGAGCGACTTCGTCGACTTTCTCGGGCTCTTCAGGCTCAACGAGAAATACATCAACATCATTCCGCAACCCTCGGGGGAGCTCGAGATCCGCATCCAGGGGCCGTGGCTGCACACCATCCTGTTCGAGATTCCGGTGCTGGCCATCGTGAACGAGGTCTACTTCCGCAACACGCAGAAGAAGCCCGACTTCGAGGAAGGCCGGCGGCGCCTGGAAACCAAGATCGGGCAACTGCAGGATGCCGGCCTTGCCGATCTCAAGATTGCCGACTACGGCACGCGCCGCCGCTTCTCCAAGGACTGGCATGAAGAAGTGCTGCGCACGCTCAACGCGCGGCTGGGCGCGGTGACGCCGCCGACGTTGCACCCCAAGCCCGGTGCGCGGCTGCCGCAGCTCGCGGGTACCAGCAATGTGCTGTACGCCATGAAGCTGGGCCTTATTCCGCTCGGCACCATGGCCCATGAATACCTGCAGGCCTGCCAGGCGCTCGGCCCGCGGCTGCGCGACAGCCAGATCTTCGGCTTCGAGAGCTGGGCCCGTGAATACCGCGGCGACCTGGGCATTGCGCTGTCCGACGTGTATGGCATGAGCGCCTTCCTGCGCGACTTCGACCTGTACTTCTGCAAGCTGTTCGACGGCGCGCGCCATGACAGTGGCGACCCCTTCCAGTGGGGTGAACGCATGCTGGCGCACTACGCCGCGAACCGTGTCGATCCGCTCACCAAGACGCTGATCTTCAGCGACGGCCTGACCGTGCCGCGCACCATCGAGCTCTACCAGCAGTTCCGCGGCCGCTGCCAGCTGGCGTTCGGCATCGGAACCAACCTCACCAACGACCTGGGCTACGAGCCGCTGCAGATCGTCATCAAGATGATCAATTGCAACGGCCAGCCCGTGGCCAAGCTGTCGGACACGCCGTCCAAGAACATGTGCGAGGACGAAAAATACCTGGCGTACCTGCGCCAGGTATTCGAGATCGAACAGCCGCCGGCCTGACTCTCGTCTGGTACGGTACGGCCCCATGAAAAAAACAGTTCGCCTGGCGGCGGCCGCAGTGCTGCCGATGATGTTTCCCGCGCTTGCCATGGCTGCCGAATTCGACGGCAGCAAGCTTTCGGCGCTCTGGGGTGTTCCATTCGCGGGCATCCTGCTGTCGATCGCGCTGATGCCGCTGCTCGCCCCGGGGTTCTGGCACCACCACTACGGCAAGATCTCGGCCGCCTGGGCGCTGGCATTTCTTCTTCCCTTTGCCGCGATCTACGGTGCGCCGCTGGCCGGAGCCCAGCTTGTGCATGCCCTGGTGGAGGAATACATCCCCTTCATCATCCTGCTCACCGCGCTGTTCACGGTGGCGGGGGGCATCCATATTCGCGGCAACCTGCATGGCGCACCCGGGCTCAACACGGCCATTCTTGCGATTGGCGCGGTGCTTGCGAGCTTCATGGGAACCACGGGCGCCTCGATGCTGCTGATCAGGCCGCTGATCCGCGCCAACGACAACCGCGTGAGCAAGGCGCACGTGGTGGTGTTTTTCATCTTCATCGTGTCGAACGCGGGCGGCTCGCTCACGCCGCTGGGCGACCCACCGCTGTTCCTCGGCTTCCTGAAGGGCGTCGACTTTTTCTGGACGGCGAAAAACATCTTTCCCGAAACGCTGTTTCTCATCGGCACGTTGCTGGCACTGTTCTACGTGATCGACCGCCATCACTACCGCAAGGAGGGCGTGCTGCCGTTCGACCCGACGCCCGATACCCAGCGCCTCGGCTTCGACGGTGCGGCCAATTTCTGGCTGCTGGGCGGCATCATCTTCTTCGTGCTGCTCTCGGGCATCTGGAAGTCGCCCGTGGGCTTCGATGTGTTCGGCACGAGGGTGGGCCTGCCGGGGCTGGTGCGCGACATCGGCCTGATCGCCATCACGCTGCTTTCGCTCAAGATCACCTCGGCCAAGGTGCATGCCGACAACCAATTCGAATGGGGCCCGATGGCCGAGGTGGCCAAGCTGTTCGCGGGCATCTTCCTGACCATCATTCCCGTGATCGCCATGCTCAAGGCGGGCGTACACGGGCCCTTCAGCTCGGTGGTGGCCGCGGTGACCCGCTCCGATGGCCTGCCCGATCCGGCGATGTACTTCTGGGCCACGGGCATCCTGAGCTCGTTCCTGGACAACGCACCGACCTACCTGGTGTTCTTCAACACCGCGGGCGGCGAGGCCGCGGCCCTCATGACCACCTACGCCACCACACTGGCAGCCGTTTCAGCCGGCGCCGTGTTCATGGGCGCCAACACGTACATCGGAAATGCGCCCAACCTCATGGTCAAGGCCATTGCCGAGAGCCGCGGCGTGCGCATGCCGAGCTTCTTCGGCTACATGGCATGGTCGGTGGCCATCCTGATTCCGCTGTTCGTTCTCTCCACCTTCATCTTTTTCCGATAGGCGCAGACATCATCATGAGCAAGCCCAAGATACTGGTCGCACGCGCGATCTTTCCCGAAACCATCGAACGCCTTTCGCAGCACTTCGAAGTCGAGTCGAACCAGTCCGACGAGAGCTGGAGCAAGGAGCAGTTGATTGCGAGGCTCCAAGGCAAGCAGGGCGCCTTCACCACCGGCAGCGAGCGCATCGATGCCGCGGTGCTCGACGCGTGCCCCGGCCTGAAGATCTGCGCCAACATGGCAGTGGGCTACAACAACTTCGACGTCGACGCGATGGCCGCGCACGGCGTGCTGGGCACCAACGCGCCCGACGTGCTCACTGAGACCACGGCCGACTTCGGCTTTGCGCTCCTGATGGCCACGGCCCGCCGCATTACCGAAAGCGAACACTTCCTGCGCGCGGGAAAGTGGCAGAAATGGAGCTTCGACATGTTCGCCGGCTCCGACATTCATGGTTCCACGCTCGGCATCATCGGCATGGGCCGCATCGGGCAGGGCATTGCCAAGCGCGGCGCGCACGGCTTCGGCATGAAGGTGGTCTATCACAACCGCTCGCGGCTCGACGCTTCTCTCGAGGCCGAATGCAAGGCCAGCTACGTCAGCAAGGAAGAGCTTCTGAAGACGGCCGATCACGTGGTGCTGGTGGTGCCGTATTCGCCGGCTTCGCACCACACCATCGGCGCGGCTGAAATCGCGCTGATGAAGCCGACCGCCACGCTGGTGAACATTGCCCGCGGCGGCATCGTCGACGACGCGGCGCTGGCCGTGGCGCTGCGCGAAAAGCGCATTGCGGCGGCGGGCCTGGACGTGTTCGAAGGCGAGCCCAAGGTCCACCCCGATCTGCTGACCGTGCCCAACGTGGTGCTCACGCCCCACATCGCAAGCGCCACAGTGCCCACGCGCCGCGCCATGGCTGAGCTCGCGGCCGACAACCTCATTGCCTGGTTCGGCGGCAAGGGGCCGCTCACGCCCGTTACGCCCGTTCCGGCGGCCGGCAAGTAACACCCGCAAACCCAAGCGAAAACAGCGATCCCATTTTGCAATCGACCGACTTGATTCTTCTTCTGCTGGCCGCCTTTGCCGTGGTGCAGGTCGTGCTGGTGATCTGGCTGCTCGCGCGCCGCCAGCCCAAGCCCGACCACAGCGAAATGCTGACCGTGCTGGCCGCCATGGGCGCGGCCAACGAGCGCACCGAGCGCGAGCTGCGCCACGAAATCGGCGAGAGCTCGCGCGGTGCGCGGCAGGAAACCGCACAGGCCTTTGCCACCTTCCAGCAGTCGCTGGTGCAGCAGGGGGCCGAGGCCACTCGTACGCAGAATGCGCAGCTCGATGCTTTCTCGCTGCAGCTCGCATCGCTGCAGAAGAGCCTGGCCGACACGCTCAACACCCAACTGCAGGGCTTGAGCGATTCCAACGCGCGTCGCCTTGCCGAAGTGCGCGAAACGATGGAAGCGCAGTTGGCGCAGCTGCAGCAGAGCAATACCGCCAAGCTCGACGAGATGCGCAAGACCGTCGACGAGAAGCTGCAGAGCACGCTCGAAGCGCGGCTGGGCGAGAGCTTCAAGCAGGTGGCCGACCGGCTCGAGCAGGTGCACAAGGGCCTCGGCGAAATGCAGACGCTGGCCGTAGGCGTCGGCAGCCTGCAGCGCGTGCTGACCAACGTGAAGACGCGCGGCGTGTTCGGCGAAGTGCAGCTCGAGGCGCTGCTCGAGCAGGTGCTGACTCCGGACCAGTACGCCAAGCAGATCGAAACCAAGCCGCGCAGCGGCCAGCGGGTGGACTTTGCCATTCGCTTTCCGGGCCGCGGCGACGACGGCGCGCCGGTGTGGCTGCCGATCGACGCCAAGTTTCCGCGCGACGACTACGAACGCCTGATCGATGCGCACGAGCGCGCCGACGCGCCCGGGGCGGAGCTTGCGGCCAAGGCGCTCGAGGCGCGCATCCGCAGCGAGGCCAAGTCGATTGCCGACAACTACCTGGCGGCGCCGCATACCACCGACTTCGCCATCCTGTTCCTGCCGGTCGAGAGCCTCTACGCCGAGGTGCTGCGCCGCCCGGGCCTGATGGATGCCATCCAGCGCCAGCACCGCGTGACGCTGGCGGGGCCGACCACCTTGCTCGCCATGCTCAACAGCCTGCACATGGGCTTTCGCACGCTGGCCCTCGAGCAGCAGGCCTCGGAGGTGTGGAAGGTGCTGGGCGCGGTCAAGACCGAATTCGAGCGCTATGGCGAATGGGTGTCGCGCATCAAGGAGCAGGTGGCCAAGGCTTCCGACACGCTCGACAAGGCCGATACGCGCGCCAAGCAGATGCGCCTTGCGCTGCGCAAGGTCGAGGCGCTGCCCGAGGCGCAGTCGCAGGTGCTGCTGCCCCCCACGGCCGACAGCGAGGGCGACGACACCCCGTGAAAGGCGCTGAACTGCTGCGAGTGATCGGGGCCCAGGTGTGCCTGCACGCCACCATGGCCGGCATGCGGCTCGCAACGCCGCTGCTGGCGCTGCAGCAGGGGTACAGCGCAGCGGCGGTCGGGGTGCTGATTGCGCTGTTCGCGCTCACGCAGGTGTTCCTTGCACTGCCCGCGGGGAGGTTTGCCGACCGGCACGGCTTCAAGCGCCCGCTGTGGCTTTCGGTCATTGCGGCTTCGGGCGGTGCGGGGCTCGTGGTGATTTTTCCGGTCTTCCCGGTCATGTGCCTCGCCGCGCTGCTGACCGGCGGAGCCACCGGCGCGACCGTCATTGCGCTGCAGCGGCATGTGGGCCGCTCCGCCACCAATGCCACGCAACTCAAGCGTGTGTTCAGCTGGCTCGCAATTGCGCCTGCGGTCGCCAATTTCGTCGGGCCGTTTGTCGCCGGCATGCTCATCGACCACGCGGGCCGCGCGCCGGCGGACATGCTGGCCTTCCGGGTCTGCTTTGCGGCCATGGCGGTGCTGCCCATCGTCTGCTGGCTGCTTGCACGGGGCGCGCACGAGCCGCCACCCGCCGCGCCGGCGGCAGGGGCCGTACCCACGCGGGCCTGGGACCTGCTGCGCGAGCCGATGTTCCGGCGCCTGCTGTTCGTCAACTGGCTTCAGTCTTCGAGCTGGGACGTGCATGCCTTCGTGCTGCCCGTGCTGGGGCACGACCGCGGCATCAGCGCTTCGGTCATCGGCTCCATTCTTGGTGCCTTTGCCATCGCGGCCGCCGCCATCCGTGTCGTGCTGCCGCTCATTGCCTCGCGCGCTTCGGAGCGCAGCGTGATCCTGATTTCCACCATCGTCACTGCGGCGGTGTTCGCGGTCTATCCGCTGCTCGATTCGGCCCTGACGATGGGCTTGTGCTCCGTGGTGCTGGGCTTCGCGCTCGGGGCCGTGCAGCCCATGGTGATGAGCATGCTGCACCAGATCACGCCGCACGAGCGGCACGGCGAAGCGCTGGGCTTGCGGCTCATGACCATCAATGCATCGAGCGTGGCGATGCCGATGCTGTTCGGATCGATCGGCGCGCTGATCGGTATTGCCGGGGTTTTCTGGGTGGTGGGCGCCGTGGTTGCGCTGGGCGCCCGGGCCACGTGGGGCTTGAAGGCCTGAAAGCCCCGAAGGCTTGGCGCTGTCTGCGCCTACAGCTTGTAGAAGCGCTTGATCGCGTCCCACGCGTCTTCGGGCGCGTCGACATACTCGAACAGGTTCACATCCGTCGGCGAAATCACGCCTTCGTCGACCAGGAAGTCGAAGTCGATCAGCTTCTTCCAGTAGGCCGAGCCGAACAGCACGATCGGCACCGGCTTCGACTTTCTGGTCTGCACCAGCGTGATCACTTCGAACAGCTCGTCGAGCGTGCCAAAGCCGCCCGGAAAGGCTACGAGCGCCTTCGCGCGCATCATGAAATGCATCTTGCGGATGGCGAAGTAGTGGAACTTGAAGCTCAGCGCCGGCGTGACGTACGGGTTGGCTTCTTCTTCCATCGGCAGCGCGATGGCCAGGCCGACCGAAATGCCGCCGCCTTCATGCGCGCCGCGGTTGGCCGCCTGCATGATGCCGGGGCCGCCGCCGGTGCAGACAAAGAGCTTGTCTTCGGGCTGCTTGCCCTCGCTGTATTGCGCCACCAGCTTGCCGAAGGCGCGCGCCTTCTCGTAGTAGTGCGAGCTGCGCGCCAGCCGGCGCCAGCGCTCGGCCGCAACGGCATCGCCGCTGGCTTCGGCCTGCGCCACCAGGGCGGCAGCTTCTTCTTCGCTGCGAAAGCGGGCGCTGCCGAACACCACCACGGTGTTTTCGATGCCGTGGGCGCGCTGCTCGAGATCGGGCTTCATCAGCTCGAGCTGCATGCGGATCCCGCGGGTCTCGCGGCGCAGCAAGAACTCGGGGTCGGCGAAGGCGATGCGCGAGGGATCGGGGTCGAGCGGGAGGCCTTTTTCGGAATGCGTCTTGAGCGTGGCCCAGGCGTCGGCAAGGCGTTTGTCGTGAAGGTCGTGCGTGTTGTTCATGAAGGAATCAGACAGGAAGACTTGTGCATTGTGCAGCCTTGCAACCGGCATGCCCGCCGGTTCAGAAAGTGCCGTGCCGCCCCGCGCCTCGAACAAAGCGTTCGGCGCCGGCAGTGCCTTCGGCTGCGACGATCGGCACGCCCAGGCGCCCTTCCTGCTGCAGCGCTTCGGCCAGCGGCAAGTTCCATTGGGCGCAGGCGGAATGGCGATCCGCCAGCATGCATTGCTGCGGAAAGGCGGCAATCTCGCGCGCAAGCGCTTCGGCTGTCTCGCGGGCTCGGCCCTTGGACACGAGGCGGTTCACCAGCCCCATGTCAGCCGCTTCCTGGGCGCTCACGGGCCGGCCCGTCAGGATGAGATCGAGCGCGCGGCCCATGCCGACGATGCGCGGCAGCCGCACGGTGCCGCCGTCGATCAGCGGCACGCCCCAGCGGCGGCAGAACACGCCCAGTACCGCGTCTTCCTCGGCCACCCGAAGGTCGGCCAGCAGGGCCAGTTCGAGACCTCCGGCCACCGCATGGCCGCTGATGGCGGCAATCAGTGGCTTGTTCAACGCCATGCGGGTGGGCCCCATCGGGCCGGAGCCGCCACCGTCAGGGTCGAGCTCATTGCGCCGGACCGGGTCGCTGACCGCGCTGAGGTCGGCGCCCGCGCAGAAGGTGCCGTGCTCGCCCCACAGCACGGCTACGCGTTGGCTTTCGTCGGCCTCGAAGCGCTCGAAAGCGGCGCGCAGCGCGGTGGCCATGGGCCGGTCGACGGCGTTGCGCTGCTTCGGGCGGCTCATGACGATGGTGCTGACCGGCCCATCGATTTCGGTGCGAACGCTGGCGGACGTGTTCATGAGGGCAAAGGGTACGCCCATCAACGCAAAAAGGCTCCTTTCGGAGCCTTTTGTCAGGGTGGCGGTTGAGCCAGCCAGGGAGCGTTTAGACGCGCTTGCGGTATTCGCCGGTGCGGGTGTCGATTTCGATCTTGTCGCCCTGCGAGACGAAGAGCGGAACCGGCACTTCGAAGCCGGTTGCGATCTTGGCGGGCTTGAGCACCTTGCCCGAGGTGTCGCCCTTGACGGCCGGCTCGGTCCAGGTGATTTCGCGCTCGACGCTGGTCGGCAGTTCGACCGAGATGGCCTTGCCGTCGTAGAACACCACTTCGACCGGCATGCCGTCTTCGAGGTAGTTCAGGGCGTCGCCCATGTTCTCGGCTTCGACTTCGTACTGGTTGTACTCGGTGTCCATGCAGACGTACATCGGATCGGCGAAGTAGGAGTAGGTGCACTCCTTCTTGTCGAGCACGATCTGGTCGATCTTGTCGTCGGCCTTGAAGACCACTTCGGTGTTGAAGTTGGCGATCAGGCTCTTGAGCTTCATGCGCACGGTGGCGGAGTTGCGGCCGCCGCGGCTGTATTCGGTCTTGAGGACGACCATCGGGTCCTTGCCGTGCATGATGACGTTGCCGGCGCGGATTTCTTGAGCGATTTTCATATCAGGTTCTCTGGATGTTGGCCGCTCGGTGCACGGGGCCATGGGCGACGTTTGCAATGTTGCGGTGCAACGTCTTGCCGGCGTTCTTGGCCCCGCGGTACATGTCCCGCGGCAGGTTTGGCGGACAGCATCTCGGATCTGTGTAATCCGGGCCGAAATCCGCAAAGCCCACTATTTTAGCTTTTTCCGGCGACCAGATGCCGCAATTGAGTGACCAAGTCCTCTTGGTCGCACAGCCTTTGGCGGGCGGCGAGCACGGTTTCACGCCACGCGTCCTGCGTTTCGAGAGCGGGCAGGGGGCCGTCGCCAAAGCCGTTCCAGGCGTGGTGAAACTGCCGAAGGGACGGCGGAGCGCCGAGCCAGTCGAGCCAGGCGCCGAGCTTCACATGGTGCGCGTCGTCGTCTTGCGGGTAGATCTGCCAGACCAGGGGCGCGCCGGCCCAGAGGGCGCGCACCAGCGAATCTTCGCCGCGCACGAAGTTCAGGTCGCAGGCCCACAGAAGATGGTCGAAATCCGGCTGCGTGAGATAGGGGAGGTATGAAATTGATAGCGCGCCCCACCCTGAAAGCTCGCGGTCCGGTTGGTCCCGGCCTGAAAAGAATGCGTTGACCGCATGTGCGGCGCGGCCTGAAGTCACGAGGAGCCGGGTCGGCTGCGAATCTGCTGCCAGTTGCTCGAGCAGCGTCCCCAGCGCCGGGGGCTCGTAGCAAAAGAGCGAAACGAGCCGCTCGCCTTCGCGGCGGGGGATTTCCTGCGCCGCCAGCCATTGCCCGCGATCGAAATGCGCCCGCCGTTCCAGCAGGCCGGGCTCCCGCAGCAGGCCGCCGGTGGCGGGCGTGAAGCCCGGATAGAAAAAGCGCTTGGTCAGCCCCGCACCGGGTCCCTTGAACACCGGCGAAGGCAGCCCGTGCAGCCGCTCGACATAGGGCTCGGCCGAGAGGTATTCGAGATTGATCCACGCCCGATCCTGCTCCCCCGCGGTCGGCGGCTCGGCAAAGCGGGCGATCAACTCGGGTGCCGGTTCGCAGCCGAAGGCCTCGATCAGCACGTCGGGCGGCGGGGTTGCGGCGGCCTGCCGGATGGCGGTGGGGTCGAGCCAATCGACCACGCTCACGCCCTCGCAGCCGGCGGGCGCCATCCAGCGCAGCGCCGTGGCGTCGTCGATCCACAGCCGCACGCGCTCGCCGAGCGCCGCCAACTGGCTGGCCAGCCGCCAGCACACACCCAGGTCGCCGTGGTTGTCGATGACCTTGCAGAAGATGTCCCATTGCATGGTGCCAGTGTGCCTGTCTTCGGCGGGCCGGGGCAGCCGTGGCTGCTTGGTATGCTGGCCGGCACCACAACATTCCGGAGCGAGAAACCATGCGCATGAAGACCCGCCGTTCGCCGCTTTTCCCTGGTTGCCTTCGCACGGCGAGAACCATGCTCGCCCTTTCCTTGGCCTTGGGCGGCATCGTGGGCGCCTCGGCGCAAACCACGCCGTCGCTCACGCCGCAACAACAGCGATTTCATGGCATCTACAAGGAGCTCATCGAGATCAACACCAGCCATTCGGTGGGCGACAACACGCTGGCGGCGCGTGCGATGGAAAAGCGGCTGGTCGAGGCGGGCTTTGCCCCGGGCGACATCCAGATCCTGGAGCCCTTCCCCAAGAAGGGCAACCTGGTGCTGCGGTTCAAGGGCAACGGCAGCAAGAAGCCGTTGCTGCTGCTGGCGCACATCGACGTGGTCGAGGCCAAGCGCGAAGACTGGAAGACCGATCCCTTCAAGCTGCAGGAAACCGGCGGCTATTTCACGGCGCGCGGTTCCATCGACGACAAGGCCATGGCCGCGGCGCTGGTGTCGGTGCTGGGGCAGCTCAAGCAGGAAGGCTTCAAGCCCAGCCGCGACATCATCCTGGCGCTGACGGCGGACGAGGAGCGCGGCGATGCGCTCAGCAATGGCGCCTTCTGGCTGATCAACAACAAGCCCGAGCTGCTGCAGGCGGAATTCGGCATCAACGAAGGCGGCGGCGGGGAACTGCGCGGCGGCAAGCCCAACCTGCACCGCATGCAGGTGGCCGAGAAGATGTACACCACCTACATGCTCGAAGCGCGCGACGCGGGCGGCCACAGTTCGGTGCCGACAAAGACCAACCCGATCTATGCGCTGTCGGCGGGCCTGGAGCGTCTGGGCAACTACGCGTTCCCGGTCAAGCTGGCCGATGTCACGAAGACCTATTTCGCACGCAGCGCGCCATTTGCCACCGGCCAGCTGGCCGACGACATGCGTGCCATTGGCGGCGGCAACCCCGATGCCGCCGTGATCGAGCGGCTTTCGGCCAACCCGGCCTACAACGCGCAACTGCGCACCACGTGCGTGGCAACCATGGTGCAGGCGGGGCATGCCGAGAACGCGCTGCCGCAGTCGGCCAAGGCCACCGTCAATTGCCGCATCCTGCCGCACGACGACCCCGAGGAAATCGAACGCCTGCTGACCCAGGCCATCGGCAACGACAAGATCGTGGTGCGGAATGTCGGCAAGCCGCTGCGCAGCCCGGCCTCTCCGCTGAACGGCGACCTTGTGAAGACGGTCGAATCGGTGACGCAGGCCATGTGGCCGGGCGTGCCGGTGGTGCCGGCAATGAGCACGGGCGCCACCGACAGCCGCTTCATGCGCAACGCCGGCATTCCGATGTACGGTGTCACGGGCATGTTCCTCGACCCGGCGGACGCGCGCGCCCACGGGCTGGACGAGCGCATCGAGATCCAGCGACTGTATGACGGCCGCGAGTTCCTGTACCGGCTGGTGAGCGAACTTGCCAAGTAGCTCCGGGTCATAACAAACGCGGCGGCCGAGCTGGTCGCCGTGTTTCCGCCTTCTTCAGCGCGCCACAATAGCCGCCATGTCAGACGTGCATTCCGATCAGTTGCTCAGCGAAGTCGCGGCCTTGCCGCAGTTGCCGGGCGTGTACCGCTATTTCGATGCGGCCGGCGCGGTGCTCTATGTGGGCAAGGCGCGCAACCTCAAGAAGCGGGTTGCGAACTATTTCCAGAAGAGCCATGGCGGCACGCGCATCGGCCACATGATCTCGAAGATCGCGCGCATGGAGACCACCGTGGTGCGCTCCGAGGCCGAGGCGCTGCTGCTCGAGAACAACCTCATCAAGACGCTCAAGCCGCGCTACAACATCCTGTTTCGCGACGACAAGAGCTACCCATACCTGAAGATCGCCTCGCACGAGTTTCCGCGCCTGGCCTATTACCGTGGCGCAGTCGACAAGAAACATCGCTATTTCGGGCCGTACCCGAGCGCCTGGGCGGTGAAGGAGTCGATCCAGCTGCTGCAGAAAGTGTTCAAGCTGCGCACCTGCGAAGACACGGTGTACGCCAACCGCACGCGGCCTTGCCTGCTGTACCAGATCAAGCGATGCACCGGGCCCTGCGTGGGCTACATCACGCCCGAGGCCTATGCGCAGGACGTGGCCAGCGCCGAAGCCTTTCTGATGGGCGACACCCAGCTCGTGCTGTCGAAGCTCGAGGCGCGCATGACCGAGCACGCCGAGAAGCTCGAATTCGAGCAGGCCGCCGAGCTGCGCAACCAGATGTCGGCGATCTCGCGCGTGCTGCACCAGCAGTCGATCGAAATTGCTTCCGACAAGGACGTGGACATCCTCGCCGTGAAGGTGCAGGGCGGCAAGGCCTGCGTCAACCTGGCAATGGTGCGCGGCGGCCGACACCTCGGTGACCGCGCCTACTTTCCCGTGCACGTGGAAGACGCGGCGCAAATTCATCATGGCGAGCTCGATGCGGAAGAAGGCGCGGTGCCCGTGCCGGCCGATCCGATCGAAGTGCAGGTGCTCGAGGCCTTCATTGCCCAGCACTACATCGATGTGCCGGTGCCCGCCACGCTGGTGCTGAGCCATCTTGTGGGCCGCGAGCTGATGGAGGCGATTTCGCAGCAGGCCGGTTCGCGCGTGACCGCGGTGTTCCAGCCGCGCGAGCAGCGCAGGCACTGGCTCGAAATGGCCGAGACGAACGCGGGCCTGCAGCTGGCACGCCTCTTGGCCGAAGAGGGATCGCAGCAGGCGCGCACCCGCGCGCTGGCCGATGCGCTGGAGCTTGCGCCCGACGACCTCGACAACTTTCGCATCGAGTGCTTCGACATCTCGCACACCGCGGGCGAGGCCACGCAGGCATCCTGCGTGGTGTTCGAGCACCACACGATGCAGAACCGCGAGTACCGCCGCTACAACATCGAGGGCATCACGCCCGGCGACGACTACGCCGCAATGCGCCAGGTGCTGCATCGCCGCTACGGCAAGCTCGCCGAGGCCATGGCGGCCGAGACCGATGCGCCGCCCATGGGCGATGCCGCGGGCGCCGGCAGCGATGCGCCAGCGAAGACCAAGGCCGCGCGCATGCCCGACCTGGTGCTGGTCGATGGCGGCAAGGGCCAGGTATCGATGGCGCGCGAAGTGTTCAGCGAGCTCGGCCTGGCGCTGTCGCTCATCGTGGGGGTGGAGAAGGGCGAGGGCCGCAAGGTCGGGCTCGAGGAGCTGGTGTTTGCCGACGGCCGCGAGAAGGTCTACCTGGGCAAGGACTCTGCCGCATTGATGCTGATCGCCCAGATCCGCGATGAGGCGCACCGCTTCGCCATCACGGGCATGCGTGCCAAGCGCGCGAAGGTGCGCGTGGGCGGCAGCCAGCTCGAAGACATTCCGGGCATCGGGCCGAAGCGCCGGGCGCGCCTGCTGCAGCGTTTCGGCGGAATCCGCGGCGTGGCGGCGGCCAGCGTCGAAGACATCGCATCGGTCGAAGGCATTGCCACCGACCTTGCCGAGGAAATCTATCGCGCATTGCACTGAGGCCGATTTGCCCCTTGGCCTTCGGCCCGTCACGCGCGCATGACACAATCGCCCGCATGTTCTGGACCCTCCCGACCATCATGACCTGGACGCGCATCGTCGCGATTCCATTGATCGTTGGCGTGTTCTACCTGCCGATGGCCGAGCCGATGCGCAACCTGATTGCCACGGTGATGTTCATCGTCTTTGCAGCCACGGACTGGCTCGACGGCTACCTGGCGCGCAAGCTGAACCAGACCTCGGCCTTCGGCGCCTTTCTCGATCCGGTGGCCGACAAGTTCCTGGTGTGCGCCGCGCTGCTGGTGCTGGTGCACCTGCAGCGCGCCGATGTGTTCGTGGCGCTGATCATCATCGGCCGTGAAATCGCCATCTCGGCGCTGCGCGAATGGATGGCGCGAATCGGCGCCGGCAAGAGCGTGGCGGTCCACATGATCGGCAAGGTCAAGACGACCGTGCAGATGGTCGCGATTCCCTTCCTGCTGTATGACGGGCGCCTGTTCAAGGTCATCGACACGGGCCTCTGGGGCCAGTGGCTGATCTGGATCTCGGCGGTGCTCACCGTGTGGTCGATGGTCTATTACCTGCAAAAGGCCATTCCCGAGATCCGGGCCCACAGCAAATGACGGTGGCGGCCACGGCACGTGGCTCCGGGTGGCTGCGAGCCATGCCGGCGGTCTTCGTGCTCATATGGAGCACGGGCTTCATCGTTGCGCGCTACGGCATGCCCTATGCGCCGCCGCTCAAGTTCCTGGCCGTGCGCTATGCGCTTTCTCTGCTGTGCTTCTGCATCTGGGTCGCGCTGGCGCGGGTTGCCTGGCCGAAGGAGCGCGCGCAGTGGGGGCACCTTGCGGCCACGGGCGTGCTGATGCAGGCGGGTTACCTGGGCGGCGTGTGGGCGGCCGTGCATGCGGGCATGGGCGCGGGGCTGGTGGCGCTGATGGTCGGCATCCAGCCGGTGCTGACCGCCATCTGGCTCTCATTCACCGGCGGGCGCATTTCGCAGCGCCAATGGGCGGGGCTGGTCCTGGGGTTTGCGGGCCTGGTGCTCGTGGTGTCGCGCAAGTTCGGCCAGGGCACCGAGGTCAGCGCATTGACGATGGGGCTCGCCGTCATGGCGCTGCTTTCGATTACCGCAGGCACGCTGTACCAGAAGCGCTTCGTCGCGCCGTGCGACGTTCGCAGCGCGAGCGCCGTGCAGATGGCCGCGGCGTTGCTCGTGACCTTGCCCTTTGCGGCCATGGAAACGCAGGGCATCGAATGGAACGTGTACTCGACGGGCGCCATGGCGTGGTCGGTGCTGGTGCTGTCGCTCGGCGGCAGTTCGTTGCTCTACATGCTGATCCAGCGCGGCACGGCCACCGCCGTCACAAGCTTGCTGTATCTCGTGCCGCCATGCACGGCGGTGATGGCCTGGCTGCTGTTCCGCGAGCCGATCACCCTGGTGACGTTGCTGGGCATCGGGCTGACCGCGGCGGGCGTGAGCCTGGTGGTACGCAGCGCGCGCTGACCGGGCGCGTTTTTCTTTCAGCGCGGCGAACCGGCCTTGCCCGGTTTCCAGGGCTCGCCGCGGAACTGTTCGGCCAGGTGGTCGAGCAGCAGGCGTACACGGCGCGGCGTCTTGGGCCGCCAAGGCGCGATCCAGTGGATGTCCGCATCGGGCATGGCGTAGTGGGGCAGGACGCGCACCAGCTCGCCGGACGCCAGTTGCGGCGCAATATCCCACAGGCTGCGCAGCATGATTCCGTGGCCGGCCAGGCACCAGTCGCGCACCATCTCTCCGGAATTGCTGGTCAGCGGCCCCTGGACGCGCACACGCGCCGTGCTGCCATCGCGCGCGTGGCGCAGCGTCCATAGCGCGAACTGGTGCTGGTTGACCTCGCCGTTTTCGCGCGCCACCAGGCAGTCGTGCGTGCCCAGGGCGTCGACCGTGCCCGGCAGGCCGCGCCGCTCTATATATGAAGGAGAGGCGGCGAGCACGCGCTGGTTGCGCGCGATGCGGCGCGTTACCCAATCGGCCGCACGGCGCTGCTGCACGGCCCAGAGCCACAGCGCACCGTCGTAGCCTTCGGCCCCGAGGTCCGGGAGCCGCTCGGTCAGCAGCAGTTCGATCTGCAGCCCAGGGTGCCGTGACTGAAACGCTGCCAGCGCAGGGCCGAGCCAGCGCCGGCCGAAGCCGAAGGTGGCGGCCAGCCGTATCGTGCCGACCAGTGCGTTCTGCCGCTCGCCGAGTTCGCTTTCGAGTGCCGCAAAACCTTCGAGCAGCGCTCTGGCATGCAGGCAAACAGCCTCGCCCTCCGCCGTGACGCTGAGCCGGCGCGTGGTGCGTTCGAACAGCCGCTGGCCCAGCCGCGCTTCGAGTGCGCCAAGCCGCTTGGTCACCACCGAAGGCACCACGTCCAGCGTGGCGGATGCGCCCGCCAGGCTGCCCTGGTCGCGAATGGCCAGCACCAGCTCCAGGTCGCCCCGGTCCATCGACAATGGATTCATGCAAAATTGGAAAGTATGAATTGGCTGATTGTTGCTTGATGACCGGAGGAGCGCAACGCACAATGGCTGCGTGACTGCTTCCTTCTTCGACTTTCCTGAATTCGACATCGAGCGAGGCGGCGTGCGCGTGCATGGTCGCATCGGCGGCCGCGGCGCTCCGTTGCTGCTGCTGCATGGCCATCCGCAGACGCACCTCATCTGGCATCGTGTGGCGCCGGCGCTTGCCGAGCGGTTCACGGTGGTCGCGGTGGACTTGCGCGGCTACGGCGACTCCGGCCGTCCTGCGGACGATGCCGATCACGTGGCCTACAGCAAGCGCGAGATGGCGCTCGATGCGCTTGCCGCCATGCGCCACCATGGCTTCGAACGCTTCGGCGTGCTCGCGCATGACCGAGGCGCGCGGGTGGCGCATCGCCTGGCGGCGGACCATTCCGCTGCGGTCGACCGCATGCTGCTGCTGGACATCGCGCCCACGCTTTCGATGTACGAGAACACTACCGAGGCGTTTGCCCGCGCTTACTGGCATTGGTTCTTCCTGATCCAGCCGCCGCCGCTGCCCGAGGCGTTGATTGCTTCCGACCCCGTGCGCTACGTGCGCAGCGTGATGGGCGGGCGCCACGCGGGGCTCGCGCCTTTCGCACCCGAGGTGCTGGCCGAGTACGAGCGCTGCGCCGCAATTGCGGGCACGGCCGAATCCATTTGCGGCGACCACCGGGCTTCGGCCACCATCGACCTGGTGCATGACCGCGCCGACATTGCCGCCGGCCGGCAACTTGCGCAGCCCCTGCGCGTGCTTTGGGGCGAGCACGGCGCGGTAGGCCGGTGCTTCGACGTGCTGGCGCTCTGGCGCGAATGCGCCCTGCAGGTTTCGGGCCGCGCATTGCCTTGCGGCCACTATGTTCCGGAAGAAGCCCCCGGCGAGGTGCTCGCCGAGGCACTCCAGTTTTTTACTCCCCCTTTCCAGCAAGAAGGAACCACACCATGACCACCCACAGAATCGCAGTCATCGCCGGCGACGGCATCGGCAAGGAAACCATGCCCGAAGGCCTGCGCGTGGTCGATGCCGCGGCGCGCAAGTTCGGCATCGACCTGAAGTTCGACCACTTCGATTTTTCGAGCTGGGACTACTGCGAGAAGCACGGCAAGATGCTGCCCGACAACTGGAAGGACCAGATCGGCGGGCACGATGCGATCTACTTCGGCGCGGTGGGCTGGCCCGAAAAGATTGCCGACCACGTGTCGCTGTGGGGTTCGCTGCTGCTGTTTCGCCGCGAGTTCGACCAGTACATCAACCTGCGCCCCGCGCGGCTGATGCCCGGCATCATTGCGCCGGTGGTGCGCCGTGACGGCACCCCGCGCGAGCCGGGCGAGATCGACATGTACATCGTGCGCGAGAACACCGAAGGCGAATACTCCAGCATCGGCGGGCGCATGTACGAAGGCACTCCCCGCGAGATCGTGGTGCAAGAAACGGTGATGTCGCGCGTGGGCGTGGACCGCGTGCTCAAGTTCGCCTTCGAGCTTGCGCAATCGCGGCCGAAGAAGCATCTGACGAGCGCCACCAAGTCGAACGGCATCTCGATCACCATGCCCTACTGGGACGAGCGCGTGGCCGAAATGGCGAAGAACTACCCGGGCGTGAAGCTCGACAAGTTCCACATCGACATCCTCACCGCGCACTTCGTGCAGCGGCCCGACTTCTTCGATGTGGTGGTGGCCAGCAACCTGTTCGGTGACATCCTGTCCGACCTGGGCCCGGCATGCACCGGCACCATCGGCATTGCGCCGAGCGCCAATCTCAACCCCGAGCGCACCACGCCTTCGCTGTTCGAACCGGTGCACGGATCGGCGCCCGACATCGCGGGCAAGGGCATTGCCAACCCCATCGGGCAGATCTGGTGTGGCGCGATGATGCTCGAGTTCCTGGGGCACAAGAAGGCGCATGACGCGATTCTTGCCACCATCGAAAAGGTGCTTGCGCCCCAAAGCGGAGCACCGCGCACGCCCGACATCGGCGGCAAGGCGAGCACCAGCGATCTTGGCAAGGCAATTGCCGAAGCCCTTTGAAATAGAGTTCACGAAACGCCCCTAAAATCGCGCGCTCCGCTGTTCTGCATGGCCTCGTGTCGTATTGACACCCTGCAGACCAGTGGTTGTAATCCTCGCTGGCAGCGCGCTGCCGAGGCGTCAGTCCTGCCACACTTCTTGCGTCGCGTCATTCGCGGCCAGGTCGCACTGACGAAAGCCGACCAACTTTATTTCTTCGACAAGGGGCCCTTGTGAACAAGACCGAACTGATTGAGCACATCGCAAAAAACGCCGATATTTCCAAGGCCGCCGCCACGCGCGCGCTCGAATCCACCATCGGCGCCATTCGTACCACGCTCAAAAAAGGCGGCTCCGTGTCGCTGGTCGGTTTTGGCACTTTCGCAGTGGGCAAGCGGGCTGCTCGCACCGGCCGCAATCCCCGGACCGGCGACGCGATTAAAATCAAGGCCGCCAAGATTCCGAAGTTCCGTCCGGGCAAGGCGCTGAAAGACGCGCTCAACTAAGACGTAGACTCGGAGAGTTTCCCGGTGGGGTGCTTAGCTCAGTTGGTAGAGCGGCGCCCTTACAAGGCGTAGGTCGGGGGTTCGAGCCCCTCAGCACCCACCACCACCGATGCAAAGGCGAACACAGGTTCGCCTTTTTTATTGCCGTTCGACATCCGTCGCAAGAGAGTGTTCAAGCATGTTTGATTTCTTCCGCAAGTACAACAAGATCGTCATGATTTTCTTGTTCTTGCTGATCATTCCCTCGTTCGTCCTCTTCGGTGTGGACCGCTACCAGGGCTCCGGCAACGAGGAAAAGGTTGCGCGTGTCGATGGCAACAACATCACCCGTTCGGAGTGGGACGCCCAGCACCGCAACGAAGTCGACCGCATCCGCCAGCAGTCGCCGAACGTCGACCCGACGCTGCTCGATTCCGATGCAATGCGCTATGCCACGCTGGAGCGCCTGGTGCGCGACCGCGTGCTGGCAGCCGCTGCAGCCAAATCGAACATGACGGTGTCCGAAGAGCGGCTGTCCCGGATCTTCGCGCAGGACGCCGGCCTTGCCGCCTTCCGCACGCCAGATGGCAAGTTCGACCGCGAGACCTTCCAGCGCGTGACCGGCCGCACGCCGGAGCAGTACGAGGCCTCGATGCGTGCCGATCTCGCAACGCAGCAGGTGCTGCTGGGCATTTCGGGCACTGCGTTCACACCGCCCGCGCTGGCTGCCGCCACCATCAACGCCTTTTATGACAGCCGCGAAATCCAGGTCGCACGCTTCACCCCCGAGAGCTTCGCGTCGAAGGTGACGATCAGCGATGCCGACATCGAGACCTACTACAAGGACCACACGGCGCAGTTCCAGGCGCCCGAACAGGCCAGCATCGAGTACCTGGTGCTCGACCTCGAAGCGGCCAAGAAGAACGTCTCGGTGAACGAGGCCGACCTCAAGACCTACTACGAACAGAACAAGGCGCGCTTCGGCACGAAGGAAGAGCGCCGCGCGAGCCATATCCTGATTACCGCACCGGCGAGTGCGTCGGCGGCCGATCGCGAAAAAGCCAAGGCAAAGGCGGAGCAACTGCTGGCTGAAGTGAAGAAGGCACCAGCCACCTTTGCCGATGTGGCCCGCAAGAATTCGCAAGACCCCGGTTCCGCCGAGAAGGGCGGAGACCTCGACTTCGTGACCCGCGGCGCAATGGTCAAGCCGTTTGACGACGCGATGTTCGCGCTCAAGAAGGGCGACATCAGCGACGTGATCGAAACCGAGTTCGGCTATCACATCATCCGGCTGACCGACATCAAGCCGGCGGTGGTGCCTCCGTTCGAGCAGGTGCGTGCCACCATCGAGAGCGACGTTCGCGCGCAGCAGGCAACGCAGGAGTTCGCAAAGGCCGCGGAAGCCTTCACCGATGCGGTGTACCAGCAGCCCGACAGCCTCAAGCCCGCGGCGGACAAGCTGAAGCTCACGATCCAGACCGCCACCAATGTGGCGCGCACGCCCGCACCGGGCGCCACCGGTGCGCTGGCGAGCCGCAACTTCCTGAGCGCCTTGTTTGCGCCCGATTCGCTCGACCGCAAGCAGAACACCGAAGCCATCGAAGTCGGCTCCAACCAGCTCGCATCGGGTCGCGTGACGCAGTACTCGCCGGCGCGTCCCATTCCGCTGGCCGAAGTGAAGGACAAGATCCGCGCGCAACTCGTCACCGAGCGCGCCGCGGTGCTGGCAAAGACCGAAGGCGAGGCCAAGCTCGCTGCCTGGACCACCAAGGCCGACGGCGCAACCTTCGGCACACCGGTCACGGTTTCGCGCCGCGAATCGCAAAGCCAGCCTCTGGCAGTCATCGATGCCGCGCTGCGTGCCGATGCGTCCAAGCTGCCGGCGCTGGTGGGTGTCGATCTGGGCACCCAGGGCTATGCGGTGGTTCGCGTGACCAAGGTCGTTCCGCGCACGCCTTCGGCACCTGAACAGGCGCAGCAAGAGAACGCGCAGATCGGCCAATCCGTGGCCGCCGCGGAGGATGTTGCGTACTACAACATGCTGAAGGAACGCTTCAAGGCCGAGATCCTCGTGCCGAAGCCGGCGGACACGCTGCCGGCGGCACGCTGACCCGGCGTTCCGTCGCACGAGGGACAAGCGCGCACTGCGCTTGTCGCCAGAATCGCGTGCATGGGAACCCTCTACCTTGTGCGCCACGGGCAGGCCAGTTTCGGCGCCGCCGACTACGACAACCTGAGCGAGCTCGGGCACAGGCAGTCCGTGCGGCTGGGTGAATACTGGCGCGAGCGCGGCATGCACTTCGATGCGGTGATCACGGGCACGTTGAAGCGGCATCGCCAGACCTGGGAGGGCATTGCACAGGGGCTCGGACTGCAGCGCGACGACGTGCTGCCATGGCCCGGGCTCAACGAGTACGACAGCGAGGCTGTCATTGCCACCATCCACGAAGGCAAGCTCGAGAAACCCGATTCGCCCGAGATGTACCGCCATCATTTCCGCCTCTTGCGCAATGGACTGGGCGCCTGGATGCAAGGCAGGACCCGGCCAGCCGGTATGCCGAGCTATGTGGACTTTCTGTCGGGCGTGACCACGGCGCTCGACCACGTGCGCGACCGCCACCATGGCGCCAAGGTGCTGGTGGTGTCGAGCGGCGGGCCGATCAGCACGGCGGTTGGGCATGTGCTTGGCACGAGCCCGGAAACCACGATCGAGCTCAATCTGCGCATCCGCAACACGGCGGTGACGGAGTTCGCTTTTACGCCCAAACGCCACATGCTCGTGACGTACAACACCCTGCCGCATCTGGATGCCCCCGCGTACGAGGGCTGGGTTACTTACGCCTGAACGACCGGCGCCAGGAAGGTCGGAAGAGGGCGCCGGCCTCAGGCCTGCCAGACGCCGTAGCCGTTAGCGCGCAGCCGGATGCCGAGCTCGACCTCCATCGACCGCGCGTCCTCGTAGCTCATCGGGTTGTAGCGCTCATAGAGGGCGGGCAGCAGCCGCAGGCCAAACTCCTGCACAAAGGTGTTCGCCTGAATTCCGGCCTTGTGCTTGTCGAAACGAATGTCCGGGTCGAGCCCGGTCATTCCGACGTAGACGAAAGGCTTGCCGAGTTGATAGTCGGGATTGGCCCGCCTGAAGCGGCCGTTGTTCCATACGCGGTCGTCGAGCTCGACCACGTAGACATGATGCTTGGCTCGTGGTTTGCGCGGCATCAGTGCGCAGCGCCCGAAATCAGCTCTTGCGCTTGACCAGGCCGTAAAGAACGAGCAGCACGATCGCGCCGAGCACTGAAGCGATGAAGCCGGCGCCCTGGCCCGCGGTGTACCAGCCCATGGCCTGGCCAACGTAGGTCACGATCAATGAACCCGCGACGCCGATCAGCGTTGTCACGATGAAGCCCGCGGAATCGTCGCCCGGCTTGACGGCCCGCGCAACCAGACCCACGATGAACCCGATCAGAATAGTCCAGACGATGCTCATGAAGAAGTTCCTTTGGCGGTGAATTGGAAGAAGCGGGAAAGCATTGCCCGTTGATTCAGGCGACGATCATGATAGCGGAGCAAAACCGGCATCACGGGCCAGGAAATACAACGGACGTGCGTTCGAGAAATTTGGCGCGGACTCCGGCCATCTCTCGCTTGCAGCGGCGTCCTACAGGGTGATCTGCCGCACCGGGCTATACCGAAGCCATGCTCGAAAAATTGCCCGAAGTCATAGGTCACGCGCTGCACGGCGTGCGCGCCGGCCTTGACAAGATTATTTTCAACACGCTCGGAATGCGGCAGGGCATGGCATGCATATCCCTGACCAGTGTGGCGTTCGTGGACCATGGGCCGCTGCCCCCGCGCTATACGGCTGACGGCGAAGGCTTGTCGCCGCCACTTCAGTGGGCCCAACTGCCGGCGGAAACCACCTCGTTGGTACTGGTGGTGGAGGACGCCGACTCGCCGACCCCGAATCCGCTGGTGCATGCGATCGTTGTGGGGCTGCGGCCGAGCGACGGCAAGCTCGACGAGGCCGCCATTCCGAGTCGCGATAACGAAGGCGCCGCCGGCCTGCATGTCGGACGCAACTCCGGGCTGCAGGCCGCGTGGCTGCCGCCAGACCCGCCGCCGGGGCATGGCGCCCACCGCTACGCTTTCCAGCTGTTTGCGCTCGGCAGCGTGCCTTCGTTTTCCTCCGCGCCGGGGCGCGACGAGATATTCGAAGCGCTGCGTGAGCATGCGCTGGCCAGCGGCCTGCTGATCGGCACCTGCGAAAGGCCGGATGGCTCCATCAAGATCGAGAAGACCGCGCCGGCGGGCCCATTGGCAACGGGTTGAGCGCGATCTCAGTCATCTTGAATGCCCCGGTGGCGAAAACGGGAGTTTTTGACGCTACAATTGCGGGCTCTTCGGTGGCTGTAGCTCAGCTGGTAGAGTCCCAGATTGTGATTCTGGTCGTCGTGGGTTCGAGTCCCATCAGCCACCCCAAATACTTTCCCTGACCGCTATTGCGCAATAGCGTCCAAAGGGACATCAACGCCGGGCCAGTCCCGGCGTAGTCATTTCCGGCGCTTGCTGCCGTTGGGGCTTAACCCCTTGTATTCCCTCTTTTTGTTCGATAAGAGCGCCCGATCCAGGTGCGTGTTGCATTGTGCGCTGCCGCACGCGAACTGCTTGCCCCGGGTTTTTCTGGTAGCGGCATGCTTGTTTTAAATTGGAATTGAATTAAAATCCGCCCCGTTTCCAATTTTCAGGAGTCCACAATGGCTTCGACCCTTGCCGATATCAATTCCCAGATCAAGAAGCACGACGAGCTGATTGCGCAATTGCGCAAGCAGGCCGAAGACCTTCGCAACCAAGAACGTGCGGGCGTCATTGAAGAGGTGCGCAAGAAAATCGCCGAATACGGTTTGACTGCTTCCGATCTGAAACTCAGCGCACGCGGCGGGTCGGTCAAGCGCGGCAACGCGGTTCCCGGAACCAAGGCAGCGGCCAAATACCGTGGCCCGAGCGGCGAAACCTGGTCGGGCGGCCGCGGCCGCAAGCCACGTTGGGTGACCGAAGCCCTGGCCGCCGGCAAGTCGCTTTCCGAGTTCGAGATCAAGTAAACACTCGACATGGCCTTCGGCCAATAAAAAAGCCCGCATCTGCGGGCTTTTTTATTGCGAGCGTGGAACCAACCGGGCGCGGCGCGCTCAGTTCACCATGACGAGTTTTCCTTTGACACCGCGTGAGCCCATGTGGGCGTAGGCCGCTTTCAATTCTGCCATCGGCATCGTGCTGTCGATCACGGGCTTGATCTTTCCCCGGCCGTACCACTGCGCCAATTCGGCCATCATTTGTGCATTGGCCTTGGGCTCGCGCTTGGCAAAATCGCCCCAGAACACACCAACCAGCGACGCGCCTTTCAGCAGCGTCAGATTCAAAGGCAGCGATGGAATCGGGCCCGAGGCAAAGCCGACCACCAAATAACGGCCGCGCCAACCGATCGAGCGAAATGCGGGCTCCGCAAAATCGCCGCCCACCGGGTCGTAAATGACGTCCGGCCCCTTGCCATCGGTTGCAGCCTTGATGGCGTCACGAAAACCGTTTGGCAGCGCATGTGTCGTGTAGTTGATGGTGGCATCGGCGCCAATGGAGCGGCAGAGTTCGCATTTCTCATCGGTGGAAGCTGCCGCAATCACTTTTGCACCGGCTGCCTTTGCGATTTGTATGGCCGCGGTGCCCACACCGCCGGCGGCGCCGAGCACGAGCACGGTTTCTCCGGCCTTGAGCTGCGCCCTGTCCATCAGCGCATGCCACGATGTGGCATAGATCATGATGAATGCCGCCGCGTCAACGTGGCCGAAGCCTTCCGGCAGCGGCATGCAAAGCGCCGCCGGCGCCAGTGTGTGGGTTGCGAAGCCCCCGGTTCCCGAAAGGCAGGCCACGTTCTGGCCAATGGAAAGATGCGTGACGCCTTCGCCCACCGCCTGGACGATGCCGGCGTATTCCGAACCAGGCACGAAGGGCAGTGGCGGCTTGATCTGGTATTTGTTCTGGACGATCAGCAAATCGGGAAAATTGAGGCTGGCAGCCCTGATTTCGATCAGCACCTGGCCCGGACCCGGCGTTGGTGTGGGCAGTTCTTTCCAGGTCAGCGCATCGACGCCGGTGGGGTTTTCGCAAAGCCATGCGTGCATGCTCGGTCTCCTTGGATGAGTCGTGTGTGGGCAATGAATGCGAGGCGATGATAGGGGGCGCGGCAGGGCGCCGTTGTCCCTGCTGCGACGCACCCGGCGCCTACAATCCGGGGCATCCAGAAGCACCATGAAGATACTTATTTCCAATGACGATGGCTTTCAGGCGCCGGGCATCGTCGCATTGCACGACGCCCTGAAAGACATCGCCGATGTCGAGGTGGTTGCACCCGAGCACAACAACAGTGCCAAGTCGAACGCGCTGACCCTGGCCGCGCCGCTCTACGTGCACAAGGCGCACAACGGTTTTCGCTACGTCACGGGCACTCCGGCCGATTGCGTTCATATCGCGCTCAAGGGGCTGCTCGACTACCGGCCCGACCTGGTGGTGTCCGGCATCAACAACGGCGCCAACATGGGCGACGACACCATCTACTCGGGCACCGTTGGGGCGGCAATGGAGGCGTACCTGTTCGGCATTCCAGCCATTGCGTTCTCGCAGATCGAAAAGGGCTGGGCCCATGTCGATGCGGCCGCGCAGGTGGCGCGCCGGCTGGTTCAGCAGATCGAGCGCGAGCGCATGATCGAAGGCGGTGCTTTCCTGCTCAATGTGAATGTGCCGAACCGGCCGTTCGAGGAGCTCAAGCCGATCAAGGTTTGCCGGCTCGGCCGCCGCCACGCGGCGGAAAAGGTGATTACGCAGGAAAGCCCACGTGGCGAAACGATGTACTGGATTGCGGGCGCCGGCAGTGCCAAGGACAGCGGCGAGGGCACCGACTTTCACGCAACTGCCGCCGGCCACGTCGCATTGACGCCGCTGCAGATCGACCTCACCGACCACGCCAACCTGGGGCAATGGCGCGAGACGGTCGCCCGTCTCGGCAACTGAGCATGGCCACGCAACGGCCTGGTTTCCCGGTTCGCCTGACACCCACCGCTTCGGCCGCCACGCGAGGGCGCATGCCCGCCGCGCCAGCCAAGCCTCTGGTGCCGGCCACGCCCTCGATGGCTTCCGACGCCGTACGTGCGCGCATGGTGCAGAAGCTCGCCGCCCAAGGCATTACCGACCCCCGCGTGCTTCGTGCGCTGGGCGCGGTGGAGCGGCATCGTTTTGTCGACAGTGCGCTGGTCAACCAGGCCTACGAAGACACGAGTCTGCCCATCGGGCTGGGCCAGACCATTTCCAAGCCCAGCGTGGTGGCTCGCATGATCGAGCTTTTGCTGGGGGCGCCTGCCTTGGTGGGCAAGCCGCAAGACCGGCTCGGACGCGTGCTCGAAATCGGCACCGGTTGCGGCTACCAGGCTGCGGTGCTGAACCACGTGGCCACGGAGGTCTACAGCATCGAGCGCTTGCGCGGGCTGCACGAGCGCGCGCGCGCCAACCTGAGGCACTTCCGGCTCGCCACCGTGCACCTGATGCTCGGCGACGGCATGGTTGGCTACGCCAAGGGTGCACCCTATGCAGGAATCATCGCCGCAGCAGGTGGCGAAGCGGTCCCGCAAGCCTGGACCGATCAACTCGCAGTGGGCGGACGCATCGTCGCGCCCACCCAATCGGCGGGGGGCGGACAGGCCCTCGTCGTCATCGATAAAACCGCCCGTGGGCTGGAGCGCCGCATTCTTGAGGCGGTTCACTTTGTCCCCCTAAAATCGGGCATCGCTTGAAGGAACAACACATGCAGGGTTTTGGCAATCGGAGTTGGTGCGCTGGTATCACGTTGGCCGTTGTGCTCGTGATTGCAGGCTGCGCCGCACCGCGAGGGCCGGCGCCGGTCGAAGACCGTGGCACGATGACGCGCGCGCCCAATGCGGTACCCGGTGGCCCGCTTATCACTACCGATGCGTCGGGTAAGCCGCTTCCCGGCATCGAGAACTATGGCAAGCCGGGCTATTACGCCGTGCGCCCCGGCGACACGATTCGCCGCATCGGAAACGAGACCGGCCAAAGCTGGCAGAACATCGCTCGCTGGAACAATCTGGACAACCCAGACCTGATCGAAGTCGGCCAGGTGCTGCGTGTGGTTCCTCCGGTGGGTCCGACCTCTACCCCCGTGGCGGCCGCGGCCGCTCCGACCGAAGGCGCAGTGACCAAGCCCGTGACGCCGCCGGCTGTGCTGCCCGCCGCGCCCGCGAGCGCCGCGGCCAGCAAGCCGCCGGTTACCGCATCGCCCTCGGCACCTGCTGCGAATTCGGGCGACGAGGATCTCGGCTGGATCTGGCCCGCGCACGGCACGCTCATAGCCGGGTTCGACGATGCGAAGAACAAGGGCTTCGATATCGGCGGCAAAGCCGGCGACGCGGTCCTGGCCGCGGCCGATGGCCGCGTGGTCTATGCAGGCGCAGGCCTGCGCGGCTACGGCAACCTGATCATCCTGAAGCACAACAACACCTACCTCACGGCCTATGCGCACAACCAGACGCTGCTCGTGAAGGAAGACCAGTCGGTGCAAAAGGGACAGAAGATCGCCGAGATGGGCAACAGCGACGCGGATCGCGTCAAGCTGCACTTCGAAATCCGTCGCCAGGGCAAGCCTGTCGACCCGGCACGCTACCTGCCGAGCCGGTAATGCCATGGCCGCCTCTCGCCCCCGCCGCACACTGCCTGTGCGCCGGTCGGCGGGCAAGGGCGAAGCAGCCGCAGACCACAATCTAGACAGCACGCCTGCAGCAAGGCCCAGCCGGGCTGCCGCACACCCGATTGCGGTTGCCGAACCGCCAGGCGGCGAGGGCGCGGATGCCCTGACCATCTACCTGCGGCAGGTTCGGCGCACCGAACTCTTCACGCCCGAGCAGGAATACCAGGCCGCATGCGCTGCCCGCGCCGGCGACTTTGCAGCGCGGCAATCGATGATCGAACACAACCTGCGGCTGGTTGTGAACATCGCCAAGGCCTACCTGGGCCGCGGCGTGCCGCTTTCCGATCTGATCGAGGAAGGCAACCTCGGTCTGATGCACGCCATCACCAAGTTCGAACCCGAGCGCGGCTTTCGCTTTTCCACTTATGCGACGTGGTGGATCCGGCAATCGGTCGAGCGGGCCGTCATGACCCAGGCCCGGGCGATCCGCCTGCCCGTGCAGGTGGTGCGCGAACTGCAACAGGTGCTGCGGGCCCGTCGCACGCTCGAAGGCGATTCGGACTTTCTGGCGAACCGGCCCGACGGCGTGCGCGTGGAAGACATTGCCGCGTTTCTGGGGCGCGAAGTGCAGGCGGTGGCGGAGCTGCTGGCGCTGGCGGAGGCGCCGCGCTCGCTGGATGGCGGCGACGCGCATGGTGACGAAGGCTTTACCTTGGCAGACACCGTGGCCTCCGACGACGAGCGAGGCGACCCGACCGACGTGACCCACACGCACGAGGTCGAACGCCTGCTCGACCAGTGGGTTCATGCGCTCGATGCACGCGAGCGCGAGGTGCTCGAGGGCCGCTATGGCTTGCATGACCGGGAGCCCGAAACGCTCGAAGTGTTGAGCGTCCGGCTCGGCCTGACGCGGGAGCGCGTGAGGCAGATCCAGAACCAGGCACTCGCCAAGATGCGCCGCCAGCTGGTCCGCTCCGGCGTGGGGCGCGACGCCTTGTTCTAGGCGGAGCCGGGGCAGCCGCGGGAAGCCGGGCCGGCGCTGAGACAATCGGGGGATGACGGAATCCACTGAAGAAAAGAAAGTCCCCACGAAAGCGGCCGGGAAGACCCCGGCCAGCGCCCCGGACGAATGGCTCAAGGTCGAGTCGCTCGACCTGGATGCGCAGGGTGTCGCCCACAACGCCCAAGGCATGGTCGTGTTCATCGAGGGCGCCCTGCCTTTCGAGGAAGTGCAGCTCAGCGTTCACCGGCGCAAGAACAACTGGGAACAAGGCACGGTCACCGCCATCCGGCGTGAATCGTCGCAACGCGTGCGCCCGGGCTGCCCGCACTTCGGGCTGCACACCGGCGCGTGCGGCGGCTGCAAGATGCAGCACCTGGACGCCGCGGCGCAGGTGGCGGTTAAGCAGCGTGCGCTCGAAGACAACCTGTGGCATCTCGGCAAGGTGCGGCCAGAGAACGTGCTGCGGCCGATGGAAGGGCCGGCCTGGCACTACCGCTACCGCGCCCGGCTCTCGGTGCGCCATGTGGTCAAGAAGGGCACGGTGCTGATCGGCTTTCACGAGCGCAAGAGCCGGTATCTTGCCGACATGCAGGTGTGCCCGGTGCTGCCGAAGCAGGTCAGCGACATGCTGATGCCGCTGCGCGAACTGATCGGCTCGATGGATGCTCGCGAAACCTGTCCGCAGATCGAGCTTGCCTGCGGCGATGCGCCGGGGACGACCGTGCTCGGCACGATTGCGCTGGTGCTCAGGCACCTGGAGCCGCTGTCCAACGCGGACATCAGCCGCTTGAAGGCGTTCGCGGCGCAGAACCCGGGCGTTCAATGGTGGCTGCAGGCCAAGGGCCCCGAAACAGTGAAGCTGCTGGAAGAGGGCGGCACGCCGCTGTCGTACGAACTGCCGGAGTTCGGCGTCACCATGCTGTTCAAGCCGACCGATTTCACGCAGGTCAATCCGCACATCAATCGCGCGCTGGTGGGCAAGGCGCTGCGCCTTCTCGATGTGCAGCCGCAAGAGCGTGTGATCGACTGGTTCTGCGGGCTGGGCAATTTCACCCTGCCGCTGGCCAGCCGTGCGCGCGAGGTTCTTGGCATTGAAGGCAGCGACACCCTGGTGGCGCGCGCGAGCGACAACTTCAAGAAGAATGAACCTGCCACGCTGGCCAGGCGGGCGCTTTCGCCAACCCGGTTCGTGGCGCGCAATCTCTTCGAAATGACACCCGCCATGCTGGTGGCCGACGGCAGCGCGGACAAGTGGCTGGTCGACCCCCCGCGCGAAGGCGCCTTCGCGCTCGCCAAGGCCATGGCCGACCTGCACCTGCAACCCGAGCTGCGAACCGACGGCTGGACGCCGCCGAAGCGCATCGTGTACGTGAGCTGCAATCCGTCCACCCTTGCGCGGGATGCGGGGCTGCTCGTGCACCAGGCCGGGTATCGGTGCACCTTTGCCGGAGTGATCAACATGTTCCCGCACACGGCGCACGTGGAGTCGATTGCGGTGTTCGATCTGGCATGAAAAAAGGGCCCGAGAGGGCCCTTTTTATTGGCGCTACGGGAAGCGCCTTCGTTCGATTCAATCAGTCGCGTTCGCCGCCGGCAATGCCCAGCAGGGCGAGCAGGCTCTGGAACACGTTGAACAGGTCCAGGTAGAGCGCAAGCGTGGCGCTGATGTAGTTGGTTTCGCCGCCATCCATGATCTGCTTCAGGTCATAGAGCATGAAGGCCGAGAAGATGCCGATGGCAGCCACCGAGATGGCCATCATGCCGGCGCTCGAGCCGACGAAGACATTGATGATGGCGCCCACCATCAGCACCATGGCGCCGACGAAGAGCCACTTGCCCATCCCGGACAGGTCGCGCTTGATCACGGTGGCCAGCGAAGCCATCACGAAGAACACGCCGGCGGTGCCGCCGAACGCGGTCATGATGAGCTCGGAGCCGTTCTTGAAGCCCAGCACCATCGCGATGAGCCGCGACAGCATCAGGCCCATGAAGAAGGTGAAGGCCAGCAGCACCGGCACGCCGGCGGCCGAGTTCTTGGTTTTCTCGATGGCGAACATGAAGCCGAAGGCGCCGCCGAGGAAAACGATGAGGCCCAGGCCGCCCGTGAGCGAGCGGGTAATGCCGGTGCTGACGCCGATCCATGCGCCCAGCACGGTGGGCAGCAGGCTCAGGGCGAGCAGCCAGTAGGTGTTGCGCAGGACGCGTTGGCGCTCAGCCTGCGGCAGCACCTGGCCGTAGCCGGTGGAAGTGTCGAGGGTGGTCACGCGGTCGTTCATGGCAGTAGCTCCTTGGGTTGCTGCACTGACGCAGTTGGGCGCATTCTAGGGTTCTGCAAGAGGGGGTGATACAAAGACCGTATGGATGATGGTCCTAAGGGCGCCAGGACCGGCCGGCTCTTTGGCCGTTATGCTCTTGGGTTTACGCAACCGACGCTCAAAATGAAGACCAAGTCCTTCCTCGAACTCGCCGACGTCAAGGCCATTGCCGCGGCTGCCGAAGCCGAAGCCCTCAAGAACAACTGGGCCGTCACCATCGCCATTTCTGACGACGCAGGCAACCTGCTCTGGCTCCAGCGCCTGGACGGGGCTGCGGCCCTGTCTTCGCACATTGCCCCGGCCAAGGCCCATACGGCAGCCATGGGCCGCCGCGAAAGCAAGGTCTACGAAGACATCATCAACGGCGGCCGCACCGCGTTTCTCACGGCGCCCGCCGTGCAGGGCCTGCTGGAGGGCGGCGTGCCGATCGTTAAGGACGGCCAGGTGATCGGCGCCGTGGGCGTGAGCGGCGTGAAGTCGAACGAAGATGCCCAGATCGCCAAGGCGGGCATCGCAGCGCTCGGCCTTTGAGGAAGTAGCTTGCTGCGCGGTGTTCCGCGCAGAAAAAAGCAAAACGCCGACTTCGAGTCGGCGTTTTTTTATGGGTATTCAGCGTGAAAAAAAGCTTGGCTAGTCGGCGAACCGTTGGCTAGCAAAAACGACCCTTCGGAGATGAATCTCCTGGAGTCGCCCCACGATGAAACTTGCGCGAAGGGCGGGCTGATGCTTACTTGGTAAGGATCAGCTTGCCGAGTTTGGTCGCCTGAAGACGATAGAGGGAACCGTTGTGCATGATGCCCACGGTCTTGCTTCCCTTGAGAAGCTCCGTGCTTTCGACCATCGGTGCCGGACGCGGGGCCTGGATGGACGCATGTCCGCCACCCGATTGGTCGAGCGACGGATGACTCAAAACAGAAAAGGCGTTCGGTTTGGCTTGCATCTGAAATTCCCCTTATCGAAGCGATGAGTGAATGATAATGATTCGCAATAAAAAGTCAATCGCGGCGATCAACTTTTTTTTGCCGCATTCAGTGACTACTTCGCGTCCGGTTCGGTAATGAAGCCGATCTTGCGCACGCCGGCCTCGCGGGCTGCCGACATCGCCTTGGCAACACGTTCGTAGCGGACTTCCTTGTCGCCGCGGATGTGCAGTTCGGGCTGGGGGTTCTTGGCGGCTTCTGCCGCAAGGCGGCCAGGCAGCTCGCCATCCGCGATCTTCTGCTCGTTCCAGTAATAGTCGCCCTGGGCAGAAATACTGAAAAGGATGTTCTCCGGCTTGGCCTGCTCGGGTTCGCTGGTGGCGCGGGGGAGGTCGATATTGACCGCGTGTTTCATCACCGGCACGGTGATGATGAAGATGATGAGCAGCACCAGCATGACGTCGACCAGCGGCGTCATGTTGATCTCGTTCATCACCTCATCGGGTTCGTCCTGGGTACCGAAAGCCATGATGCTCAGCCCTTCTTGAGCGGAACCACGATGGCATCGCCGCTGCCGCTTTGCACGCGCGCGCCGGTCACGAAGTAGGCGTGCAGGTCATGGGCAAAGCTGTTGAGCTTGGTCAGCACGAACTTGTTGCCGCGGACCAGCGCGTTGTAGCCCAGCACCGCCGGAATGGCCACCGCCAGGCCCAGCGCCGTCATGATCAGCGCCTCGCCGATCGGGCCTGCCACCTTGTCGATGGTGGCCTGGCCGGCCGAGCCGATGCTCATGAGCGCGTGGTAGATACCCCAGACGGTGCCGAACAGACCAATGAACGGGGCCGTCGAGCCGACAGAAGCCAGGATGGCGAGGCCGGTCTGCAGGCGCGCCGTGAAAGCGTCGATGCCGTTGCGCAGTGCGCGCGTGATCCAGTCACTCACGTCGAGCGCGTCGTGCAGATGAGCCTTTGTGTTGCGATGGTGCGCAGCCGCCTCGCGGCCTTCGAGCGCCAGTGCGCGAAACGGGTTGCTGTCGTCCTTGCCGAGCTTGTTCAGGGCGGTGGCGAAGTCTTCGCTGTGCCAGAAGTCCTGCGAGTGCTTGGCAAAGCGCTTGTATTTGATGACGTCGAGGGCCTTGATGATGATCACGATCCACGATGCAAGCGACATGCCGATCAACAGCACCGCGACGGCCTTGGTGACGAAATCGCCCTGGCTCCAGACGTTCATCAAGCCGAATTGGGAATCCATACGAAGTTGCTCCAGAGAAAAATTAGTTCAATTTGAATGAGAAGGGCGCTCGCAGCAGGTAGGTCGTCTGCGCGTTGCCTCCTGTTTGCCTGAAGGGCGTGACCTGGGCGGTTCGGGCGGCACTCAACGCCGCCTCGTCCAGCCGTTCGAATCCGCTGGACTTGTAGAGTTCGACCCGCTTGGCGAAGCCTTCGCTGTCGAAGTAGATCGAGACGACGGTGGTTCCCGACTCGCCAAGACGCTTGCTCATGCTGGGAAATACCAGCTTGGGCTCCCTGACGTAGCGGGTCTGGCCTTCAGAGATCTCGATCATCCGCGGTGCCGGTGGGGCAGGGGGCGCGGGCGGCGGAGCGGGTGGTGCTGGCGGCGCCGGTGCTTCGACCGGAGGCGCGGGGGGGGCGGCTCGGTCACGCCCACCGGGGCGCTGGGGGCGGGGGTCGGCTTGGGTTCGCGTATCGCCACAGGCCTGGGCGGGGGCTTGACCACGTCGGGTTTGCGCTGCGGAGGCGGAGGAGGAGGGGGGGCGGCGGCGGTGCGGGCTTGGGCGGCTCGACGAACTGGCTCAATATTTCGACGGGAATCACCACCTCTGCAGCGCGGCGCAACAGGCCGCTTTGGAGCGCCCAAAGCGCGGCTGCATGAAACAGGATCACGCCTCCGGCAATGAGTGCATTGCGCGAAAGGCCCAGAACGGAGGGAGGGGGAGCAAAGCGGTCAGACACGATCAACCAATTCGAATGCGGACACGCGTGGAGCGTGCCCCGATTGCAGCAAAACCGCTACGACTACTGTTTACTTACGAAAGATCCACCAGACCGAGCCTGCGACAAGAATCAGGCTGCCGCCGAGTGCCGAGAAGAGTTCCATGCCTTGCTTTCCGAAATGGAGGTGGCAAGCTGGATCGCGCTCGTTCCCGATTCGCGGTTCAACGCGGCTACCGGATGCGAGGCACTGCACTGCGCAACGATATCGCGCGCACAGCCTTCACATTGGCCGCATTGAGTGGCCACGCCAAGTTCGAACTGGACTTCGTCGAAAGTCATGCCCGCCCGCACGTGACGTGCGATTTCACGGTCGGAGACTCGGCGGCAGACGCAAACGATCATGGCGGTGAAAGCAGCAGTTGGCTGGCTGGTTTGGTTCGGATGATTATAAATACGAATCTCTCGCATTTTCAATAACTATCACCTCGAGAGGTCTTTGGTGGTCTTTTGGGATGAAGTCGCATTTTTGCAACAGCAAATCTAAGTGCGAATGATTAAGACTACGTTCGAACCTACACTCCAGCCAAATTTCGGCAAGCCAAGCACTTCGACCGCGTGTCGTCGGACCCAGCCAGCCATTCAAAAAACTAGCCGTTTTCTGGCTTTCTGGAGGTTATCTTGGCCAATGCCGCCCGTCAGCGCGCTCGCACGTCGCGCTCCGTGTCTTCTTCAGTCATTGCGGCGGGCGCCGCGACAGGCGGTATGCCGCGAGAAGCGGCAATGCTTCCTTTCGGAGCCTTGATGCTGGCCGCCTCGGTCAGCAGTTGGGCTCAGACACCGCCGGCAACAGTGCAGGGCGGAACACTTGGCACCATCACGGTGACCGAACAGGCCGAGACGCAGGGCAAGGACCAGGTCCAGACCAAGAAAACCAACATCGGCAAGGGAACGCAAGAGATTCGCGACATTCCGCAGTCGATCAACGTCATCACCGAGAAGCTGATCGACGACGTCAAGCTCGACACACTCAAGGATGCCTTGCACTACTCGGCGGGCATTACCTTCGCTGCAACCGAAAACGGGACAGACCAGGACATCCGGCTGCGTGGTTTTCCCGTCGCAACCGTGGGCGACCTGCTGATCGACGGCATGCGCGACCCTTCGCAATATGACCGCGACACCTTCAATCTCGAGCGCATCGAGGTGCTGCGCGGTTCCGCGTCGATGATTTTCGGACGCGGATCCACGGGCGGCGTGATCAACCAAGTGTCGAAGAAGCCTTTGCTGGCCGACCAGACCGATGTTGAAGCCACGGTCGGCTCGCGAGGCTACTACCGCACCACGGCGGACTTCAACGTTCGCACGGGCGAAACCTCGGCATTGCGAATCAACGCGATGTGGAACAAGGCCGACAACGGCGGCGCCAAGATCGACAAGTACGGCATTGCGCCTTCGTACAGCTGGGGCGTCGGCACGGCCAACGAGTTCACTGTGGGGCTGTTCCACCTGAACGTGGACAACGTTCCGCTGTCGGCAGTTCGCTGGGTGGCGACCGGCCGGCAGGGCATTACCGGCTACAACGCGAGCGGCGTGCCGACTGTCGGCAGCCTGGGAACCCTCGCGCCCGTCAAGCCCGGCAGCTTCTACGGCACCACGGCCGACAAGCTCCTTGGCAAGGCCACGTACGGTACGGCTTCGTGGCTCCATCGCTTCGACGATGGCGGTGAATTGCGCACCCAGGTGCGCTCGGGCACCTTCGACCGCAACCAGTGGTCGACCGCTGCCGGGGCCAGCACCACGTTCGGTGCGCCCACGACGCTGGCCAACTTCAGCGAATACACGATGCTCACGCGTAGCGGCCTGACCCCGCGCAAGGATGAGTACAAGGGCACCTACCTGCAGAGCGACTACAGCAAGGAGCTGAACTGGGGCGGCATGAAGCACCAGTTGCTGGCCGGCGTCGACGCCTCGAAGGAAGAGGCGAGCCGCTACCAGAACGACGCCTTCTTCAACAACAGCTTCCGCGGACGCGCGCTGGGCTCGCGAGCCAACACCTTCGTCGGCACGCCGAACGACGGTGCGGGCCTGAGCGGCACGTTCGTGGAGCCGGTGTACCGCGACTCGAGCGCCTATTCCGCGAAGTCCATCGGTGTCTATCTGCAGGACCTGGTCCAGGTGGCCCCCGACTGGAAGGTTCTCGGCGGCCTGCGCTACGACCGCTTGAGCGGGGATTTCGATCAGTACACCTACTCGAACCCCGCCTGCGTGAGGCCCACTCCGGCACCGCGCGGCTACACGCAAACGGCGGATTGCAGCGATCGTCGTGAGCGCTATTCCGGCGGCAGCCCGTTCCCGACGGTCACCAGCACCCATCTGTCGCAAGGCGCATGGAGCTACCGCGCCGGCGTGCTGTACCAGCCTTCGACGACGCAGTCGTACCACCTGTCGTACAGCACTTCGTTCAATTCGTCGGCCGACACCTATCAGTATGTGTCGCCCCAGACCGCGGGCACGCCGCCCGAGAAGAGCCGCAACATCGAACTGGGCGCCAAGCTCGATTGGCTCGATGGCAAGCTCTCGACGCGCGCGGCCATCTTCCGCACAGAAAAGACCAACGAGCGCACCACCGATTCGGACTTTGCAGGCAGTTCCTATCTGCTGTCGGGCAAGCGCCACTCCCAGGGCCTTGAACTCGACGTAGTGGGCCGCCTCACGTCGCAGTGGGAAGTGTATTTCTCGTACTCTTTCATTCCCAGGGCAACCATCGACCAGGTGGGCAGCACTGCAACGCCCGGCACCGTGGGCTCGCGCGTCGGCCTGACGCCGAAGCACAGCGGCGCGGCATGGATCAGCTATCAGGCCACGCCCAAGCTGCGCATTGCGGGGGGCGTGCGCGGCGCGTCCGAGAACCGGCCTCTGCAAGGCGCCAGCGGTGCCGCCAGCCTGGCGAACAGCACCCCCGGCTACGTGGTCGGCGACATGATGCTCGAGTACAAGTTCACCCCCGACCTGTATGCGCAGATCAACGTCAACAACGTGACGAACAAGCTCTACGGCGATCAGCTCTACCCGGGCTTTGCGATTGCCGGTGCGAAGCGCACGGTGCTCTTCACAGTTGGGGCGCGCTTCTAAAAGTCTCTCGAGTTCCTAGAATAGCCAAAGCCGTTCTACCTGCCACATGCTCTTGCACATTCGCGAAGTGCTCTCGCTCGACGAGGTTCGTCAAGCCAGGGAAATTCTGGGCCAAGCTCCATGGGAGGACGGCCGCCTGACGGCGGGCGAGCAGTCCGCCAAGGCGAAGAACAACGAGCAGTTGCGGGAAGACTGCGAAGAAACCCGTGCCATTCAGCAACTGCTGCTGCGGGGCCTCGAGCGGCACCAGGTTTTCTTTTCGGCCGCGCTGCCGAAGCAGATTTCGCCGCCGCTCTTCAATCGCTACGGCGGTGAGTCCAACAGCTTCGGCAATCATGTGGACAGCGCGGTCCGTTTTCTTCGCGATGGCTCGGGACGGGTGCGCACGGACATCTCGTGCACCCTGTTCCTGGCCGAACCGAGCGAATACGACGGCGGCGAACTGGTCATCGAGGACACCTTCGGCACCCAGCGCGTCAAGCTTGCCGCCGGCGACATGGTGCTCTATCCGGGCACCAGCGTTCACCGGGTCCTGCCCGTCACGCGGGGGTATCGGCTGGCGAGCTATTTCTGGATTCAGAGCATGGTGCGCAGCGACGAGCAGCGCCGCCTGCTGTTCGAAATGGACAACCATCTGCGCCACCTTCGCACCAAATATGGCGAGACCGACTCCGGCGTGATCGGCCTCACGAGCACGTACCACAACCTGCTGCGCATGTGGCTCGACATCTGAGCCGCGGGCGTGGCGCCTGCCTATCAGGAAACGCATTCATGATGAACAAGTCACTTCTTTTCACCGTTGCCGCTGCGGCCGCAATGCTGTGGTCGACGTCCGCATCGGCTCAGTTCGTCGACCACGACGCCGTCAAATGCGCCGCCGTGCCCAAGGACGAAATGCGCCCGCAGATGGAGCTGCAGCGCAAGTTGACCGGCGAAGGTTGGAAGGTTCGCCAGATCAAGAACTTCAACGGCTGCTACGAGGTCTACGGCTTCGACGAAAAGGGCCAGCGCACCGAAGCATTCTTCGACCCCAAGACCTTCGAGAAGGTCGGTCAGGTGAAGCAGCCATCCTGAGGATGCGCAAGGTGCGTGCAGTGCCAGCGCGTCCGTCGGCGCGGGTCTGGGCGCTCTGGCTGCGCGCAACGCATTGGGCGCTGGTCGCCGCCATTGCCGTGGCGTGGTTCACCGGCGAGGCGTTGCTGCGGCAGCATGAACTGGCCGGCTACGCGGCGCTGGCCCTGGTTGCGGGCCGCTGCATCGGCGGATGGCTCGGAGGCCGCTATGCAAAATTCAAGCAGTTTGTGCGGCCTCCGTCGCAGGTGCTGCGCTATGCGGCCGAAGTGCTCGCACGGCGCGAGAAGCGCTACCTGGGCCACAACCCGCTCGGCGGCTGGATGGTTGTCGCCTTGCTTGCCGCCGTAACGGCTGTCGGCGTTACGGGATGGATGTATTCGCTGGATATGTTCTGGGGATTGGCGTGGGTGGAATGGCTCCACCGCACATTGGCCTGGACACTGGTGGCGCTGATCGCGCTGCATCTGGCCGGTGTTGCCTTCACGAGCTGGCGGCACCGGGAAAACCTGGTCGCCGCCATGCTCAGCGGGCGCAAGCATCCCGAAGAGCCGGGCGACGTCCCCTGACGGCGGCGCCCGCACGCCGTAAAGGGCCGAGCGGCCCCTACGGAATTCAGCCGATCTCGCCCATTTGCGACTGCAGGTAGTTCTGGAGCCCGACCTTGTCGATCAGGTCGATCTGGGTTTCGAGAAAGTCGATGTGCTCTTCCGTGTCGTCCAGGATTTCCTGCAGCAGGTCGCGTGAAACGTAGTCGCGAGCGGTTTCGCAGTACGCGATGCCGTCCTTGATGGTGGCTTGCGCCCCGGTTTCGGCGCCCAGGTCGCAGCCCAGCAGTTCGGGCACGTCTTCGCCGATGTTCAGCTTGCCGAGGTCCTGCAGGTTGGGCAGGCCGTCCAGCATGAAGATACGGTCCATCAACTTGTCGGCGTGCTTCATTTCGCCGATGGATTCCTCGTATTCCTTCTTGGCCAGTTTGTCCAAACCCCAATGCTTGAGCATGCGGTAGTGAAGGAAGTACTGGTTGATTGCGGTGAGCTCGTTCTTGAGCTGCGCCTGCAGATGTTCGATGACCTTGGGGTCGCCCTTCATGATTGTTTTCCTTGTTCTGAAAGTAGGGATTGTGAGAGGGGCGAGCGAGCTCTTGCAAGCAATCCCATGCTGCACTGGTCTGCATGCGTTTGATGGTGATACACGTTCGTATTCGACGAGGAGGCGAGGCCGACGGCCCCTTTGTTTTTCATAGCTCTCACCGATACAAGCGATAGCTCATTACTATTAACTAAAGCAATTTGGTAGCTATACTCATGGCTCGCACTTATTTTGTCCACCCGCAGCATCCAAGGAATCAACATGTCCCTGATCAACACCCAAGTCCAACCCTTCAAGACCCAGGCCTACCTCAACGGCAAGTTCATCGATGTGTCCGACGAGACGCTCAAGGGCAAATGGTCCGTGCTGATCTTCATGCCGGCGGCCTTCACCTTCAACTGCCCGACCGAAGTCGAAGACGCGGCCGACAACTACCCCGAGTTCCAGAAGCTGGGCGCCGAGGTCTACATCGTGACCACCGACACGCACTTCTCGCACAAGGTGTGGCACGACACGTCGCCCGCCGTGGGCAAGGCCAAGTTCCCGCTGGTGGGCGACCCGACCCACGCGCTGACCAACGCTTTCGGCGTGCACATCCCCGAAGAAGGCCTGGCACTGCGCGGCACCTTCGTGATCAACCCCGAAGGCATCATCAAGACCGCCGAAGTGCACTCCAACGAAATCGCTCGCGACGTCAAGGAAACCCTGCGCAAGCTGAAGGCGGCGGTCTACACCGCCGCCCACCCGAACGAAGTGTGCCCGGCCAAGTGGAATGAAGGCGACAAGACCATCGCTCCGTCGTTCGACCTCGTCGGCAAGATCTAAGCGTCCCGCGCGAAAGCCCGGGCGCTCACGAGTTCCCGGGCTTTTTTGCCCCAAGTTGATAGTTTTAAGTTATCGAAAGAGAGTCCCTCATGCTCGACGCCAGCACCAAAGCCCAATTGAAGAGTTACCTCGAACGCGCCACGCAGCCGATCGAGATCGTCGCCTCGCTCGACGACAGCAAGGCCTCGGGCGAAATGCTGTCGCTGCTGAAGGACGTTGCGGAAGCCTCGCCGCTGGTCAAGCTGACCGAAAGCCGCGACGACAGCCACCGCAAGCCCTCTTTCTCGGTCAACCGCCCAAGCGAGAACCACGGCCCGCGTTTTGCCGGCCTGCCGATGGGCCATGAATTCACGTCGCTGATCCTTGCGCTGCTGCAGATCGGCGGCTATCCCCCGAAGGTCGAGGAAGCCGTGCTCGAACAGATCCGCGCGCTAGATGGCGACTTCGAGTTCGAGATCTACGTTTCGCTCACCTGCCACAACTGCCCCGACGTGGTCCAGGCGCTGAACCTGATGGCCATCCAGAACCCGCGCATCCGCACCACGATGATCGAGGGCGGCACCTTCCAGGAAGAGGTCAAGGAACGCCAGGTGATGGCCGTGCCGACCGTGTTCCTGAACGGCACCGAGTTCGGCCAGGGCCGCATGAGCCTGGAAGAGATCCTCGCGAAGATCGACACCAGTGGCGTCGAGCGCGAGGCGAAGAAGATCGCCGCCAAGGACCCGTTCGACGTGCTGATCGTCGGGGGTGGCCCTGCCGGCGCCGCGGCTGCCGTGTATGCGGCGCGCAAAGGCATCCGCACCGGCGTGGCGTCGGAGCGTTTCGGCGGCCAGGTGCTCGATACGCTGGGCATCGAGAACTTCATTTCGGTCAAGGAAACCGAAGGACCGAAGTTCGCCCATGCACTCGAAGAGCACGTGCGCGACTACGACGTCGACATCATGAACCTGCAGCGCGCCAAGGCGCTGGTTCCGGGCAAGGACCTCATCGAGGTGCAACTCGAGAGCGGCGCTTCGCTCAAGAGCAAGTCGATCATCATTTCGACCGGTGCGCGCTGGCGCAACATCAACGTGCCCGGCGAGCACGAGTTCAAGAATAAGGGTGTGGCTTACTGCCCGCACTGCGACGGCCCGCTGTTCAAGGGCAAGCGCGTCGCGGTCATCGGCGGCGGTAACTCGGGCGTCGAGGCGGCCATCGACCTGGCCGGCATCGTGGGCCACGTCACGCTGATCGAGTTCGACACGGCCCTGCGTGCCGACGCCGTGCTGCAGCGCAAGCTCAAGAGCCTGAAGAACGTCGACGTGTTCACCAACGCGCAGACGACCGAGATCACCGGCGACCAGAAGGTCAACGGCCTAGTCTACAAGGACCGCGCGACGGGCGAGCTGAAGAAGGTCGAACTCGAAGGCGTGTTCATCCAGATCGGCCTGGTGCCAAACACCGATTGGCTCAAGGGCGTGGTCGAGCTGACGAAGCACGGCGAGATCGTGGTCGACGCCAGGGGGCAGACCTCGGTACCGGGCGTGTTTGCGGCAGGCGACGTGACGACCGTGCCGTTCAAGCAGATCATCATCGCGGCAGGCGATGGCGCGAAGGCGGCGCTGGGTGCGTTCGACCATTTGATCCGCACGTCGGCCCCTGTAGAGCAAGCGGCGGCTTAAAAGACGGCTGCGGCGGCCGGCTTCTCGGCCGCCTCAGTAAGTCAGGCGCTCGGGCTTCAGCTCCTGCAGGATGGTGGTGGCAATTTCCTCGATCGACTTGGTGGTCGTCGAAAGCCACCGGATGCCGGCCCGGCGCATCATGGCTTCGGCTTCGCTCACCTCGTTGCGGCAGTTCTCGAGGCTGGCGTAGCGCGAATCCGGCCGGCGCTCGTTGCGGATCTGGCTCAGCCGCTCGGGCTGGATGGTCAGCCCGAAGATCTTCTTGCGATGCGGCATCAAGGCCGGCGGCAGCTGGCGGCGCTCGAAATCTTCCGGAATCAGCGGGTAGTTGGCGGCTTTCAGGCCGTGCTGCATCGCCAGATAAAGAGAGGTCGGCGTCTTGCCGCTGCGGCTCACGCCCACCAGGATCACGTCCGCGCCTTCCAGGTCGCGGTTGCTCTGGCCGTCGTCGTGCGCCAGGCTGAAGTCGATGGCCGCGATGCGGGCGTCGTATTCCTTGCTCTTGCTCACGTCGCTGAAGCGGCCGATGCGATGGTTCGACTTCACGGCCAGTTCGATTTCCAGGGGCCGCACGAAGGTGCCGAACATATCGAGCAGCATGCCCTTGCAGCCGGTCTCGATCACTTCCAGCACTTCCATGTTGGCCAGCGTGGTGAAGACGATGGGGCGCACGCCCTCCAGTTCGGCCGTGTGGTTGATCTGCCGTACCGCCTGGTGCGCCTTGTCGACCGTGTCGGTGAAAGGCAGTCGGACGTGGCGCGGTTTCATCTCGAACTGCGCGAGCACGGCGTTACCGAAAGTTTCAGCGGTGATGCCGGTGCCGTCTGAAATGAAGAAAACAGTGCGTGTATGCATGGTGTAGCTCTTGCGGCCTTGTCCTGCGGCGCGTGCAATCTCGCCACGCCTACAATCCGGGCCATTATCGGGAATCCGCTTTCCCCTGACCCAATTCTTTCCATGCACGCCGCGCCAGCACCCAAAGCAACGACAACGATCGTGCCGCGCCGCCTGCATGCAGCACCGGTTTCAACTTCTGGAGCTTTCCCATGTCTGCACTTTTCGACGCGACCGCCTTGGTCGTACCGTTTGAAAACCTGAGGATGACCGACGTCGAGTCGGTCGGCGGCAAGAACGCCAGCCTCGGCGAAATGATCTCGCAACTGCCGCAGGGCGTGCGGGTGCCCACGGGCTTTGCAACCACGGCGCACGCGTTCCGTCAGTTCCTGGCCCACGACGGACTGGCCGACAAGATCAGCAAGCGCCTTGCAGCCCTGGACACCGACGACGTGCGGGCGCTGGCCGCGGCGGGTGCTGAAATCCGCGCCATGGTCGAGGCCCAGCCTTTCCCGGCCGATCTGCAGAAAGCCATTGCCGACGCCTTTGCGAAGCTGAGCGCAGGCAATCCGGCCGCGTCATTCGCGGTGCGTTCCTCGGCTACCGCTGAAGACCTGCCGGACGCCTCGTTCGCCGGCCAGCAGGAGACCTTCCTCAACGTGGTCGGCATCGAAGACGTGCTGCACAAGATGAAGGAGGTTTTTGCTTCCCTCTACAACGACCGCGCGATCAGCTACCGCGTTCACAAGGGCTTTGCGCACGACGTGGTCGCGCTCTCGGCCGGCGTGCAGCGCATGGTCCGCTCCGACCTCGGCGCCGCCGGCGTGATGTTCACCATCGACACCGAGTCGGGCTTCGAAGACGTGGTGTTCATCACCTCCAGCTACGGCCTGGGCGAGACGGTGGTCCAGGGCGCCGTGAACCCCGACGAGTTCTACGTGCACAAGCCGACGCTGCGCGCTGGCAAGAAGGCCGTGATCCGCCGTAACCTCGGCTCCAAGCTGATCCAGATGGAGTTTGCGACGCCCGAAGAGAAAAAGGCCACCGGCAAGCTGGTGAAGACCACCGACGTCAAAGCCGAGCAGCGCAACCGCTATTCGCTGAGCGACGCGGACGTCGAGCAGCTCGCCAAGTACGCACTGGTCATCGAAGAACACTACGGCCGCCCGATGGACATCGAATGGGGCAAGGACGGCACCGACGGCCAGTTGTACATCCTGCAGGCGCGGCCTGAAACCGTGAAGAGCCAGCAGCAGGGCAAGGCCGAGCAGCGCTACAAGCTGCTGGGCAAGGGGGCAGTACTGGCCGAGGGGCGTGCCATCGGCCAGAAGATCGGCACCGGCCCCGTGCGGCTCGTGCACAACATCAGCGAGATGGACAAGGTGCAGGCCGGCGACGTGCTGGTTACCGACATGACCGACCCGAACTGGGAGCCGGTGATGAAGCGCGCCGCCGCGATCGTCACCAACCGCGGCGGGCGCACCTGCCACGCGGCCATCATTGCGCGCGAACTCGGCATTCCGGCCGTGGTGGGTTGCGGCGACGCCACCGACCTGCTGAAGGAAGGCACGCTGGTGACCGTGAGCTGCGCCGAGGGCGACACCGGCTTCATCTACGACGGCCTGCTCGAAACCGAAGTGACCGAAGTGCAGCGCGGCGTGATGCCCGAAATCGACATCAAGATCATGATGAACGTCGGCAACCCGCAGCTGGCCTTCGACTTCGCGCAGCTGCCCAACCATGGCGTGGGCCTGGCGCGGCTCGAGTTCATCATCAACAACAACATCGGCGTGCACCCGAAGGCCATCCTCGACTATCCGAACGTCGACAACGACCTGAAAAAGGCCGTCGAGTCGGTGGCCCGGGGGCACGCGTCGCCGCGCGCCTTCTACGTCGACAAGGTGGCTGAAGGCATTGCAACCATCGCCGCGGCCTTCTGGCCCAAGCAGGTCATCGTGCGCCTGTCGGACTTCAAGTCGAACGAGTACCGCAAGCTGATCGGCGGCAGCCGCTACGAGCCGGAAGAAGAAAACCCGATGCTCGGCTTCCGCGGCGCCGCCCGCTACCTGAGCAAGGACTTCGGCGAAGCCTTTGCCATGGAATGCGAGGCGCTCAAGCGCGTTCGCAACGACATGGGGCTGACGAACGTGCAGATCATGGTGCCCTTCGTGCGAACGCTGGGCCAGGCCGAGCGCGTGACCACGCTGCTCGGTGAGCATGGCCTGAAGCGCGGCGAGAACGAGCTCAAGCTGATCATGATGTGCGAAGTGCCGAGCAATGCCGTTCTGCCCGAGGAGTTCCTGAAGTTCTTCGACGGCTTCTCGATCGGATCGAACGACCTGACCCAGCTCACGCTCGGCCTGGACCGCGATTCGGGACTCGAACTGCTGGCCGCCGACTTCGACGAGCGCGATCTGGCCGTCAAGGCCCTGCTGAGCCGCGTCATCAAGGCCTGCAAGGCCGAAGGCAAATACGTGGGTATCTGCGGCCAAGGCCCCAGCGACCACCCGGATTTCGCGCTTTGGCTGGCGGAGCAGGGCATCGAATCGATCTCCCTGAACCCGGACAGCGTCATCGACACCTGGCAGCAGCTCGCCAAGCGCTGACGGACCAAAAGGCGGAGTTGCAGCCGCCGGATGAAAGGCAGCGGGAATCCCCATTGGGGAAATTCCCGCTGCCGCAGCGCATAAATGAATCAAAATGTGTTCTTTATGCCAGACTTGTGACGCTCACGAGGGCGGCAGTCGCTTGAGGGTTGCGCATGGCGAAATTGCCAGTTGCGCAAACCGGCGGTACATCGCGAAAGAAACATCATGATTCTTGTCAAGACAGAAGCCGGGCAGCAGGTTTTCAAGGACCGTTCTGTGCCGCTTTCGCCGCGCCAGCGCACGGCGTTCATCCTGTTCGACGGCAAGCGCTCGGTCGATGAGGTGCTGGCTGCGGGAAACGGCATTGCGCGCGAAGAGATCGACCAGATGGTCGAGTTGGGGCTGCTCCAGCCAGCCGCCGGAAGCAAGGCGACCGCGGCGCCCAAGCCGCCCGAATCCGTGGCCGCAAGCAAGGCGGCGGCAACCGCCACGCCGCAGCCTTCCGCCGGAAGCAGGGCACCCGAGCCGGCAAAGCCGAAGCAGGTCGAACCCGCGCCCGCTGCTGCTGGGGGGCGCAGCAGGCAGCAGCGCTACAAGGACGCCTATCCCATTGCTACCCAACTGACCGGAGCGCTCGGGCTGATGGGCTTCCGGCTCAACCTGCAGGTCGAAGGCACCACGAGCTATGAAGACCTGGTGGCGCTGGCGCCCAAGATTCGCGCTGCGGTGGGCGCCGAGAAGGCGGCCGCCCTCGATAAGGCCTTGAACGACTGAGCGCTGGACCAACGCCGTGCCTATAGTGCTACAATAGCCGGCTTTGCCTTGCCACACTGCGCCCGACGCTGCAGGTGGCTTTTCCTCTTCCACGGAAGAATCCACAAGGAGTGCCATGCGTCACTACGAAATCATTTTGCTGATCCACCCGGATCAGAGCGAACAAGTTCCGGCCATGCTGGAGCGCTACAAGGGCCTGATCACGGCCGGCGGCGGCAAAGTCCACCGCGTTGAAGACTGGGGTCGCCGTCAGCTGGCTTACCAGATCAATAAGCTCAACAAGGCGCACTACCTGTGCGTCAACATTGAAGCCGAACAAGCCGTGATGGGCGAACTCGAACACGCGTTCAAGTTCAACGACGCCGTGCTGCGCCACCTCACCGTCCAGAAGAAGAAGGCCGAAACCGGTCCTTCGTCGATGATGAAGACGGTCGAGCGCGAAGAAGCCCGCAAGGCCCAGCAGGCCGAGTACGCCGCCAACAACAGCTGATAGCGGCGTGACCGCTGCCGCTGCTGCGGCAACCGGGGTCAATCAGCTCCTGCTGACAGCCTCCGTTGCCGAACTCGGAACCTTGCGATACACGCCCGCCGGCCTTCCCGCCATCGACCTGAAGCTCGAACACGAGTCGACGCTTCAGGAGGCAGGAAAAGCCAGGCAGGTGAAAACGGCCCTCAAGGCCGTTGCGTTCGGCGCCATCGCCGAACGGCTCGCAACGCAGTCGATGGGTAGTCTCTGGTGTTTTCAGGGATTTCTCGCGACACCGGGCAACGGCAAGCATCCGGTCCTGCACATTCAGGATTTTCAGCAAAATTAATTTTCGACAAGAGGTCCCCAAATGGCCACGTTCAAGAAATTCAACAAAGACAAGCGCCCGAAGCGCAACACCCAGTCGCTGCTGTTCAAGCGCAAGCGCTTCTGCCGCTTCACCGTCGCTGGCGTCGAGGAAATCGACTACAAGGACATCGACACGCTGCGTGACTTCATCAGCGAAAACGGCAAGATCATTCCCGCACGCCTGACCGGCACGCGCGCGATCTACCAGCGCCAGCTCAACACCGCGATCAAGCGCGCACGCTTCCTCGCGATGGTGCCGTACAGCGACCAGCACCGCGTCTAAGGAGCAAGCACCATGCAAATTATTCTTCTGGACAAGGTTGTCAACGTCGGTGGCCTGGGCGATATCGTCAAGGTCAAGGACGGCTACGCACGCAACTTCCTGATTCCGTCGGGCCGCGCCCGCCGCGCCACCGCTGCCAACAAGGCCGAATTCGAAGCCAAGCGCGCCGAACTCGAAAAGGCTGCGGCCGCCAAGCTGGCTGAATCGCAAGCCCAGGGCGAAAAGCTCGGCGGCACGACCATCAAGCTGACCCAAAAGGCTGGCGTCGATGGCCGTCTGTTCGGCTCGGTCACCAACGGCGACATCGCCGAAGAGCTCGGCAAGCAAGGCTACAAGGTTGCCAAGTCGCAAGTGCGCCTGCCCAACGGCCCGATCAAGGTCGTCGGCGACAGCACCGTGAGCGTTGCGCTGCACACTGACGTGGTGGTCGACATCACCGTGACGGTCTACGGCGAAACCGCCTGATCGTTATTGCGGCGCCTTGTGCGCTGCCGCAAAAGCCGCCTCCGGGCGGCTTTTGTTTTTGTGCCTCAGAGTTTTCCACTCCGTTGCACCGGAAGATCACCGTTTATTCACAACCTTGTCCACACGCGCAACGCCGTGCGCGGCTTAGCATGCAGGGTTGCAAGGGAAGTCCATGTCCGCCGTTTTCTCCTATGCCGACAATGACCCGTCGGCCGATCGCCAGGTCGCCAAACTCCGCATTCCGCCTCACTCGATCGAGGCCGAGTCGAGCGTGCTCGGCGGCCTGCTGCTCGACAATGGCGCATGGGACCGCATGGGCGACCTGCTGGTCGACGGCGACTTCTACCGCCACGAACACAAGCTCATTTACGCGGCCATCGGCGGGCTGATCAATGCCAGCAAGCCGGCCGACGTCATTACGGTCTACGAGCAGTTGCAGGGCCTGGGCAAGGCCGAGGAAATCGGCGGGCTGGTCTACCTGAACTCGCTCGCGCAGTATGTGCCGAGCGCCAGCAACATTCGCCGCTACGCCGAGATCGTGCGCGAGCGCTCCATCCTGCGCAAGCTGGTGTCCGCGAGCGACGAGATCGCGACCAACGCCTTCAACACGCAGGGCAAGTCGGTCGACAAGATCCTGGACGAGGCCGAGCAGAAGATCTTCAACATCGGCGAAGAAGGCACGCGGATGAAGCAGGGCTTCCAGAGCATGGATGCCCTGGTGGTCGAACTGCTCGACCGCGTGACCGAAATGGCCGAGAACCCGAACGACATCACCGGCGTGCGCACCGGCTTCTACGAGTTCGACAAGATGACTTCGGGCCTGCAGCCGGGCGACATGATCGTGCTGGCCGCGCGTCCCTCCATGGGCAAGACCTCGCTGGCCATCAACATTGCCGAGCACGTGGCATTGAACGAAGGGCTGCCGGTGGCGGTCTTCTCGATGGAAATGGGTGCCTCGCAGCTGGCGGTGCGTATCGTCGGCTCGATCGGGCGCATCGACCAGGGGCACCTGCGCACCGGCAAGCTCAGCGACGAAGAGTGGCCGCGCCTGACCGAAGCCATCGAGAAGCTGCGCAACGTGTCGCTGCACATCGACGAGACGCCGGGCCTCTCTACCAGTGAGCTGAGGGCCAATGCGCGCCGGCTCGCGCGGCAGTACGGGCGCCTCGGCCTGATCGTGGTCGACTACCTGCAGCTCATGTCGACCAGCATGAGCGGCGACGAGAACCGCGCGACGGCAGTGGGTGAAATCTCCCGCGGCCTGAAGATGCTCGCCAAGGAGCTCAAGTGCCCAGTGATCGCGCTGTCGCAGTTGAGCCGCGGCGTTGAAAGCCGTACCGACAAGCGCCCCATGATGAGCGACTTGCGCGAATCCGGCGCTATCGAGCAGGACGCGGACATCATCATGTTCATCTACCGCGACGACTACTACGACAAGAACAGCAAGGAGCCGGGCGTGGCCGAGGTGATCATCAGCAAGCACCGGAACGGGCCCACGGGCACCGTCAAGCTGGCCTTCCTGAAGCCGCTCACCAAGTTCGAGAATCTGGCCAGCTACGGCAGCAGCGACGACTACTGACGCTGCGGACTTGTTGTAGCTGCCGCTGTTTCCTCAGCTTTGCATTCGGCCGCAGCCCGGGCCTTAAGCTGGCGCATCATGTCGGCCAGCGTCTTGCCCGCTTCGTCGCGAAACCGCTCTGGGAGCACATCGACGGCATCCATGCGGTCGAGGCGAAAACCTCGAAAGTCGCTGCGCAATTCGCACCAGGTCGAAAGCGTCCAGACCTTGCCCCAGTAGAAGCAGCCGAGCGGACGCACGGTGCGTTCGCTGGCGTCGCCCGATACATCGCGATAGCTTAGGCGCAGCTTTTGATGCGCCTCCACGGCCTCGCGCAAGATCTGCAGCCTGGCTCGGATGGTGTCGTCCAGGCCCAGCGCGGGCGCGTAGAGCGCCAGCGCCTCAGCCGACACGCGTGCCGCCGCCGGCAGCACCGAAAGAATCTTGCCCAGCCCCGTTTCGATATTGCGCGCCAGCGCCGGGTCGACCCAGCTCTGCGCCAGCCGGGCCGCAGCGACGAGGGCGGAGGCCTCTTCCTGGCTGAACATCAGCGGCGGCAGTTCGAAGCCCGCGCCCAGCCGGTAGCCCACGCCGGCTTCGCCTTCGATGGGCACGCCCTGGTGCTGAAGGTCGGCGACGTCGCGGTACACGGTGCGTTCTGACACTTCCAGGCGCTGCGCCAGGAAGGCGGCCGTGGTGAGCCGGCGGCCGCGAATGATTTGTACGAGCTGGAACAGGCGGTCAGCGCGGCGCATCAGTGTGTCCGAACCAGTTTCTTCGCGAAGTCTTCGACGAAATAGCGCTTGCCGCGCTGGACGACTGTGTGGCCTTCAGCCTCGAGCTTTGTCATTTGCGCCTCGATGCCGCCGGGGTACTTGGCATTGAGCTCGCCGCCGATCTTGAGCGTTCGCCAGTAAGGCGTCTCGGCCTCCGCTCGCACGGCTTCTGCGGCCGCATGCGCGACCATGTGCGCAAAGATTGCCGTGGTCACCGTGCAGCCGATGGTGGCACCGTGGCGGACGGCAATGTTCTCGCCAATGCCAAAGACGGTGGCGAGCCGGCCTTCAGGAACTTCCCGCATCGCTTCTTCGACCTCGCGGGGTGAGGGCGTCGCAATGGTGCCCTCGCCGTGCCGCTTGCGCAGGGGTGGAGGAATCTCCTTGACGTTCGGCAGGTGAGGGTAGCCGGCGAGCCTGTCGCGCCAGCTCTTCTTGGTGCTCATGAAACTCCGATGTGGATCGCCACTTTGTCAGGCCCGTCGTACGCTTCGAAATCGCTGCGGTAGCGGCGCGTGATTGTGGGGTTTGCCTCGAAATACTGCCAGATGCGCTGCCAGGTATCGATCACCATGTGCGGCATTTCGCCCTGGCCTGAGAAGACGAGGTAGTCGCCGGCTTCGATGCCGACTGCCGCTGCTCCGTCCGAGACGGCCACACCCACAGTCACGTCGAAGGCGCCATGGGCGTCGGACTCGTAGCCGGAGTACACGCCGAAGATGCGGGCGTCTTGCGTGCGGTGGGGCGTCGAGCGGTAGGTCTCTTCCCCGAAGAAGCGATTCCACAACGGGCCGATGCGGGCCGTGGCCGCGTCGTTCTCTTCGCTGTTGGTGGTGCGGACCATGAGCCCTGCGACCTGAAATTCGCCATGATGCTGGCGGACCGGTTCCATCTGTTTCTTCTCCTGCATGAATGATGTCTTGATGTTGTTGAGGCCGTGGTGCGAAGCGCTGCTGCTCGCCAATCATGCAAGGGCATGAAGGCCGACTTCGTTGCCCTCGGTATCGCGCAGATGGGCGATGAAGCCCATGCCCTCGGGCAGTGCCGATTTGGGCGCCACGATCTGGCCGCCGGCCGCCTCGACGCGGGAAAGCACCGCATCGATGCTCGGCATGCAGTCGAGGTAGATGCGAATGCCGCTGCCTGCGCGTGCGCTGGCGTTCGCGCCGGCCTGCAGGGCACCGCCCGTGGCCGGATTGTCGTAGGGAAAGACGGCGAGCGTTTCACCGCCGAACTCCTGCCGGCGCAGCGTGCGGCCAAGAACGGTTTCGTAGAAGGCTTGGGCGCGGTCGATGTCGGCGACCGGAATCTCGAACCAGCTGATGGCGTTTTGCATGAAGTGCTCTCTTTCGTTTGTGCGTTGAAGGAGCCTCGATGGTGCGGACAGGCTCCTGACAACGTCGTGTCAGGAGGCTGTCACCACGAACGAAAAAAAGCCCGCTGATGCTCCTCGGAGCATGCGCGGGCCTTGATTGATCGGCGGTCGCGGGAAGGCGGCTTAGAGCACGTCGCTCGCGAAGTCGGCCAGCCGCGAACGCTCGCCGCGCGCCAGCGTGATGTGGCCGCCGTGCGGCCAGCCCTTGAACTTGTCGACCGCGAAGGTCAGGCCCGAAGAGCCTTCCGTGAGGTACGGCGTATCGATCTGCGCGAGGTTGCCCATGCAGATGATCTTGGTGCCCGGGCCGGCCCGGGTGATCAGCGTCTTCATCTGCTTGGGCGTGAGGTTCTGCGCTTCGTCGATGATCACGTACTTGTTCAGGAAGGTGCGGCCGCGCATGAAGTTCATGCTCTTGACCTTGATACGGCTGCGGATCAGCTCGTTGGTGGCCGCGCGGCCCCATTCGCCGGCGCCGCCGCCGTCACCCTTCGCCAGAAACTCGAGGTTGTCATCGAGCGCGCCCATCCAGGGGCCCATTTTTTCTTCCTCGGTGCCGGGCAGGAAGCCGATGTCCTCGCCCACGCTCACCGTGGCGCGGGTCATGATGATCTCGGTGTAGCGGCGGTCGTCGAGCACCTGCGTCAGGCCCGAGGCCAGCGCCATCAGCGTCTTGCCGGTACCGGCGGTGCCGGTGAGGGTGACGAAGTCGACCTCCGGGTCCATCAGCAGGTTCATCGCGAAGTTCTGCTCGCGGTTGCGCGTGTTCACGCCCCACACCGCGTTCTTGCCCGAGCTGTAGTCCTTCAGTGTCTTGAACACCGCGGTCTTGTCGCGGATTTCGGTGACCCGGGCGTACATGCTCGGCTCGCCCGGCGCCTCGAAGTACACGAACTGGTTGATGTACAGGTTGGGCACCAGCGGGCCGCTGATGCGGTAGAAGGTGCTGCTGCCGCTTTGCCAGCTCTCGACGGTCTTGCTTTGGCGCGTCCAGAAGTCCGCCGGCAGCGCGAGCGAGCCTGCGTAGAGCAGGTCGCCGTCTTCCAGCGTCTTGTCGTTCTGGTAGTCGTCGGCGGCCAAGCCGAGGGCGCGCGCCTTGACGCGCATGTTGATGTCCTTCGACACCAGCACCACCTCTTGCTTTGGCCGGCCGGGCTGGTCCTTGGCGTACTGGTCGCGCAATGCCTGGACCACGCCCAGGATCTGGTTGTCCGCCTTGCCCTGGGGCAGGCTGACCGGCAGCGAATAGTCGAGCGGCGCGGTCTGGAAGAACAGCTTGCCGCCGGCCTCCCGGTGGCCCGTGGTGTCGAGCTTCAGCCCCTTGGCAATGTCGGCGTCCTGCGCCGCGGCCAGCGCGTCGAGCGTGCGGCTGGTCTGGCGGCCATTGCGGGCGACTTCCGTGGTGCCCTTCTTGTGGCCGTCCAGTTCCTCGAGCACGATCATCGGCAGGAAGATGTCGTGTTCCTCGAAGCGGAACAGGCACATCGGGTCGTGCAGAAGCACGTTCGTGTCGAGCACGAACAGCTTGGCCGGGCCGTTGGACTTGGCGCGCTTGGTGCGGGCTGGGGTTTGCGGCACCGCAACTTGCGCCGGCGCCGGCACATAGGCGGCCGGCGGTGCTTCGGGCTCGCTGCGGGCAGCGGGCCGCTGCTCCCGATTTCGGTCCTCGTTGCGTTCCTGGTTCCGCTCCTGATTGCGGGAAGAGGCGGTTTTCGACCTGCCACGGCTCGCAGGCGCGGCTTCCGCACCGCCGCCTACCGCCTCGGCGGCGTTGCGGTCGAACAATTCCAAGGGCTGGGGGCCGCTCGTCGAGGCCGAGTCGGCGCGCGATTCGCCCGAGCGGCGCGATCCTTTGTGCGAGGAGCGGGCGGGTGCATCGTGCGCATCCGGCGAGAGCAATGCGGCGCGTTTCGTGGGGGCGGGAGGCAGTGGCATGTGTCAGGTCGCTCGCAGGAGTTGAAAACCAGAAAACGAAAAAGCCGCCTGTAGACCAAGGCGGCTTTGTTCGGGGAATGCGGTCGTGGAGCTCAACGGCATGAGGCCATTATGCACACCGGCCGTGACGCGTCTCGTGCTCTTTGCACCGTTCGTTGGGCATTCCCCACGAAGCGATGCAAAAGCGCACAGAAGGCGCTTCTTGTAACTGTCAGGCAGCTTTCTTGAGCGCCTTGACGGCCTTGAGCACGTCGTCGACATGGCCGGGAACCTTGAGGCCGCGCCATTCGGCCTTCAGGATGCCGTCGGCGCCGATGAGGAAGGTGCTGCGCTCGATGCCCTTGACCTTCTTGCCGTACATGATCTTGTTCTTGACCACGCCGAACATGTGGCACATTTTTTCTTCGGTGTCGGCGATGAGTTCGAACGGGAGTTCGAGCTTGGCCTTGAACTCGTCGTGCGACTTCATGTTGTCGCGGGACACGCCGAACACGGTGGCGCCGGCTTTTTCGAAGTCCTTGTAGCGGTCGCGGAACTGCATGGCTTCGGTCGTGCAACCCGGAGTGTTATCTTTCGGGTAAAAATACATGACCAGCACGTGGCCGAGGTGCGAGGTATTCGAAACTTTCAAGCCGCCCGTGGCGTTGGCGTCGAATTCAGGAATGGGTTTGTTGACAACGATCGCCATGAAACTTGTTTTCTCCGTTGGTTTCCATTGAATCGAGCTCTTTCGGGCACACTCGATGAATGGAGGATTGGTCGTTGCTAACTGAGGGCAGCTGGCCTGTTCGCAACCCGGTATTTTACCCCGAAAAGCTCCCCCTCAGCCATCCTGGGGCGGTTCGACCAGCAGGGCGGCAATCACATGGCGGCCTTCGCCGGCTAGGATGTTGTAGGTACGGCAGGCGGCGGGGGTGTCCATGGTCTCCACGCCAGTGCGCTTGGCCATGAGCGGCTGCAGCCAGGCGGCCTGCGGAAAGCGGATGCGCGATCCGCTTCCAAAAATGATCAATTCCGCGCCAAGCGAGGCCAACTGGGCGAAATGCTCGGGCCCGAGTTGCTCGAAACGAGTGCAATTCCATGCGAAGCGCTCGCCTCGAGAGCCGACCACTACGCTGCCCTCGACCTTCTCGTTGTTGATCGCAACCCACCCGGGGCCGTGAGCGGTGAGGGACTGGGCGTCGGATTTGTCGGGCTGGAGCTTCATCGGGGCACTGGGAACTGTGGTCAAATTATAGGTTTTCCCCAGTGACACGAGGCCTCCAAGGGCCTTTCGACATCGAGTAACCCGCGCCCGGGAGGGCCCTTTGAAGCAGTTCAAGAAATCGGCCAAGCTGGCCAACGTGCTCTACGACATCCGCGGCCCCATCATGGACGCCGCGAAGCAGATGGAGGAAGAGGGCCAGAAGATCATCAAGCTCAACATCGGCAACCTGGCCGTGTTCGGTTTCGATGCGCCCGAGGAAGTGCAGCAGGACATGATCCGCAACCTGCCGGCCTCGGCGGGCTATTCGGACAGCAAGGGCATTTTTGCGGCGCGCAAGGCCGTGATGCACGAAACGCAGAAGCAGGGCATTGCCGGCGTCACGCTCGACGACATCTACCTGGGCAACGGCGCAAGCGAACTGATCGCCATGGCCACCAACGCGCTGCTGAACGACGGCGACGAAATGCTGCTGCCGGCGCCCGACTATCCTCTCTGGACGGCCGCATCGAGTCTTTCGGGCGGCACGCCGGTGCACTACCTGTGCGACGAGGCCAACGGCTGGATGCCCGACCTGGAGGACATCCGCACCAAGATCACGCCCCGCACCAAGGGCATCGTGGTCATCAACCCCAACAACCCGACCGGCGCGCTGTATTCCGACGAATTGCTCAAGAGCATCGTGGCGATTGCGCGCGAGCACGACCTGGTGATCTTCGCGGACGAGGTCTACGACAAGGTGCTGTACGACGACGTCAAGCACACCGCCATCGCGAGCCTTTCGACCGACGTGCTCACGCTCACCTTCAATTCGCTTTCCAAGAGCTACCGCTCCTGCGGCTATCGCGCGGGCTGGCTCGTGGTTTCGGGCGACAAGAAGCGTGCGCAAGACTACATCGAGGGGCTGAACATGCTCTCGAACATGCGCCTTTGCGCCAACGTGCCCGGCCAATGGGCCATTCAGACCGCGCTTGGCGGCTACCAGAGCATCAACGATCTGGTGGGCGACGGCGGCCGGCTGCGGCGCCAGCGCGACCTGGCCTACGAACTGATCACGGCCATTCCCGGCGTGAGCTGCGTCAAGCCCAGCGCCGCGCTCTACATGTTTCCCAAGCTCGATCCGAAGATCTATCCCATCGAGGACGACCGGCAGTTCTTTCTCGAACTGCTGAGAGAAACCAAGGTCATGCTGGTGCAGGGCACGGGCTTCAACTGGGCCACGCCGGACCACTTCCGCATCGTGTTCCTGCCTCACGAGGACGACCTGCGCGAAGCGATCCATCGGATTGCCAAATTCCTGGAGCTGTACCGCCTGCGCAGCAAGACCGACTGACACGAATCCTCAACGCGAATCTCCAATGAAACCCATTCAAGTAGGCCTGCTCGGCGCAGGCACGGTCGGTAGCGGCACTTTCAAGGTGCTGCTGCGCAATCAGGAAGAAATCAAGCGACGTGCGGGCCGGGGTATCGAGATCACGATGGTGGCCGACCTCGACCAGGCGCGCGCGCGCGAAGTGGCAGGCGAAGGTGTGCGTGTCGTCGCCGACGCGCGCGACGTCATTGCCAATCCGGACATCGACATCGTCATCGAACTGATCGGCGGCTATGGCGTTGCGAAGCAGCTGGTGCTCGAGGCCATTGCGGCCGGCAAGCACGTGGTCACGGCCAACAAGGCGCTGCTCGCCGTGCACGGCACCGAAATCTTCGCGGCCGCGCATGCCAAGGGCGTGATGGTGGCCTTCGAGGCCGCGGTTGCCGGCGGCATTCCGATCATCAAGGCGCTGCGCGAAGGCCTCACGGCCAACAGCATCCAATGGCTGGCCGGCATCATCAACGGCACCACCAATTTCATCCTTTCGGAGATGCGCGACAAGGGCCTGGACTTCGGCACCGTGCTCAAGGAAGCACAACGCCTGGGCTATGCCGAAGCCGACCCCACCTTCGACATCGAGGGTGTCGACGCCGGCCACAAGGTCACGCTGATGAGCGCCATTGCCTTCGGCATTCCGGTGCAGTTCGACAAGGCGCACATCGAAGGCATCACCAAGCTTGCCGCGCAAGACATCAAGTACGCCGAGCAGCTCGGCTACCGCATCAAGCTGCTCGGCATCACCAAGCGCACGGCGCAGGGCGTCGAGCTGCGCGTGCATCCCTCGCTGGTGCCGTCGAAGCGGCTGCTTGCGAATGTGGAAGGCGCGATGAACGCAGTGGTGGTGCATGGCGATGCCGTGGGCACCACGCTGTACTACGGCAAGGGCGCGGGCAGCGAGCCGACCGCCAGCGCGGTGATTGCCGACCTGGTCGACATCACGCGCCTGCACACGGCCGACGCCGCGCACCGCGTGCCGCACCTGGCTTTCCATCCCGACGCCATGAGCGACCTGAAGGTGTTGCCCATGGCCGAGGTGGTCACCAGCTACTACCTGCGCCTGCGCGTGGCCGACCAGGCCGGCGTGCTTGCTAAGGTCACGGGCCTGCTCGCCACCGCCGGCATCAGCATCGACGCGGTGCTGCAGCGCGAAGCCGACGAAGTGGGCGGCGAAGGCTCCACGCAGACCGACCTGATCATCCTCACGCACGACGCGCGCGAAGGCACGGTGAACGACGTGCTCGCCGAACTGCAGGCGCTCCCCACGGTGCTGCAGCCGATCGTGCGTATCCGCAAGGAAGAGCTGTCCTGAGGGCGGCGCAAGAGAACCATCGTGAACTACCTGAGCACCCGCGGGCACCCGGACCGCAAGCGTTTCTGCGAAATCCTGCTTGAAGGCCTCGCGCCGGACGGCGGGCTCTACCTGCCCGAGCACTATCCGCAAGTCGATACCGCCACGCTCGCGAAATGGCGCGACCTGCCGTATGCGGAGCTGGCATTCGAGATTCTCTCGCTGTACATCGACGACATTCCGCCGGCCGACCTGAAAGCCATCTGCGCCAAGACCTACACGCCCGAAGTGTTCGGCAGCGAAGAAATCGTGCCGCTGCGCGAGCTCGAAGACGGCGTGTACCTCGAAGCCCTGTCCAACGGCCCGACGCTGGCCTTCAAGGACATGGCGATGCAGCTGCTGGGCAACCTGTTCGAGTACGAACTGGCCCGCCGCGGCGCCGAGCTCAACATTCTTGGCGCCACCAGCGGCGACACCGGCAGCGCGGCCGAGTACGCCATGCGCGGCAAGAAGGGCGTGCGCGTCTTCATGACCTCGCCGGACGGCCGCATGAGCCCCTTCCAGCAGGCGCAGATGTTCAGCCTGCAAGACGAGAACATCCACAACATTGCCATCACCGGCGTGTTCGACGACTGCCAGGACATCGTCAAGGCGGTGTCGAACGACCTGGGCTTCAAGCGCAAGTACCGCATCGGCACGGTCAACTCGATCAACTGGGCGCGCCTGCTCGCGCAGGTCGTCTACTACTTTGCCGGCTACTTCCAGGCCACCGCGGGCAACGACAAGCCGGTGAGCTTCACCGTGCCGTCGGGCAACTTCGGCAATGTGTGCGCAGGCCACGTGGCGCGCATGATGGGCCTGCCCATCCACACGCTGGTGGTTGCGACCAACGAGAACGACGTGCTCGACGAGTTCTTCCGCACCGGCATCTACCGCGTGCGCGCGGCGGCCGACACGCACGAAACCTCGAGTCCGTCGATGGACATCAGCAAGGCCAGCAACTTCGAGCGCTTCGTGTTCGACCTGGTGGGCCGCGATGCCGCCAGGCTGCGTTCGCTGTTCGTCGACGACTTGAGCGGGCAGGCCCGCTTCGACCTGAGTGCAGCACCCGAATTCAAGCAAGCCGCGGAGCGTTTCGGCTTCAGGAGCAGCCGCAGCACGCACGCCGACCGGCTCGCGACCATTCGCGACACCGAGAAGCGCTTTGCCACGCTGGTCGATCCGCACACGGCCGACGGCCTCAAGGCCGCTCGCGAGCACCTCACGCCCGGCGTGCCGATGGTGGTGCTCGAGACCGCGCTGCCGATCAAGTTTGCCGCCACCCTGGTGGAAGCGCTCGGCCATGAGCCCGCGCGTCCGGCCAGGTTCGAAGGCATCGAGGCGCTGCCCAAGCGCGTGGTCAAGCTTCCGGCCGATGTGGAGGCCGTGAAGGCCTACATCGCCCAGAACTGCGACTGATCTTCGTCATTTGCCGCAATGGCTGTCCCGCATCCGCGCATTTGCATTCGGCTGTCGACCAGCTAGCAGCCACAGGAACTCGTCATGAAGGTGATCGGCTTTTCCGGGTATTCGGGTTCGGGCAAGACCACGCTGGTCGAGCGCCTGATTCCGGTGCTCAGGCTCCATGGGCAGCGCGTGTCGGTGGTCAAGCATGCGCACCACAAGTTCGACATCGACCATCCCGGCAAGGACACCTACCGCCACCGCGAGGCGGGGGCTTTCGAGGTGGTCGTGGCATCCGACAAGCGGCTCGCGCTGATCCGCGAATTCGAGCAGCCCGCGCAGCTCACGGTGCACGACCTCATTGCAGAGCTTCACGACGGCGTCGACTGGGTGCTGGTCGAGGGCTTCAAGCACAGCGACCTGCTCAAGATCGAGGTCTGGCGCGCCCCCGAGCCGGGCCAAGCGCCTCGGCCTTCGAAGTACATCGACGATGCCTTTGTGACCGCCATTGCCACCAATGCACCCGAAGGACTGCCGGCGCCTACCAACCTGCCCATGTTCGACCTCGACGACATCGAGGGCATCGCGCAGTGGCTGATCGACAGCGGAAGCCGCTTCGAATACAACCCCGAACATCATGGCTGACACCGCTCCTCACTCGCGCCCGCCGCTGATGGCGCTCGACGAAGCGCTGGCAACCCTGCTCGGCAAGGCGCAGCCGGTGCTGCCCGCCGAAAGCGTTGCCACCTTCGATGCGGACGGCCGGGTGCTCGCGCAAGACCTCGTCTCCGTGCTCACCGTGCCGCCCCGGGACAACAGTTCGATGGACGGCTATGCGGTGCGCGTGGCCGACTGCGCCGCGCAGGGCTCCTTGCTCCAGGTCGCGCAGCGCATTCCCGCCGGAACCGTGGGCACGCCGCTGGCGGCCGGCACGGCGGCGCGCATCTTCACCGGCGCGCAGGTTCCCGAGGGCGCCGATGCGGTCGTCATGCAGGAAGACACGCAGGCGGTGCCGCAGGAGGGCAGTCTTGGTGCAGTGCGCATCCAGGTCGCTCCCATGGCCGGCCAATGGATTCGACGGGCCGGAGAAGACGTGGCCTCCGGCGACGTGGTGCTGCGCAAGGGCGAGCGCCTGACGCCCGCCGCATTGGGCCTGGCCGCGAGCATCGGCTTCGACCGGCTCCAGGTGGCGCGGCGCCCGCGCGTGGCGCTGCTGTCCACCGGCGACGAACTGGTGATGCCCGGCGAAGTCGCGCCAGAGGCCATGAAGCCCGGCGCGATCTACAACTCCAACCGCTTTTTCATGCGCGCCTTGCTGCATCGGCTGGGCTGCGAGGTAAACGACCTGGGCATCGTGCCCGACAAGCGCGAAGCCACCATCGAGGCGCTGCGCGGTGCCGCCAAGGGCAGCGACCTGATCATCACCACGGGCGGCGTATCGGTGGGAGAAGAAGACCACATCAAGGCCGCGGTGCAGGCACTTGGCGAACTGCAGCTGTGGTCGCTCTCGATGAAGCCCGGCAAGCCTTTCGCCTACGGATCGATTCCCAGGGCCGGAGGCGATGCGAAGGGCCGCTGCCACGTGACCGGGCTGCCCGGCAACCCTGTCTCCAGCTTCCTGACCTTTCTGCTGCTCGTGCGGCCCTTTCTGCTGACGCTGCAGGGCGCCACGCGCGTGGCGCCCGAACCCGTGCCGATGCGTGCCGACTTCGACTGGCCGCGCGCCGACAAGCGCCGCGAGTTTCTGCGCGCGCGGCGCAACGCAGCCGGCGGACTCGATCTGTTCGCCAACCAGAGCTCGGGTGTGCTGACGTCGATGGTGTGGGGCGACGGTGTCATCGACAACGCCCCCAGCCAGTCCTTCAAGGCCGGCGACACGGTGAAGTTCATTCCCTTGGCCTCGTTGCTGGCCTGAAGCGCATCTCCGACATGAAGGTCCAGATCCGTTATTTCGCCTCCGTGCGCGAGGCACTTGCCACCGGCGGCGAAACCGTCGAAACCGGTGCCGGCACGCTGGCCGCCTTGCGCGACGAACTCATTGCTCGCGGCGGGCCATACGCCACGGCCCTTGCACGCGGCAAGGCCGTTCGCATGGCCCTCGACCAGGTCATGAGCGACGAGGCGGCCGCGCTGCGCGACGGCGCCGAAGTCGCCTTCTTCCCACCCGTTACTGGCGGCTGAGCCGGGCGTCCAGTTCCACCAGGCGGTCGCGCAACGCACTGGACGCGCGGGTCATCGGCGAACGTAATTCGTCGCTCATCGATCCGTCATGCGCCAGCAGCGCCTTGAGCGGCGCCGGGTTCGGTTCGGCAAACAGCATCTCTATCAACGGCTGCAGCAGCTGCCATTCGGCCCGAGCTTCCGCAAGCCGGTTGTCGGCCAGCAGGCGCAGCACCTGCACAAAGCGCTGTGTCTGCACATGGCCGCTTGCCGCAATGGCGCCCACTCCGCCTTCGGCCACCGTACTGAAGATCTGGTGGTCTTCGCCGGACAGCACCTGGAGCCTGCCGTCCGCAATCACGGCCCGAGTCTTGGCCATGTCGCCGCCGCAGTCCTTGATGCCGCGGATGCGCGGGTGCTGCGCCAGCGCCAGCAGCGTTTCGCGCGCAATGGTCGCGCCGGTGCGATAGGGAATGTCATAGACCAGCACCGGCGCGGCGCTGGCGTCGGCAATGGCGCGGAACCATTCGAGCAGGCCGGCCTGCGATGGCCGGATGTAGTGCGGCGCGGGCACCTGCAGCCCCGCGAGGGGCCGTTCGGCAAGACGCCGTACCCAGGCCGTCGTCTTGCCCAGGTGATAGCCCGACAGGCCCATGATGATCGGCAGCCCGCCGGCGGCGGCTTGAACCGTGTCGAGCGCGGCCAGTTGCTCTGCTTCATCGAGCGCGGCGGCTTCGCCCGTCGAGGCGCAGACCACGAAGCCGGTCACGCCGTCATCGGCGAGCCGGCGTGTCAGCGCCGAGAGCGCGGCGTGGTCGACGGCGCCGCCGCGAAACGGCGTGACAAGAGGAATCCAGAGGCCCGAGAAATCAGGACTGGGGGAGGGGTGTGTTGATTGCGGCACGCAGGCTTCCTTCGAGGAATCGACCGATGGAAAAGAACCGTCGTTCGATGCGCGCGCAACCCAATGGGGGCCAAGGCCTTTGCAGGTTCCGTCGCTCATCCGACGACGGAACCGCAGCTCCGGTCAGACGAGCTTTGGTTTTTTGGCTTTGCTGCCTTGGCGCGCACGGCTGCTTTCGAAGTGCGAAAGCACTGTGAAGAGCGTGGCGTGGCAAGGCATTGCCGAAGTCTAGCGCGGTGCCACAATCCCGGCATGAGCGATGCACGCGTTTCGATCCAGACAGCCGATTTCGACCTGGGACAGGAGGTCGCCGCGTTGCGTGCCGGCGACAAACGCGTGGGCGCGGTGTGCAGCTTCATCGGAACGGTGAGGGATCGCAACGACGGCAGCACCATCGCCTCGATGGAGCTGGAGCACTATCCCGGCATGACCGAGAAGGCCATCGAGGCCATGATCGACGAGGCACACAAGCGGTTCGACATCTTGGGTGCACGCGTGATCCATCGCGTGGGCCTGCTGCAGCCGCTCGAGCAGATCATGATGGTGGCGGTGGTCTCGGCCCACCGCGGCCAGAGCTTCGAGGCCTGCGAGTTTCTGATGGACTACCTGAAGACGCAGGCGCCGTTCTGGAAGAAGGAACAGACGCCTGAAGGTGCACGATGGGTGGATGCGCGGGTGAGCGATGACGCGGCATTGGCGCGCTGGGGTATTACCGCCAACAACGCCTGATCTTTTCCCTCTCCCTCTGGGAGAGGCAGGGTGAGGGCGGCAGCCTTGGTTGAGCGCCGCGCCCCATCGGCGGCACATGCCCTCACCCCAACCCTCTCCCACAGGGAGAGGGAGCCAGAAAGCTCAGAGAGGCTTGAACCCGCTCGACTGAATGATCCGCTCCCAAGTCTGCGTATAGCTGCGCACGCGGCCTGCAAATTGCCCTTGCGGCTCATACGCCACGGTGAGCCCCATCGCCGTCAGCTTCTGCTTCACGTCGGGCATGGCAAGCACCTTCTGCAGCGCCTCGCCGTACTTGTCGATCACCGGCTGCGGCGTGCCGACGGGCGCGAAGATGCCGTAATAGGGCAGGTCTTCCAGATTGGAGAAGCCCAACTCCGTGAAGGTGGGCACGTTCGGCAGCACGGCCTGGCGCTTGGCGCCGATGGAGGCCACGATGCGCACCTTGCCCGCCTTGTGGTTCTCGATGAAGTCGGGCACCGAGGCGATGCCCGCGGTAATCTGGTTGCCCAGCATGTCCGCCGTCATGGGCGCGCTGCCGCGGTAGGGCGCGGGCTGCACGTCGATCTTGTATTTGTCCGAGATCATCTTCACCAGGAACTCGGGAATCGAGGCCGGCGCCGGAATGCCGATGGTCTCCTTGCCGCCGCGCTGGGTGCGGATCCACTTCACGTACTCATCAATGCTCTTGGCCGGCGTGCCGCCCGACACTGCGAGCACGTTGGCGAAAGTGGCGAAACCGGCCACGGGCACGAAGTCGGTGGCGGGGTTGAAGCCCGGGTTTTTCACCACCTGCGGCAGGATGGAAATCGAATGGTCATGCGAGAGGAACAGCGTATGGCCGTCGGCCGGGGCCGCCTTGAGCGCCTGGGCTGCAATTTGCCCACCTGCGCCGGCGCGGTTCTCGACCACCACCGGCACGCCCAATACGTCCTTGAGTTTTTCGCCCAGCGTGCGTGCAATGGCGTCCGTGCCCGCGCCGGCCGGAAAGCCGACCAGGATACGGACGGGCGTGCCTTGCGCCTGCGCAACGCCTGCGAGGCCCAGGGCCGCTACAAAGAGACCGACGCCGAGCGCCCGGCGAACCGGATGAGGGCGCTGCTGCATTGAAAAAACCATGATCGACTCCATTCGAAAAATGACGAGGCACAGTGCAATAGCCGTGCCCGATGCGCCGGACATCTTGAATCGCGTCCGAACAGTCCTATTTTGAGTGCAGGAATACCACCATGCGACAAGACAAACTCACCACCAAGTTCCAGGAAGCGCTGAGCGACGCCCAGACGCTCGCGCTCGGCAACGACAACGCCTATATCGAACCGGCCCACCTGCTGGTCGCCATGCTGCGCCAGGAAGACGGCCCGCGCGCCCTGCTGGAGCGCGCCGGCGTCAATGTGCAGGGGCTGGCGGGTGCGGCCGAGGCCGCCATCAAGAAGCTGCCGCAGGTGCAGGGCCATGACATCGTGCAGGTCGGCCCCGAACTCGGCAAGCTGTTGCAGGCCACCGAGAAAGAAGCCATCAAGCGCAACGACCAGTTCATTGCGGGCGAACTCTTCCTCTTGGCCGTGGCCGACAGCAAATCGGACATCGGCCGGATCGCGAAGGAAAACGGCTTGAGCCGCAAGTCGCTCGAATCGGCCATCGACGCCGTGCGCGGCGGGCAGGGCGTGAACAGCGCCGATGCCGAGGGCCAGCGCGAAGCCCTGAAGAAATACTGCCTCGACCTGACCGAGCGTGCCCGGCTGGGCAAGCTCGACCCGGTCATCGGCCGCGACGAGGAAATCCGCCGCGCCATCCAGGTGCTGCAGCGCCGTACCAAGAACAACCCCGTGCTCATTGGTGAGCCCGGCGTGGGCAAGACGGCCATCGTCGAGGGCCTGGCACAGCGCATCGTCGCGGGCGAGGTGCCCGAGTCGCTGAAGGGCAAGCGGGTGCTGTCGCTCGACATGGCCGCGCTGCTGGCAGGTGCCAAGTTCCGCGGCGAGTTCGAAGAACGCCTGAAGACCGTGCTGAACGAACTCGCCAAGGACGAAGGCCAGACCATCGTCTTCATCGACGAGCTGCACACCATGGTTGGCGCCGGCAAGGCCGAAGGCGCCATGGACGCCGGCAACATGCTCAAGCCCGCGCTCGCGCGCGGCGAGCTGCATTGCGTGGGCGCCACCACGCTCGACGAATACCGCAAGTACATCGAGAAGGACGCCGCGCTGGAGCGCCGTTTCCAGAAGATCATCGTGGGCGAGCCGAGCGTCGAAGCCACCATCGCCATCCTGCGCGGCCTGCAGGAAAAGTACGAAGTGCACCACGGCGTGCAGATCACCGACCCGGCCATCGTGGCCGCTGCGGAGCTGAGCGACCGCTACATCACCGACCGCTTCCTGCCCGACAAGGCCATCGACCTGATCGACGAGGCCGCGGCCAAGATCAAGATCGAGATGGACTCCAAGCCCGAGGTGATGGACCGCCTCGACCGTCGCCTGATCCAGCTGCAGATCGAGCGCGAAGCCGTGCGCCGCGAAAAGGACGAGGCTTCGCAGAAGCGCTTCGGCCTGATTGAGGACGAGATTGCGCGCCTGCAGAAGGAGATTGCTGATTACGACGAGATCTGGCAGGCCGAGAAGGCGCAGGCGCAAGGCAGCGCGAAGATCCGCGAAGACATCGACAAGATCAAGTTCGAGATCGAGGAGTGGAAGCGCAAGGGCGACTTCAACAAGCTCGCCGAGCTGCAATACGGCCAGCTGCCGGCGCTGGAAAAGCGCCTGCGCGAGGCCGAGGAAAGCGAAGCGAACAAGGGCAAGTCGAGCGCGCCCACGCTGCTGCGCACTCAGGTGGGATCGGAAGAAATTGCCGAGGTCGTGGCGCGCGCCACCGGCATCCCGGTCGCCAAGCTGATGCAGGGCGAACGCGACAAGCTGCTCGTGATGGAAGACAAGCTGCACGAACGCGTGGTGGGGCAGGACGAAGCCATTGGCGCGGTGGCCAACGCCATCCGCCGCTCGCGTTCGGGCTTGAGTGATCCGAACCGGCCGACCGGCTCGTTCCTGTTCCTGGGCCCCACGGGCGTGGGCAAGACCGAGCTCTGCAAGGCGCTCGCGGGCTTCCTGTTCGACAGCGAAGACCATCTCATCCGCATCGATATGAGCGAGTTCATGGAGAAGCATTCGGTTGCCCGCCTCATCGGCGCGCCGCCGGGCTACGTGGGCTATGAAGAGGGCGGCTACCTCACGGAGGCCGTGCGCCGCAAGCCCTACAGCGTGGTGCTGCTCGACGAGGTCGAGAAGGCGCACCCTGACGTGTTCAACGTGCTGCTGCAGGTGCTGGACGATGGCCGCCTGACCGACGGCCAGGGCCGCACGGTGGACTTCAAGAACACCGTGATCGTGATGACGAGCAACATCGGCTCGCCCATCATCCAGTCGATGGTGGGCCAGCCGGCCGAAGACATCAAGGAAGCGGTGTGGGACGAGCTGCGGAATCACTTCCGCCCCGAGTTCCTGAACCGCATCGACGAGACGGTCGTGTTCCATGCGCTCGACGCGAAGAACATCGAATCGATCGCCGCGATCCAGCTCAAGGTGCTGCAGGCGCGCCTCGCCAAGATGGACCTGACCCTCGAGGTTTCGCCGGCGGCGCTGGCCGAGATTGCCAAGGTCGGCTTCGACCCGGTGTTCGGCGCGCGTCCGCTGAAGCGCGCCATCCAGCAACGCATCGAGAACCCGCTCTCGAAGCTGCTGCTCGACGGCAGCTTCGGGCCGAAGGACACGATCGAAGTCAATACCGACCCGATCCGGAACCCTGGCCATTTTTCGTTTACGAAGGCCGGGGAACCATCGGAGGCCGTTGCGGCCTAAAGTCGGATGATGAACTTCATTTTTCGCGTCATTCTTCTGCTCCTGGGGTTGGTTTTCGCGGCCAGCCTGGCGGTCGCCGTCACATTGCTGGCTGCTGTGTGGGGCGTGCGCTACGCCTGGGGCCGGATCACGGGCAAGCCCGTGACGCCCTGGATGGCCTCGATGGGCGGGCGCTTCAACCCGCGCTCGGGCTTCGAGCGTTTTCGCAATGCGGCACAGCCGCCGGAGCCGACTGCGTCGGATGTTGCCAATGCGCGCGCACGCGGCGAATCGGCGCGCAGCCCGCTGTCGCTGCGCCCGGCCGGCGATGTGACCGACGTGCGGGCCAGGCCCGCTCGCGGCGAGTAAGCCGTCCGGCACCGGTCAGGCGCGGTACAGCGCCTCGATTTCGTCCGCGTAAGCCTTGTAGATGCTGGATCGCCGCACCTTCATGGTTGCGGTGACTTCGCCGTCGTCGTGGTCCAACTCTTTTGTGAGCAGGTGAAAACGCCGGATCTGCGACACCTGCGCGAGCTTGTCGTTGCCGCGTGAAACTTCGGATTCGATGAGCGCGCGTACGCGCGGCTCTTCCACCAGCGAGCGGAAATGCGTGAACGGGATGCGCTCCGCCTCGGCCCACTTGCCCACGGTTTCATAGTCGATCTGCAGCAGCGCGCCGACAAACTTGCGTCCGTCCGCCACCACGATGCATTCCTTGATGAAAGGGCTGCCCTTCATGGTGTTCTCGATTTCCGAGGGCGTGAGGTTCTTGCCGCCGGCCGTGATCATGATGTCCTTGAGCCGGTCGACGATGCGCAGCTGGCCGTCTTCTTGCCGCACCACGTCGCCTGTGTACAGCCAGCCGTCGCGTATGGAAGCGGCGGTGGCCTCGGGGTTCTTGTAGTAGCCCTCGAACACCATGTCGCCGCGCACCAGCAACTCGCCCGCTTCGCCGATGCGGTGTTCGGTGCCCAGCGTGGGCACGCCGACGGTGCCGACTTTCACGGCATCGCGGCAATGGCCCGCAATCATGCCGGTCGATTCGGTGAGCCCGTACACCTCCACCAGCGGCACGCCCAGCGTGCGAAAGAAGCGCACCACGTCGGGCGGAATCGGCGCCGCGCCGGTGAGCGCAATGCGCGCGCGGCGCAGGCCGATGAAGTTCTGCAGCGCGCGCAGCACCGTCCAGTAGTGCAGCGCGAAGCGGCCGCGCTCGGCCACGGTCCATGTGTTGCGCGGCTTTTCGGCAAGCGGCGCGCAGGCGGCAATCGCACGGCTGAACAGCGCACGCTGCAGCCGGCCGGCCTCCTGCATCTTGATGCTGATGCCGGCGTGCAGCTTTTCCCAGATGCGTGGCACGCCCAGGAACATGGTGGGCGCGACTTCGCGAAGGTCTTCCTGCACGGTGCGGATCGATTCGCCGAAGTTCACCTGCGAGCCCAGGTAGAGCGGCACAAAGGCCGTGAGCATCTGCTCGGCCACGTGGCACAGCGGCAGGTACGAAAGGTGCATGGTGTCGCCGTCCAGCGCCAGCCGCTCGACGATGCCGGGCACCACGCCACGGATGTTGCGGTACGAGATCATCGCGCCCTTGGGTTTGCCGGTGGAGCCCGAGGTGTAGATCATCAGGCCGATGTCGGCGAGCGTCTGGCGCGCGAGCGCGGCGTCGACAAGTGCGGTGCCGTCGCGCGCCTCGGCCTCGGCGCCGGCCTGCTCGACTTCCGCAAAGGTCGAGATGAGCGCACGAACTTCGGGCGGGTAGCTCGCCAGGCCCTTCGTCTCGATCACCACGATCCTGCGCAGGCGCGGTAACTGGTCGATGGCGTCCAGCACCTTGTCGGTCTGCTCCTGGTCCTCGCAGACGATCACTTCGATGTCCGCATGCGCGACCACGTAGGCCACCTCGTTGCTCGGGCTGGTCGGGTACACGCCAACGGTGACGGCACCGGTCAGCCCCGCACCCATCTGAGCGATGAGCCATTCCACCCGGTTCTCCGAGATCACACCGAGGTGGCCACCCGGCGCAAGGCCCATCGCATGAAGCCCAAGGCCGAAGTGCGTGGCACGCCTCAGGTAGCCGCGCCAGTCCAGCGGATGCCAGATGCCGGAGTCCTTCTGCCGGATCGCGATGCGGTGGGGTCGCAGCCGCGCCTGCTCGCGCAGCATCTGCGGCAAGGTCAGCAAGGGAAGGGCGCCGCCGCTCATGAGAGCCAGCGCTTGCGGCGCTTGTAGTGCTTCAGCGCGCGGAAGCTGCGCGATTCGCCGCTGCCGCCCACGCCAAGGTAGAACTCGCGCACATCGGGGTCGGCGGCGAGACGCTCGGCGCTGCCGTCGATCACCACCTTGCCGCTTTCCATGATGTAGCCGGTGTGCGCAATGGCCAGCGCCACGCTCGCGTTCTGCTCCACCAGCAGCATCGAGGTGCCGCGCTCGGCATTGATGCGCGCGATGATCGTGAAGATGTCCTCCACCAGCTTGGGCGAAAGGCCGAGCGAGGGCTCGTCCAGCAGGATGAGCTTCGGTTGCGCGACCAGCGCGCGGCCGATGGCCAGCATCTGCTGCTCGCCGCCCGAGAGATAGCCCGCGAGGCCCTTGCGGCGTTCGTGCAGGCGCGGGAAGTACGCGTACACGTCGTCGAAGTTGCGCGGGGTTGCGCTGCCGCGGCCAGTCAGCGCATAAGTCGCGGCCACGAGGTTTTCCTCGATGGTGAGATCCTCGAACACGCGCCGGCCCTCCATCACATGGCTGAGCCCGCGCCGCACGAGTTGCTGCGGCGCCAGCTGCGCAGTGGGGGCACCATCGAACATGATGCGGCCGGCCTCGACTTCACCGTCCTCCAGCGCCAGCAGCCCCGACACCGCCTTCAGCGTGGTCGACTTGCCTGCGCCGTTGCTGCCCAGCAGCGCCACGATCTGCCCGCGCGGCACGGCCAGCGACAGCCCGCGCAGCACCTGCACGACCTTGTTGTAGACCACCTCGAGGTTGTTGACTTCCAACACGAGGTCGGGTGCCGCGCGCGCGTCCATCAGTTCAGCGAGATCCAGTCCGACGCCGGCGCCATCTTCTGCGCCTTCATGTCGGCCTTGTAGACGCGGCCCACCGGAATCGAGTTGCCCTTGATGGTGATCGGCGTGCCGATGATCCCGCCGGTGTCGAAGTCCTTGATGGTGTTGAGCGAGGCCTTCAGGTTCTTGCCGTCCAGCGGCTTGCCCGCATCCAGCGTGCGCTTGGCTGCCTCGGTGAACAGCATTGCCGTGAGAAAGCCCTGCGTATAGGCCGTGCTCTGGTACTCGGGGCGCAGCGCGCGGATCTTGTCGAGCATCGGCGCCTTGGCCGAAGTGTCGTAGTAGTAGCGGTAGGGCATCACGCCCATGAAGCCGTCGGCGCCTTCGCCCATCTTCATGACGGTGGAGCTGTCCATGGTCCAGAAGGTGCCCATCCATTTGCTGGTCATGCCCATCTGCTTGCCCTGCTGGATGAACTCGGGAATCGGCGCGAGGATGTAGCCGTGGAAGATGGTGTAGTCGGGCGCGGCGCGGCGCAGCTTGATGACTTCGGTCGACACGTCGACGCTGCCCGGCGGTGTCATGAGCTTGACCGGCACGGTGAGGCCCAGCTTCTTGGCGGCCGCCTCGCTGGCCTCGATCGGGTCGCGGCCGAACTCGGAATCGGAATACACGAACGCCACCTTGGCACCCGGCTTCTCCTTGGCGATGTGGCGCAGCAGGATGCCGATCTGTTCGGTGTAGTCGGGCCCGACCAGGAACTGGTTGGGGTACTTGGCGGAGTCGTTCAGTTCGGTTGCAAACGATGCGCCCGCCATCAGGATCTGGCCGTTGCGGTCAAGCTCGGGGTTGATGGTCTTGGAGAAGCCGGTCGAGTCGCCGTAGTAGAGGTTGACCTTGTTCTGGCTCGTGATCTTCTTGAAAGCCGCCACCGACACGTCGACCTTGTAGCCCGTGTCTTCGGGCACGTAGCGCAGCTTGCGGCCCTTGATGCCGCCGGCGTCGTTGACGATCTTCACGTAGTCGGCAATGCCGGCGTTGATGCCGACGCCCGCGAAGGCGAACACGCCGGTCATGGGAATCGAGCCGCCGATGACGATGTCTTCGTTGCCCTGCGCGCTGGCAGCAAATGGAACGGCGGCTGCGAGGCCGACGGCAATCAGCAATGCGCGGCGGCGCTGGAAAAGCTTCGGTGTCTTGGGCATGCGTGTCTCCTGCGGTCTAGTTACGGAAGGGCCATAGATGAAAGAAGCGGCGGATGCGCCGCCACACTTCTGCGAGCCCATGCGGCTCGAACACCAGAAATCCGACGATGAGCAACCCGAACACGACGGTGCGCACGGGTGAGAGAAACACGGTCATCTCGACACCGCCCGGCAGCAGGTCGACCACCAGCTTGAGCAGCTCGGGCACCATGGTCATGAACACCGCGCCAAAGATCCCGCCGAGGATCGTTCCCATGCCGCCGACGATGATGGCAGCCAGGAAGAAGATCGACATCAGGAGCGGAAAGCTCTCCGGCGTGACCACGCGGAAGAAGTAGGCCCACAAACCGCCGGCCACGCCCGCGTAGAACGAGGAGAGCCCGAACGACAGCAGCTTGTATCGCAGCAGTGGAATGCCCAGCACCTCGGCCGAGATGTCGCGGTCGCGGATGGCAATGAACGCGCGGCCCACGCGGGTGCGAAACAGATTGGCGGCGCCCAGCACCATGAGCACCATCACGGGCACGATCACCCAGTAGAGGCGGAACGACGTGTCCAGCGGCAGCCCAAAGAACTGCGCCGGCGGCAGCGAGAGACCCGAGGTGCCACCCGTGAGCTTGAGGTTGGCGAACAAAAAGTGCGCGATGAACGACGCGGCAATGGTTGCAATGGCCAGGTACAGGCCCTTCACGCGCAGCGAGGGAAGGCCCACGACCAGCCCGCCGAGCATGGCGACCACGCCGCCTGCGACGATGTTCAGCAGAAAGGGCGTGCCCAGCCGGGTCTGCATGATGGCAACGGTGTAGGCGCCCAGGCCCATGAAAGCCGCCTGGCCCAGGCTCACCAGCCCCGTGTAGCCGGTGAGGATGTTGAGCCCCGTGGCGCTGGCCACGTTGATTGCGACAAGGCAGGCAAGGTAGAGCCAGTAGTCGCTGGCCATGAACGGGAACAGCACCAGCAGGGCTGCGCCGATTGCCAGCCATGCCTTCTGGGTGCGCGAGTCGAACAGCGCCGCATCGGCTATGTAGCTCTGCTTGAGGGTGCCTATGCGCATCGGTTCTCCCTCTGCTTGCGTTTGATGCGCCGCGACAAGCCTGCCATCTCAAAGCCTCTCGATCTCATGCGTGCCGAACAGCCCGTACGGCCGCACCATCAGCACGAGCACCAGAACGATGAAGGTTGCGAGAAGCTTGTACTCGCCGCCGAGATAAGAGCCCGCGAGCGCCTCCACCAACCCGATGAACAGGCCGCCGACCAGCGCACCCAGCACGCTGTCGAGTCCGCCCACGATCACCACCACCAGTACCGACAACCCGAACACGCCCATCGACGAAGAGATGCCGCCGATGGCGCCGACGATGATGCCGGCCACCGCGGCGATCATGGCCGAGGCGACCCATGCGAGCGAGAACACGCGGGGTACGTTGATGCCCATCGAGTACGCAGCGGCCTGGTCCGACGCCGTGGCCCGCAGCGCCACGCCGCCGCGCCAGAAGCGGAACAGCAGCAGCACGAGCCCGATCAGCACCACGGCGATCAGTGCGCCATAGGCAATCTTGGGAGCAAGGAACGCGTCGCCGATCATCACCGGTGCTTTGGGCAGGAACTCCGGCAGCCGGCGCTGGTCGGCGGTCCAGATGATTTCGACCAGCCCCACCAGGATGGACGCGAGACCGACCGTGACCATGAACACCGAAATCGGCGGCTCGCCCAGGAGCGGCCGGATCATCGTGCGTTCTATTACCGCGCCCAGCAGCCCGGTGCCGATCACCGAGCCCAGCACCGCGAGCCAGATCGGCAGCGAGAAGCTCGCGGCGAAAGCAAAGAACAGGTACGCGCCGACCATCAGCATCTCGCCGATGGCGATGTTGACCACGCGCGTGGCCTTGTAGACCAGCACGAAAGCCAGTGCGGCCAATGCATAGAGGCCGCCGCCCGCAATGCCCGTGAGCGCGATTTCGAAGAGGTAGGCCCAATCCATCATGCGGCCGCCTGTGCCATGGGCTCGCCGCGCAGCTTGCGCCGAAGTTCGCCGACATCGCCCGCGCCCAGGTAGGCGCGAATCACTTCGGGGTCGGCTTGCACCTGCGCCGGCGTGCCCTGCGCGATCACCTGGCCGAAGTTGAGCACCACCACGTGGTCCGACAGGTCCATCACCATGCCCATGTCGTGTTCGACCATCAGCACCGTGATGCCCCACTCGCGCCGCACGTCGAGGATGAAGCGCGCCATGTCTTCCGTCTCTTCGCGGTTCATGCCGGCCACGGGCTCGTCGAGCATCAGCACCTTGGGCTGCATTGCCAGCGCGCGCGCCATTTCCACGCGTTTTTGCAAGCCGTATGGCAGGGCGGCTACCGAGGCGTTCCGGATGTGATCGATCTCGAGGAAGTCGATGATCCGTTCTTCCACGTCGCGGCGCAGCTCGGCCTCTTCGCGCCGGGCTCGGCCCAGGTAGAAGAGGGCGTCGAACACGTTGGTCTTCAGGTGTGCATGCCGGCCGAGCTTGATGTTGTCGAGCACCGTCATGCCGCGGAAGAGCGCAATGTTCTGGAAGCTGCGCGCCAGCCCGAGCGCCGCCCGCTTGGGTGCGGGCAGGCGGGTGATGTCCTCGCCCTCGAACAGCACACGGCCCTGCGCGGGCTTGTAGAAGCCCGATATGGTGTTGAAGAGCGATGTCTTGCCCGCGCCATTGGGGCCGATCACCGCGGTGATCGAGCCCGCGGCCACGCCAAAGCCCACGTTCGTCAGTGCCTTCACGCCGCCGAACGAGAGCGTTAACGCCTCTACCCGCAGCACGGTGGAGGCAGAGGCGGGAGAGGCGTCCCGTGAGGGCTCGTCAGGCATGGCTCGCAGGGTTTGGATAGGGTCAGGGTTTGTGTCCAGGGCAGAAAAGCTACTGGCCCGTAAAATTCCTACTGGCGGGTAATGTCACAGTTCGCCGCATGGCGCGGCATCAGGACTTTCCCCGCCCGCACAAACCCCCATGCCCCGCCCAGCCCTCATTGCATCCTCCATGGCCTCTCCCTGGGAGCCCGCGGACAAACGCGCGCAGCAGCGCGAGCTCAAACGCAACGCCGTGCTGCAGACTGCCGCGCAGCTCTTCAACGAGCGCGGGTTTCATGCCACCTCGCTCGACGACATTGCCGAGCGGCTCAACGTCAGCAAGCCGACGGTCTATTACTACGTCGAGAGCAAGGACCAGATCCTGCTGGAGTGCGTGAAGATTGCGCTCGACCTCATGCAGGCCGGCATCGACGAGGTGCGCGCCGCGGGCGGCAGCGCCATCGACCAGCTCAAGGCCTGCATGCGCATCTACTCGAGCGTGGTGACGCAGGACTTCGGCATGTGCGTGATCCGCATCGGCGAAGACCCGCTGCCCGATCCGCTGAAAAAGGAGCTGCGCCGCCTCAAGGCCGGCATCGACGGGCAGTTTCGCCGGCTCATCGCGGAAGGCGTGGCCGAGGGCTCGCTCGCGCCCTGCGACCCGAAGATGGCGGCCTTCATGCTGGCCGGTGCACTCAGCTGGATCGGCCGCTGGTACCGCCCCGACGGCGACCTCACGCCCGACCAGATTGCCGACCAGGGCATCGAACTGCTGTTGAATGGCGTACTGCATCGCCCGGCCGCCGGCGCGCGCCGAAAGCCTGCCGCGGTGAAAGCCCGGTGAGCGGCCACCCGAACGATTTTTTCCAATCCAGGAGACCCACCCCATGACCCAGCGCGACATCTTCGTGGTCGGCACCGCCCGCACCGCCATCGGCACCTTCGGCGGTTCGCTGAAGGACGTGCCCAACACCCAGTTGGCCACCACCGCCGTCAAGGCCGCCATCGAGCGCAGCGGCGTTGCGGCCGATGCCATCGGCCATGTGGTGATGGGCAACGTGATTCCCACCGATGTGAAGGACGCCTACCTGAGCCGCGTGGCCGCCATCGACGCGGGCTGCCCCATCGAGACGCCGGCCTTCAACGTCAACCGCCTTTGCGGCTCGGGCCTGCAGGCCATCGTGTCGGCGGCGCAGGCCATTGCGCTGGGCGACTGCGACATCGCCATCGGCGGCGGCTCGGAGTCGATGAGCCGCGGCCCGTACTTCGACACCTCGGCCCGCTACGGCGCGCGCATGGGCGACGCGGTACTGGTCGACTACATGCTCGGCATCCTGCATGACCCGTGGGAGAAGATCCACATGGGCATTACCGCCGAGAACGTGGCGGCGCGCTACGGCATCACGCGCGAGCAGATGGATGAGCTGGCCGTGGCCAGTCAGCAGCGCGCAGCCGCCGCCATTGCCGCGGGACGTTTCAAGGAGCAGATCGTTCCGGTGGAGGTAAAAACACGCAAGGGCGTTACGCTGTTCGATACCGACGAGCATGTGCGCGCCGACACCAGCGTCGACACGCTTTCGAAGATGAAGCCCGCTTTCAAGAAGGACGGCCTCGTGACCGCCGGCAATGCCTCGGGCATCAATGACGGCGCCGCCGCCGTGGTGCTGGCCGAAGGCGGCCGCGTGAAGGCGCTGGGCTTGAAGCCGCTGGCGCGCCTGGTCGGCTATGCGCACGCCGGCGTGGAGCCCGCCTACATGGGCATCGGCCCGGTGCCGGCCACGCGCAAGGTGCTGGAGCGCACCGGGCTGAAGGTGAGCGATTTCGACGTGATCGAATCGAACGAGGCCTTTGCGGCGCAGGCCTGCGCAGTCATCAAGGAGCTGGGCTTCGACCCGGCGAAGGTCAACCCCAACGGCTCGGGCATTTCGCTCGGGCATCCTGTGGGTGCGACCGGCGCGATCATCACCACCAAGGCGATAGCCGAGCTGCATCGCACGGGCGGCCGCTACGCGCTGGTCACGATGTGCATCGGCGGCGGCCAAGGCATCGCGGCCATATTCGAACGGGTTTGAAGGCACACTTGCGAGCATGCTCCGCCCACCCATCCTGATCGACCCCGACGAGGTCGAGATCAGCGCCATCCGGGCGCAGGGCGCGGGTGGGCAGAACGTCAACAAGGTGTCGAGCGCGGTCCACCTGCGCTACGACATCCACGCGAGCTCGCTGCCCGCTGACGTGAAAGAGCGGCTGCTCGCGCTGCGCGACAGCCGCATCACGCAGGAGGGCGTTTTCGTGCTGAAGGCGCAGCAGCACCGCACCCAGGAGATGAACCGCGCCGACGCTCTGGCGCGCCTGCAGGCGGTGGTCGACAGCGTGGCCACGCCGCCGCGCGTGCGACGCCCCACCAAGCCCACTTACGGCTCGAAGCAGCGCCGGCTCGAAGGCAAGAGCCAGCGCTCGCAGATCAAGAACCTGCGCGGGCCGGTGCGGGACTGACCGGCTTGCCATCGCGCAGCCGCTTGATCTGCAGCGTCACGCCGATCAGGTACAGCGCGCCGAGCACCGCGGTGATCGCCTTGAGTTCAGGCGCATCGGCGTCCGGCAACAGCGGGGCGCCCAGCGGCAGGCGGGTCAGGGTTTCGGTAAAAGCCGGAATCCAGTGGAACAGGAAGCTTGCCGAAAAGGCCGCGGCTTCGATGTAGCGGGACGCCTGGCCGAAGAAGGCGCCGCGCCCGGCGGCCGCCCCCACGGCGAGCGCCGCCAGCGTAAGAATGCCCAGTGCATGCGGCTTGCCGAAGCCGCCGTGCTGGAAGATGCCGAAGCCGGTCAGGCAAGTCAGCACGGTGGTCCACACGAAGACCTGGCCCCAGTTGGTGCGCAGCGTGATTTCCTTGTGGCGGAACAGCGCGATCAGCCCCGCGATCACTGCGATCAGGCTGATCGCGGTATGAACAATTCCAAGGGACGTGAGTCCCAGCCATCCTGTCGCTGCCATGCCGGATCTCCTCGGAGTCGTGGTGGGGCGATTCTGGCCGGCCATGGGCAATTTGTCTCCATCGTTAAGGCCCCGCTAAGCTGGCGGACGCGGGCCGCAAGCACAATAGGCGCCATGAGAGCTCTCTTTTGCCGCGCCTTGCCGGCTTTCCTGCTTGCCCTGGGCGCACTGGCCCTGGCGGGGTGCGGGCCGGCGTCCGACGGCAGCCCGGCTGCAATGGGCGCGGTGCAGGAGCTCAAGTGGGAAGAGCTCGTTCCCAAGGACTGGGACCCGACAAAGCGCTACCGCAACATCAGTCTTGAATCGCTGCGCGACAACGATCCGCGCGCGGTGCAGATGCTCGATGAGATGCGCGCCGTCTGGGACAACGCGCCGGTCAACGTGGCGCTCGACGGCACCGCCGCGCGGCTTTCGGGCTTTGTGGTGCCGCTGGACAACACGCAGGGCGGCATTCGCGAGTTCTTGCTGGTGCCTTACTTCGGTGCCTGCATCCACACCCCGCCGCCGCCCGCCAACCAGATCGTGCACGTGATCGCGTCCGATACGGTGAAGGGACTGCACGCGATGGACACGGTGCGCGTCAGCGGGCTGCTCAAGGCGGCGCGTTATTCCTCGGCGGACATGGGCGTGAGCGGCTACGAGATCAAGTCGGCTTCGGTCGAGCCCTTTGCCCTGGCGCGCTGAGCTTCGTCAGGCCATGCGCTGCGAAAGAAAATCGAGGAACGAAGTGATCCGCGCCGACAGCTGCGTGTTGCGGTAGTACACCGCGTTGACCGGCTGGCGCACGTCGACCGTTTCTTTGGGCAGCACTTGCACCAGTGCACCGCTTGCGCGATCGGCGCCGGTCATGAAGTCCGACAGGCAGACGATGCCCGTGCCCGCCAGGGCCAGCTGACGCAGCGTTTCACCGCTCGACGCCGCGAGCGTGGGCGTGATGGTCCACTCGTCGCCATGCGCGCCGCGCAGCGGCCACCGGTTGAGCGATTCGGGCTGCGTAAAGCCCAGCAGAGCGTGGCCGCCCAGGTCTGTCACCTTTCGCGGCTTTCCGTGCGCTTCCAGGTAGGCCGGGCTTGCGAGCACGCGCAGCCTGTGCGTGCCGAGCGGGCGGGCGTGCAGTGTGGAGTCGCGCAGCGGCCCGATGCGGATCGCAATGTCGGTGCGGCGCTCCAGCAGGTCGATGGGCAGGTCGTCGGTGTCCAGCTCCAGGCTGATCTGCGGAAACAGCCGCCGGAACTCCGGCACCAGCGGCACGATGGCGTGCAGCATGAAAGGCGAGGCCGCGTTCACCCGCAAGCGTCCGGCGGGCTGCTGGCGCCGCGCGGCAAGCTGCTCTTCGGCTTCGTCGATGGCGTCGAGGATGGCACGCGTACGCAGCAAGAAGGCGGCGCCTTCTTCCGTGAGCTCGAGCCGCCGCGTGGTTCGCCGCAGCAGCGTGGTTTCCAGCTTCTGCTCGAGCCGGCTCAGGGCGCGGCTGATGCCCGACACCGTCTGCGAGAGTTGCTCGGCTGCCGCGGTAATGGAACCGGTGTCCACCACGGCGCGAAACGCGACCAGTTCTTCGATGGTGGTCTTCATCGCATGGAATGCCGTCTGTTCAGGCGGCGGCTTCGCTCCGTACTGCCGCGGAGGACGCAGCTTCGGCGGGCTGCGTCAGCGCCGCCAGTGCCTCTGCATCCGTGCGGTAGCTGAAGAGCATCGGCCCGGGCGCGAGCAGTCCGGCACGCTCCAGCACCTGCATGGCCGGCAGCTTCAGCCCGCTCAGGTGCAGGCGCACGCCTTTGGCTTCCATCATTCGCCGGATGGAGCCGAACACTTCGGCCCCCGTGATGTCGATGCGATTGATGGGCTGGGCGAAGAGGCACACGTCCGTCAGGTCCGGCCGCTCGGCCAGCGCGACCGTGAGCGCGCGCTCGAGCGTGGATGCCGATGCGAAGTCGAGCTCGGCATCCATGCGCAGCGCGTAGAGATGCGGCGCCAGGGGCGGCAGCTTCCAGAGGTTGCGGTCGCGCAGGCTGCCGTCGGGGTGCAGGCCCACCTCGATGATGCGCGGATGCAGGTGGCGGTACATGTAGTGCGCCAGGCTCGCGAGCAGCCCGCCCAGCACGCCCCAGTAGATGCTGGGCGCCGTGGCAATCGTCAGCACGAAGGTACCGAACGCAACGCCCGCCTCGATGCGCGACACGCGCCACAGCGCAACAAAACTCGCCGGCTTGACCAGCCCCAGAATGGCCGTGACCACCACCGCCGCCAGCACCGCCTGCGGCACGTGATAGAGCAGCGGCATCAGCCAAAGCAGCGCGCCGGCCACCACGATCACGCTGAACAGCGTGGCCCAGCCGGTCTGCGCGCCCGCGTACAGCGTGATGGCCGAGCGCGAGAACGACGAGCTGGTGGGAAAGGAACCCGAGAAGCCCGAAGCCAGCTTGGCGAGGCCCTGGCCGATCAGGTCCTGGTTTTCGTTCCAGAGGGTGCCCGCGCGCGCGTTGTCGACCTTGGCGCTCGATGCGGTCTCCAGAAAGCTCACCAGCGTGATCATCAGCGCGGGCAAGACCAGCGCGCTGAACGTGTTCAAGGGCAGCAGCCCTGGCCAGTAGAAGGAGGGCAGGCCCGAGGGCAAGCTGCCCACCACCGCACCGCCGCGCAGCGCGTAGTTGATGGTCCAGCTGATGGCCGCGGCACCTGCCACCAGCGCCATGGTGGTCGGGAAGCGCGGCGCCAGGCGCTTGCCGAGCCACAGCACGGCGATGCTGCCGAGCCCGAAGGCAATGGCCACCATGTCGGGCAGTGGTCCGCCCCGCAATACCTGGGCAATGGTGCGGCCCGTGAACCCGAGCAGCGCCGGCAACTGCGAGATGGCAATCAGCACCGCCGCGCCTTGGGTGAAGCCGATCAGCACCGGCGAATTCACCAGCCGCAGCAGCCAGCCGAAACGGCCCGCGCCCAACACCATCTGGATGGCCCCCGACATCAGCGTGAGCCACACCGCCATGGCCACCCAATCGGTGCTGCCGGGCACCGCCAGCGGCGCGAGCGAGGCGCCCACCAGCAGGCTTGTAAGCGCGGTAGGCCCGACCGACAGCCGCTGCGACGAACTGAAGATCACCGCGACCAGCGCTGGAAACAGCGCCGCGTACACGCCGGTGACCAGCGGCATGCCGGCCAGCGCGGCGTAGGCCACGCCCTGTGGAATGACCATCAGCGCCACCGTGATACCGGCCATCGCTTCGTTGCGCAGCAGCGCAGCCGAGGGGCGCGGCCAGGCAAGGCAGGGAATCCAGCGCGCGAGGCGTTGGCGCACGGAAGAAGAGGAGGAGGCTGCCGGATTCATGAATAGGGATGGGCACTCTGGTCCGGCGTCAGCTTACCCCCGGCGCCGTGCGCTGCAACCGGTGGCGCTAGGCCCTGCGAAAGAGCAGCACCGAGTTGGTTCCGCCGAACGCGAACGAGTTGCTGATGGCGGCCTGGAGTTCAGGCGCGGCCGTTTCGCCCGGCTTGACCAGGTTCAGGCTGCAAGCGGGATCGATCTCGCTGCAGTGCGCGTTGGGCGGCAACTGGCGCCGATGCAGCGCAAGCACGGTGATGACGGCCTCGATTGCACCGGCGGCGCCGAGCATGTGCCCGTGCAGCGCCTTGGTGGAACTGACCCGCAATTGGTCGAAGTCGTCGCCCCAGACCTCCGCGAGCGCATTGCGTTCGACCACGTCGCCGATGCGCGTGGCCGTGCCGTGCGCGTTGCAGTAGCCCACGTCGCGCGGCTGCAGGCCGGCCTGGCGCAGGGCGGCGCGCAATGCGCGGGCCTGCCCAGGTGCGTCGGGCTTGGTGAGGTGCGTTGCGTCGCTGCTGAGGCCCCAGCCCGCGAGCGTGGCGTAGCTGCGGGCGCCGCGTCGGCGGGCGTGCTCGGCCGATTCGAGCACGACGAACGCCGCGCCCTCGCCGAGGGCAAACCCGTTGCGGTCGGCCGCGAAGGGGCGCACGGCGTTGGCTGCTTCGCCGGGCTGGAAGGTGGCCAGCGTCTGCATGGCGTGCCATGCCAGCACCACTCCCGGCACGATGAGCGCCTCGCTGCCGCCGGCAATGGCCAGGTCGACTTCGCCGCGTTGAATGGCCTTGGCGGCTTCGGCAATGGCAACCGACGACGACGCACAGGCGACCGAATAGGTGAGTACCGGCCCCTGCACGCCGTTGCGCATGGCCACATGGGCCGCGGGAGCGTTGGGCATGAAGGCCGGAATGGTGAGCGGCGGTACCCGCATGCCGCCGCGGTAGGCGGCCTCGAGCGCCGCTGCACCGCCCATGCCGCAGCCGGCATAGACGCCGATGCGCTCGGGGTCGGTATCTGCGCGATCGAAGCCCGCATCCTGCAGTGCAAGGTCGGCGGCCGCTACCGCAAGCTGGCTGACCCGGTCGACGCCGGCGAGCTGCAGCTTGGTGAACCAGCGCGTTTCGTCGAAAGCCACGGTGGCCGCGGCGGCCGGCTTGGGCAGGTCGGGAAAGATCGGGCGGATGGCCGACTGGCCATCCTGCAGCGCCTGAAACAGCGCATGGGGCTCGCCGCCATGCGGCGCCATGACGCCCAGGCCGGTGACGCAGACCTCGTGGTTCACGCTGCCTTCGCGGCCCTGACCTTGTCGACGAGCAGCGCCAGTTCGCCCAGCGTGTCGATGTTCGCGTCGTCGTCTGGCATGGTGATGCCGAAGTGATCTTCGATGGCAAACAGGAACTCGGCCAATGCGAGCGAGTCGAGCCCGCCGGTTTCGCGCATCGATGCGTTGGGGTCGAGCTTCGACGGTTCGATACCGTACTTCTCGTGGATCAGGTCCTGCAATTCCTTCAGCGAACTCATCGTGCGATGCCTGTTGTCGTGTGCCGGTCGCTGATCGATCGCCACCCCTCAGGGTGCTCCGTGGGATCGACCCCTTCCTCGCTCGGCTTGTGGGTCAGTGATGGCCAATGATATCCGCTCCCACCAAAGTATTCGGCCGGTTCCGGTACACCGGCCGCCAGCGCAAAGAGGGGAGCGCAAAGGCCGTTCCCAGCAACGCGCCGGCCACTGCGTCGAGCACCACGTGCTGCTTGACGGCCAGCGTCGAGTAGGCGATGGCGGCAAACCAGATCCAGTTGGCAACGCGCAGAAAGACCGGCGTGCGCGCCTCGCGCAGCACGTGATCCAGGCGGATGGCCGTGAAGATGGCCACGGCCACATGCATCGAGGGGCAGGCGTTGCCCGCGGCATCTACGCCCTGCAGCATCGCAAAGCCCGGGTAGCCTGACACGTCGATGGTGAGCGGCGGTATTTGCGTGGGCCAGAAATAGAAGAGGGCCAGGCCCGTGAGGCACAACGCGCCGATCCAGAGCCCGTAGACCACCAGCTCCCGAAAGCCCAGTTGCAGTCCGGGCGCGATGCCGACGTAGAACCAGAGCGAGAGGTACGCGCCCAGCGTGTAGGGCTGGAATGGAATCAGGTGGTCCAGCGCCGTGAGTGGCATCACCACGACCGGATACGCAGGATTGCGCAGCAGATGGAAATAGCCGATGAAGAAGAGCCAGGTGAATGCCGTGGTGCCGATCGCCTTGAGCCAGAAGAGGGAGCGGATGCGCTCACCGATGTCTGCGGTCCAGGTCAGGGGTCGATGCGATCGGGAAATGGGCGCCATGGGGCAGGTCGGTCGGGGTCCGTGGTTTCTTGGGCCCGCCGATCTTGCCAGAGCGCCATGACGGCGCCATGCGACTCCGGCGATTGCAGTGGGTCAGGCGAGCGCGGCCGATCGCTTGCGGTGCTGGAACGAGGTCGGCGAGCGCCCCGTGGCCGCCTTGAACATGGCGCAGAACGCGCTGTCGGTGGCATAGCCGCTGGCCGCCGCCACCTGGCTCACCGCCATGCCGCGCGCCAGCAGCGGCAGCGCATGCGCCATCACGGCCTGCTGCCGCCACTGCTGCCAGCTCATGCCAAGCTGGTCGCGAAAGAGCCGCGCCACGGTGCGCTCGCTGGCGCCGATGGCGGCGGCGCGCTCGGCCAGGGTGGCGCGGTCGGCGGGGTTGCGCAGCAGCGCTTCGCAGAGCTGGCGCAGCCGCTTGTCGGTGGGCAGCGGCACGTCGATGCGTATCTGGGTGGCACGCTCCAGCTCGTCGACCAGTAGCGGGGCGATCATGCGTTCGCGCTGCGGTGCGTGCGGATCGGCGGGCGGCAGGCCGTCGGGCGTGGTGTCGAGCGCGAGCATCAGCGCGCGCAGCAAGGGGCTGATTTCGAGCACCTCGCACTTTTCCCACGGCGGGCCGAGCCAGGCGTGGAGGTACACGGTGCGCAACTCGGCATCCTCGATCAGCATGATGCTGTGCGGCATGTTGGCCGGCACCCAGACCGCGCGGGAGGGCGGCACGATATAGCTGCCGTCCTGCGTGCTGAGCCGGATCACGCCGCGGGTCGAGAACGTGAGCTGCGGCCAGGGGTGCTGGTGCAGTTCGACGAAGGTGTCTGCGCTCAGGAAATGTTCCTTGGCGCGCAGCGGCCGCACTGCGTCGGGTGCGTAGAGGTGCGGCGTGAGCGAGGCGACGCTGGTGACCGGTGCCACGTTCGGGCCGCGCGGCTTGGCGGCGCGGGGGCTTCCGCTATCGGTTGAAAAAGAGGGGGAAACGGCGCTTGGCATGGTTTCGACAAATGTTGTCGCTGTATCGCCATTCTGCCGCGACCTGCGGGCATAGCATCGGTGCCTGCACGGTTTTTTGTAGCAATCCATGTCTTCAACTCCCTCCCCGACAGCCACCCCTTCCACCAATCTGCGCAGCGATGCCCAGTTGATCGGCCTGGTCGGCCTGGCCCATGCCATCAGCCACTTCAGCCAGCTGATCCTGGCGCCGCTGTTTCCCTGGCTGAAGGACGCATTCAACGTGAGCTACACCGAGCTCGGCGCGGTGCTGACGGTGTTCTTCGTGGTGTCGTGCATCGTGCAGGCGGCCTCGGGCTTCATCGTCGACAAGCTGGGTCCGCGGCCCGTGCTCTTCGTGGGGCTGGGCGCGCTGGCGCTGGCTGCCTTCGGCTATGCCATGGCCCAGAGCTACTGGATGCTGCTGGCATGCGCAATCGTGGGCGGCATCGGCAACGGCGTGTTCCATCCGGTCGACTACACGCTCTTCAACCGCAAGGTTGCGCCGACGCGGCTTGGCCATGCGTATAGCGTGCACGGCATCACCGGCAGCCTGGGCTGGGCGCTGGCGCCGGCCTTCGTGGTGCCGATTGCCATGGCGTATTCGTGGCGCGTGGCGCTGGCATCGGCGGGTGCGCTGGCCATTGTGGTGCTGCTGGTGCTCTGGGCTTACCGCAGTGTGCTGGCGCTCGACGTGAAGGCGGTGCAAAAAGCCACCGGCCACGGCGAGCCCGCGTCCATCGGCGGCGAGTTCGACTTTCTGCGCATTCCGGCCGTGTGGATGTGCTTCGGGTTCTTCTTTTTGTATGCCGTCGTGATCAGCGTGGTGCAGACCTTCGCACCCGTCGCGGCGGGCCATCTGCACGCAGTGCCGGTGGCGCTGGTGGCGGTTTGCCTCACGGTGTACATGGTGGCCAGCGCGGCCGGCATGGTGGCGGGCGGCTTTCTCGCGTCCGACCCGTCGCGCTGCGAGCGCATTGTGGGAACCGGCTTCGGCATTGCGGCCGCAGTGGCGCTGGTGCTGGCCTTTGCGCAGTTTCCGCCGGTGCTGGTGCCGGTGCTGTTCGGCGTGATGGGTTTCGTATCCGGCGTGGCCGGGCCTTCGCGCGACCTGCTGGTCAAGCGCTCGACGCCGCCCAATGCCACGGGGCGCGTCTACGGTGTGGTGTACGCGGGCCTGGACATCGGCCAGGCACTGGCGCCGCTGGTGTTCGGCCGGCTCATGGACCATGCCCAGTACACGAGCGTGATCGTCGGCCTTGCGCTGGTGCAGGGCGTTCTGATAGCCAGCGCCTTCAACGTAACGAAGGTTCGCCGTACGGCGCTGGTACCGGCCTCGGCCTGACGCTTCGGACGCCGCCAACATGGCGGTACGCATGCGCTCGATATCATCGGCCGCATGCAGGCCTTGTATGTGTATGTGATCGCCGGCGCCGTGCTGGCGGGCTTTGTGCAGGGCCTGTCCGGTTTTGCCTTCGGCCTGGTGGCGATGTCGGTCTGGGCCTGGACCCTGGAACCGCAACTGGCCGCCGTGCTTTCGCTGTTCGGCGCGCTCACCGGCCAGGTGATTGCGGCGGTCACGGTGCGCCGCGCTTTCGACAGGCATGTGCTGTGGCCCTTCGTGCTCGGCGGGCTGGTCGGGGTGCCCGTCGGCGTGTGGCTGCTGCCGCACCTCGATCTTGTGCTCTTCAAGGTTTGCCTTGGCGTGCTGCTGGTGCTGTGGTGTCCTGCCATGCTGATGTCGCAGCACCTGCCAAAGCTGAGCTTCGGCGGACGAATCGCCGACGGCATCGCCGGGTGCATCGGCGGCGCCATGGCGGGCATCGGCGGCTTCTCGGGCACCATTCCCACCCTCTGGTGCACCCTGCGCGGCTTCCAGCGCGACACGCAGCGCGCGGTGATCCAGAACTTCAACCTTGCGATGCTGATGGTGGCGTTTTCAATCCACCTGGCGACCGGCAGCATCGGGCGCTCGATGGTGCCGCTGCTGGGGCTGGTGGCGCTGGCGGTCGCGGTCCCGGTGCTGCTGGGCGCGCGGCTCTACATCGGCATCAGCGAGGCAACGTTCCGCAAGCTGGTGCTCGGCCTGTTGACCGCCTCCGGCGTGGCGATGCTGGCCTCGGGCGTGCCTGCGCTGCTGCAGCGCGGCTGAGCTGCGGCTTGCGTTTCTACGCGGTGGGAAGGATCTCGCGCACGCGTGCCCACGGCCGGCACATCAGCGTGCCGCGCGGAGAGACCACGATGGGCCGCTGCAGCAAGATGGGGTTGGCGACGATGAAGTCGAACAGCTGGTCTTCGGTCCACTTCGGGTCGGCCAGCTTCAGCTCTTCGTAGGGAGCTTCCTTCGTGCGCAGCAGGTCGCGGGCGCCCAAGCCCATGGCCTTTGCCAACTCGCGCAGCTTCTTCTTCGTCGGCGGTGTTTCCAGGTAGAGAACGATCTCGGGTTCCACGCCGCTCTCGCGGATCAGGCCCAGCACGTTGCGCGAGGTGCTGCAGTTGGGCTTGTGGAAGATGGTCATCGGATACGACGTAGTCGGGGTGCGTGCGGTCATCGGGTCGTCATTCTTTCTGCACTTGCGGGTCCAACGAGAAAGGAAAGCGCGCCGCCCAGAATTCGGCCAGCCGGGGATCGGCGTCCACGCGCCGCACCACCTGGGCCATGCGCGGCGCCACGCGGTAGAAGCGCTTTCGATGCGGCGTCCAGCGCGACAGCACAGTCACGTAGAGGTCGAGCATGCTGATCTTCTCGCCGAGCAGGTAGGGCGCGGGTTCGTCGATCTGCGTGTCCATCAGGTGCCAGCAGTGCGCAATGCGCTCGGCCGAACGTTCGAGCATCACGGCCTGCGCCGCCGGGTCGGGCGTGAGCCGGGTGGGATCGTCGCGCACCCAGTACAGCGAATAGATGGCCGCCGGCAGGTAGACCATCCATCGCAGGTATCGCGCGCGCAGCGGATCGCCAGGCGCGGGGCAGAGTCCGGCTTCGGGATAGCGGTCGCCGAGCCAGATCAGGATGGCCGCGCTCTCGGTCATCACCTCGCCCGAAGGCAGCACCAGCGCGGGCACCTGGCGCATCGGGTTGATGCCCGATACGCGCTCGCGCTGGGATTCGCCCTCCCAGGGAGAGACGTCGACGGTATCAACCTGCGCACCGATCAGCGTCAGCGCCGCATGAACAGGCGTGGCGCCGGAGCCGGGCGCACCGTAGAGGGTGTAGCGGTCGTTCGAAGGAGCGGACGAAGAAGTCATCCGCCCAGATTACTGCAGCAGCCTGCCGCTTGTCACGCGGTGGCCAGCAGCGCGTCGACCTTCTTCAGGCCTTCGAGCGTCTTCACGCAGGCCTCGGCCACTTCGGTGCCCTTGACGGCAAAGTGGCGATGGAAGTACTTGCGATGCTCCACATGCTCATGGAAATGGTGCGGCGTGAGCACGGCCGAGAAGATCGGCACGTCGGTTTCGAGCTGCAGCGACATCAGCGTGCTGACCACGGTGCTGGCCACGAACTCGTGCCGGTAGATGCCGCCGTCCACCACCAGCGCGCAGCCCACGATGGCGGCGTACTTGCCCGACTTGGCGAGCCGCTTGGCGTGCAGCGGAATCTCGAAGGCGCCGGGCACATCGAACACGTCGATGAGGTCGCGCGCCACGCCGAGCCGTTCCATCTCGGCAAGAAAGGCGTCGCGCGCCTGGTGGACGATGTCGGAATGCCACTGCGCCTCGACAAAGGCGATGCGCTCGCCGCGCGGGTTGCCCGACGCGTTGATGGCTGAAAGGGGAAGGTCGTTGATCTGACTCATGGTGTGCCTCTTGAAAGCAGGTTTCCTGAATCAGGGCGCACGAAACCGCACGCCAGACCACGCGCCATTGCACCGGAGACGGCAAAGCGCGCGGGCCAGCCCGCATTTTCGCGCTCTCTTTCATCCGGACTGTGACCGTCGGCTTCGGAATTGCACCGAAATCTGCTGACCCCGCAGCCTGTTTGTTGCAGGCCGCGGGCGCTCGCGGGCTCGTGCGGTTCATCTCTCGAAGAAGCCGCCATTACCGCCGGTGGGGAGTTTCACCCCGCCCTGAGAACGCTTGCCGCCCGGCATGCCGGGCGACGGCGCGATTCTAGGAGCGCGCGGCGGCGCGGGTTGTCGCCCGCGCGCCAGACCTTCGGCGGCGCGGGGATTTTCTCTGCGTAGCTGCGAGACAGCGACTCAGCGCCTGGCAAGGAACAGCGTCATGCGCTGCAGCTCATCGTCCAGCGCCGCACTGAAGGCCGCATCGCGCGGCTTTCGGTCGACATAGCCGAACGCGGGCTGCAACCGGCCGTCGGGTGCAGTGACGTTGGCCCAGCCTATGACTCGGTCGTGCCACAGCATCGGCAGTGCGTAGTAGCCAAACCGCCGGTTGGCCGCAGGCATGTAGGCCTCGAACTTGTATGTCCAACCCCACAGCAGCTCGAAGCGGCGCCGATCCCACACCACGGGGTCGAACGGCGCGAGCAGGCGCACTTCCTCATCGGGTGCATGGCGGCGCGAGGCCGGGTTCTCGCCGGCGGGCCAATACCAGGTGGTGCCGTCGATGCGGCAGTTAGCGAGTTCTTCACGTGCAAGGCGCAGCGCGGCCTGCGTCTGCGCCGAGAGATGCGGGGCGCCGTAGCCGAGCAACCGCACGAGATAGGTCAGGCTGGCGGCGGGCAGCGGTGCGTACTTGCGCACCACCAGGTCGATGAGCGCCGCGGCTCTCAACGCGCGGCCGGCGGGGCTTTCATCGGCGGGCGCATGCGTGACCGCCTCGTAGACGCGCGTGCCGCTGTCGCGCCGCACCACGCGCAGCATGCCGCGATAGTGCAAGCCGTCGAGCAGCCGCGTCGTTGCATTGCTCGAGCCGCCCCAGTAGTTCTTCACGCTGCCGTGTGCAAAGTGCTGTTCGACTTCACGCGGATGCATCGGCCCGCGCTCGCGCACGAAGGCCAGCACATCGGCTGCCTTGCGGCGGGTATCCGTGTCCCATGGCTGCCTGGGTTCACGCGGATGCATCAGCGCCAGGTGCTCGCGCGGAAGGAATCCGTAGTTGACGAGGCAGTCTTCTTCAATGGCCAGGCGCGTATAGCGGCTTTCGAGATCGCCCGCGCGGTAGTCTTTTACGCGGTGGCGCAGCGTCAGGTCTTGCGCACGTGCAGGGGCGCGGATCGGGTCTGCCTGAACAAAGCCGAGTTGGCGGATCGCGCCGGGGAGGGTGGTGGGCTTGAAGAGCGTGCGGGCAATTGCATAGCGACGCAGGTCGTCGAGGGTCGGGGTGGCCATGGGCGAATTGCAGCACAAGTGGGGCGTTGCTGCTTCTCGTAGCGCTGCCGTTCAGGGTGGCGCACCCGCCGACGGGGTACCTTTCTCCGCGAATGTCCCCCGGCCTGCGGCCTCCTCCTTTATTTCGCTGCGCAAGGCACCCCATCGACGTGTGCGTGATTCAGAGCAGTCGTTGATCAGCGGTACACCACGAGCGTGTCCAAGTGCACAGGGCATCGGGTGCTCCCCGCAGCGAAATAAAGGAGGAGGGCGAAGCCCGGGGGACATTCGCGGAGGGGAGTACCCGATGGCCTTTGCACTCGCCCAGAACAGAAGCCCGACCAGAACTCAAACAGCCTGCTTATGCCGCTCGATACAAACATCGAGCGTCTCGTCACCGCTCCGCTGCCACCAGTCGAGGTTCGAGAAGATCTCGACTTCACTGAACCCCGCAAAGCCCGCGTCTTCGACCCAGCCGCGAATCTTCTTGAGCTCGACCACGCCGTCACCCATCATTCCGCGATCAGAGAGCAGGTCGCGCGTGGGCGTGAGCCAGTCGCACACGTGGTATGCCAGGAGGCGCTCGCGGCCAGCGCGGGCGATCTGCTGTGGCAGCTTCGGATCCCACCACACGTGATAGATGTCCAGCGCCACGCCCAGCATGCCGCTCTTGTCCGCGTCGAGTTCGTCGCAAATATCGAGCGCATGTTCGAGCGTGTTGATGCAGGCGCGGTCGGCTGCTTGCATGGGGTGCAAGGGCTCTATGGCGAGCGGCATGCCGACTTCGCGGGCGTACTCCAGCGATGCGGCGATGCCGTCGCGCACCTCGTTGCGTGCGCGGGCGATGTCCTTGTAGGCCGCCTTGCCGTCGAGCGCGCCGGGCAGTGCGCCGACCACCAGAACCAGGCAGGGCGCATTCAGCGTCTTGGCCTCGTCGATGGCGCGGCGGTTGTCCTCGAGCGCGGCCTTCAGGCCCGCCGCATCGGGCGCAGGGAAGAAGCCGCCGCGGCAGTAGCCTGAGAGGCCGATGTCGTGAGCCTTGAGCTGCGTTGCGATCTTGTCGAGCCCCACGGCGGCCACCTGGTCGCGCCAGGGGCTGATCGCGCGGATGCCGCGCTCGGCGCACTGGTCGATGATGCGGTCCAGCGGCACCTCGGTGCCCGACTGCTTGCGGATGGTCGCCGTGTTGATCGACAGCCAGTCGTGATTCTGCGAGAAGTCGCGCATGAGCTTGCTCAGCCTTCCACGCCGTGCAGTGCGAGCAGCGTCTTCATTCGCCGCACCGCCAGCTCCGGCTGCTCCAGCAGGTTGGCCGCATCGGCCAGGCGGAACAGCTCGGCAAAGTGCTGCAACGACCGCGTGCTCTGCTGCCCGCCGACCATCGTGAAGTGCTTCTGGTGGCCGTTGAGCCAGGCCATGAACACCACGCCGGTCTTGTAGAAGCGCGTAGGCGCCGCAAAGATGTGGCGCGACAGCGGCACCGTGGGGCCGAGAATCGCGTGGAATTTTTCGGTGTTGCCTTGGGCCAGTGCGCCCAGCGCCGCGCTCGCGGCTGGAGCAATCGCGTCGAAAATGCCGAGCAGCGCATCGCTCTTGCCATGTGTAGGCTCGCTGCCGAAGCCGTCACCGGCAATCAGCTCGGCGTAGTTGAAGTCGTCGCCGGTGTACATGCGAACACCTGCCGGCAGGCGGCGGCGCATGGCGATTTCCTTGTCCTTGTCGAGCAGCGAAATCTTGATGCCGTCCACCTTGTGCGGATGCGCCGCGATCACTGCGAGAGCCGTGTCCATGGCCGCATCGGTGTCCTTGCTGCCCCAGTAGCCCGCCAGCGCGGGGTCGAACATGTCTCCCAGCCAATGCAGCACCACCGGTTGCTTTGCCTGGCTCAGGATGCGGTCGTACACGCGCTCATAGTCGGCCGGGCTCTTCGCCACGCGGGCGAGGGCGCGGCTGGCCATGACGATCAGCTTGCCGCCAAGCGCCTCGATGGCCGCCATCTGCTCTTCGTAGCCGCGGATCACGTCGTCGACGCTCTTCACGTCGTCGATGTTCAGGTGGTCGGTGCCGCAGCCGGAGGCCACCAATGCGCCGGGCACGTCCTTTGCGGCGTCGAGCGAACGGCGGATCAGTTCCAGCGAGGTCGGCCAGTCCAGGCCCATGCCGCGCTGCGCCGTGTCCATGGCTTCGGCCACGCCCAGGCCCAGCGAGAACAGGTGGCGGCGGTAGTCGATGGTGGTGTCCCAGTCGACTGCAGCCTGCAGCCACGGGTCGACGGCCGCGAGGGGATCGGCCACCACGTGCGCGGCCGAATAGGCGATGCGGTTGAACTTGACGCCCGCTTCGGGCTTGACCGGCGCGGTGCCGCGCAGGGCGTACGGCGCGAGCGAGCCGCTCGCGGTGGGAAGGGTCAGCGAAAGTGCCATGCTGCCTGCCTCAGACCTTCAGCGCGGGCACGTCGATCCAGCGGCGTTCCTTCCACGACTCGAGCGCGGCCTCGACCAGCTGCACGCCCTTGGCGCCTTCGGGCAGCGTCCACTTGTAGGGCTCGTTCTCGACCACGTGGCGAATGAAGTGCTCCCACTGGATCTTGAAGCCGTTGTCGTACACCTGCGAATCCGGAATCTCCTGCCACTGGTCGAAGAAATTCATCATCTGCTTCTCGTCCGGGTTCCACACCGGGCGCGGCGTGGCCACGCGCGACTGCGCGCGGCAGCTCGAGAGGCCGGCGACGGCCGAGCCGTCGGTGCCATCGACGTGGAAGGTCACGAGGTCGTCGCGGCGAACGCGCGTGACCCAGCTCATGTTGATCTGCGCAATGACCGGCTCGCCGTTGTGGCCGGTGAGCTCGCAGGTGGCGTAGGCGGCGTCGTCGGCGGTGGCTTCATAGGGCTTGCCGGCTTCGTCCCAGCGCTTGGGAATGTGCGTGGCGCCCAGGCAGGACACCGACTTGACCTCGCCGAACAGGTTGTCCAGCACATAGCGCCAGTGGCACATCATGTCCAGGATCATGCCGCCGCCGTCTTCCTTGCGGTAGTTCCAGCTCGGGCGCTGAATGGGTTGCAGGTCACCCTCGAACACCCAGTAGCCGAACTCCAGGCGCACGCTGAGCATGCGGCCGAAGAAGCCCGCGCGGCGCAGCATGTCGAGCTTGCGCAGGCCTGGCAGAAAGAGCTTGTCCTGAACCGCGCCGTGCTTCAGGCCGGAGCCTTCGGCCAGGCGCGCGATTTCGACGGCCTCGTTCAGGTTGGTGGCAATCGGCTTCTCGCAATACACGTGCTTGCCGGCGCGAATGGCCTTGGCCAGCAGCGTGGGGCGCATTTGCGTGGTGCCGGCGTCGAAGAAGATGGTGTCTTCCTTGTTGGCCAGCGCCTTGTCCAGGTCGGTGCCCCAGCGTGCGATGTTGTGCGTCTTGGCCAGCGCTTCCATCTTCTCGGCGTTGCGGCCGATGAGGATCGGGTCGGGCATGACCTTGTCGCCGTTCGACAGCGTGACGCCGCCTTGCGCGCGGATCGCGCAGATCGAGCGGATCAGATGCTGGTTCATGCCCATGCGTCCGGTGACGCCGTGCATGATGATTCCGAGTCGTTGTGTAGCCATGTCTTCAGCCGAAAAAGTTGGAAGGAGAGGAAGAGAAAGGGAAGGGCGGATTACTGCGCCGGCGCCAGCCCGGCGGCCTTGACCAGTGCCGCATTGGTCTTGATTTCGTCCTTGATGTAGGTGTCGAACTGCTCGGGCTTGAGCGTCCATGCGTCGGCGCCCAGCTTCAGGAAGCGTTCCTTGACTTCTGGCGAAGCAAGCGCCTTCACCACTTCGTCGTGCAGCCGGTTGACGATGTCGCGCGGCGTCTTGGCGGGCGCCATCATGCCGATCCAGAAGTTGAACTCGGAGCCCGGCACACCCGCCTCAGCCGTGGTCGGCACATCGGGCAGGGCGGCCGCGCGCTTGGGCGAGCCAACCGCCAGCGCCAGCAACTGGCCGTCCTTGATCTGGCCGATGACCGGCGCGATAGGCGAGAAGTAGTAGTCGACCCGGCCCGACAGCACTTCGGTCACGGCTTCTGCCGAGCCCTTGAACGGAATGTTGGTGGCATCGATCTTCGCGGCCATCTTGAACTTCTCTGCGTTGAGGTGGGTGGCGCTTCCCTGGCCCGCCGATGCGAAGTTGATGGTGCCGGGCTTGGCCTTGGCTGCGGCGACCAGCTCCTGCAGCGTCTTGATGTTCTTCGCCGGCGAGATCACCAGTGCATTGGGCAGCGACGAGATGGGCGTGACGGCGGCAAAGTCGTTCACCGTGTCGAACGGCAGCTTCGCAAAGGTGGAGGGGCTCACCGTGTGTGACGACGAGTGAATCATGATGGTGTAGCCATCTGGCGCGGCCGTGGCCACGGCCTGCTGGCCGATGGTGCCGCTGGCGCCGCCGCGGTTGTCCACCACCAGCGTCTGGCCCATGCTCTGGCCCATCTTGTCGGCAATGGCGCGCGCAATGATGTCCGTGGTGCTGCCGGCCGCGAAGGGCACGACCACACGAATCGGTTTGTTGGGATACCCGTTCTGCGCCGATGCCAGACCGGGCATCAAGGCGGCGAGGCAGGTGAGCGTGGCGAGTGCAGTGGTGCGTGCAAGTTGCTTCATGGTTGTCTCCGTGCGGTCGGGCCGCCTTGTCTGATCGATTAATTCACCAATAAGTGAATTAGACAATTCTAAAAAGGCTGCCGCCGCAGCGCAACCGCTGCTAATCGGTAAATACCCGGAGATGGAGAAAGTGCGCCCGAAGGCTCAGTGCAGCACGTAGCCCAGCACGAGGTCGGTCATGTGCGAGAGGCGCTGCGCCATGGCCTTGGGCGCGCGCAGGTCACGGCCGAAGACGGCCGAGAGCGTGTGGTTGTTCGACAGGTAGAAATAGCAGAGCGAGGCAATCGAGATGTAGAGCTGCACCGGGTCGACGCCGGCTCGGAACAGCTTGTCGCGCTTGCCGCGCTCGAGCACCGTGTCGAGCAGCTGCACCAGCGGCGAGTTCATCTCCTGGATGCGCTCGGAGCGCTTCAGGTGCGCGGCGCAGTGCAGGTTCTCGCTGTTGAGCAGCGTAATGAACTCGGGGTGCTCGAGGTAGTAGTGCCAGGTGAAGGAAACCAGCTGGCGAATGGCCTCGACCGGATCGATCTCGTCCAGGTGCAACTGCTGCTCGGCCTCGCGGATGTCGGCGTAGGTGCGCTCGAGCACCGCCAGGAACAGGTCGTCCTTGCTGCCGAAGTAATAGTAGATAAGGCGCTTGTTCAGCCCCGCGCGCGCGGCAATGCTGTCCATGCGCGCGCCGGCCAGGCCCCGCTGCGCAAACTCGTCGCGTGCCGACGCAAGAATTGCCAGTTGCGAGCGATCGGCGTCGCGGGAGCGCGGCTCGATGGCTTCGGGTGGGGAATCTTTCGCGGCTTTCATCGCACGAATTTAACCATTTGGTGAATTAACGCAAGGCGTTGGAAGCGGGCGCACATAATTCCGAAGACATTTGCAGCTGAGGTTCGACTTCTCATGAGTACATCACAACCCGCCGGCCACCTGATCGTCGAATGCCTGATCGAGCAGGGCATGGAGCTCGCGTTCGGCGTTCCGGGCGAAAGCTTTCTTGCGGTGCTCGACGGCTTTCATGCCTACCGCGAACGCGCGCGGTTCATCGTCAACCGCCAGGAGGGCGGCGCCGCATTCATGGCGGAGGCGCACGGCAAGCTCACGGGACGGCCGGGCGTGTGCTTCGTCACCCGCGGGCCGGGCGCCACCAACGCATCGATCGGTGTGCACAACGCTTTCCAGGATTCCACGCCGATGGTGCTGTTCGTCGGCGACGTCGGCAGCGACTTCCGCGACCGCGAAGCCTTCCAGGAAGTGGACTACGGCAGCTTCTTCGGGCCGAGCACCAAGGGCTTTGCCAAGCGCGTGGAGCGCATCGATGACGCGAATCGCATCCCCGAGTACGTGGCGCGCGCGTTTTCAACCGCGATGAACGGACGACCCGGACCGGTGGTGCTGGTGCTGCCCGAAGACATGCTGCGCACGCAGACCGCGTCGCGTCCGCTGCCGCGCGTGGACGCGGTTCAGCCCTGGAGCGACCCCGGCGCGCTGCGCACCTTGCGCGAACTGCTGCTCCAGTCGCAGCGGCCGATGGTGATTGCGGGCGGCGGCGGCTGGACGACGCAGGCCGCGCAGGCGCTGCAGCGCTTTGCCGAGAACTGGCGGCTGCCCGTTGCCAATGCCTTTCGCTTTCAGGACACCTTCGACAACCACCATCCGCTCTATGCAGGCGACGTTGGCATTGCCATCAATCCCAAGCTCGCGCAGCGCGTGAAAGACAGCGATTTGATCATCGCCATCGGCCCGCGGCTCGGCGAGATGACGACCGGCGGCTACACGCTGCTGGAAGCACCAAAGGCCAGGCAGAAGCTGGTGCACATCCACGCGAGCGCGGAAGAGCTCAACCGCGTCTACCAGGCAGACCTGGCCATCAACGCCGGCATGAGCGCCGCCGCGCGCAGCCTCGAGGTGCTGAGTGCGCCCAATACCTTGCCGTGGGAGGAGTGGGCGGCGCAGGCGCATGCGGACTACGAAGCGAACCTGGAGCCGCAGGCGCTCGCCGGCATGCCGGCTGAAACGCCGCGCGGCCCGGTCGACATGGCGGAGGTGGTCGCGCTGCTGCAGAAGCACCTTCCGCCGGATGCGGCCATTACCAACGGGGCCGGCAACTTTGCGAGCTGGGTGCACCGCTACTTCCGCTATCACGGGCTTGCCAAGGGCAGCAAGACGCAGTTGGCGCCCACCAGCGGTGCCATGGGCTATGGCGTGCCGGCGGGCATTGCGGCCAACCTTGCGACCGGCCGCGTGGCCTTCACGATTGCGGGTGACGGCGATTTTCTGATGACGGGGCAAGAGCTCGCGACGGCCTCGCAGCATGGCGGCAAGAGCATCATCGTGCTGCTGAACAACGGCATGTTCGGCACCATCCGCATGCACCAGGAGCGCGAATATCCGGAGCGCACGAGCGGCACTGCGCTCCGCAACCCCGACTTCTGCGGTCTGGCGCGGGCCTATGGCTATGCCGCCGAACGCGTGACAGAAACCGCGCAGTTCGAAGCGGCGCTGCTGCGCGCACTGGCGGCAGATACGGGCACGCTGATCGAGATTCCGCTCGACCCGGAGGTGATCACGACACGCGGCACGCTGGCGTCGATCACGCGTGCGGCGCAGGCGCGGGGCTGAACGAGCAAGGTGAACCGAACGCCGCGCGCGGCCAAAAAAAAGCCGGCATGTGCCGGCTTTTTGATTCGGGAGCGCGATGGACGCGCAGTGCCCGAGCGCTTACTTGACGTGCTTGCCGATCAGCGCGGCCAGTTCGAACATCGACACTTGCGGCTTGCCGAAGATTTCCTTCAGCTTGGCGTCGGCGTTGATGTTGCGCTTGTTGGCCTTGTCTTGAAGGTTGTTCTTCTTGATGTAGTCCCACAGCTTGCTCACGACTGCGGTGCGCGGCAGAGGCGTCGAGCCGACCACAGCGGCGAGTGCCGGGCTGGGGGTCAGGGCCTTCATGAACGCGGCATTGGGCGTGCGCTTCTTGGCGGGAGCGGCCTTCTTTGCAGGAGCCTTCTTCGCCGGTGCAGCCTTCTTCGCAGGAGCAGCCTTCTTGGCGGGAGCTGCCTTCTTGGCCGGTGCGGCCTTCTTCGCAGGAGCCGCAGCCTTCTTGGCGGGAGCGGCCTTCTTTGCCGGAGCTTTCTTGGCCGGAGCCTTCTTTGCAGTTGCCATGGTTGATTTCCTTTTTTGGTTGAACAGTCACCAATGAAAAACTTGCGTCTCCAGTGGCATTGCGGATGCTAAAGGAGAAAAAACGCGTTTCCAAGGGAAAAAGAGCTTTTTTCATTGGGAGTTGTTGTTTTTTCAGAGGGGAGAACCCGAGGTTTTCACCTTCGGCGTTCAGGCCAGGTCGCCAGCACCACGCCAATGAGCGCAAGCGCGAATGCAAAGAGCTGTGCTGCGGAGAGGCTTTCTCCGAGCACCAGCACGCCCACGAGGGCCGCGCTCACGGGCAGCATCACCGCGAAAACGCCGGCTTGCGCAGCGGGCACATGGCGCAGGCCTGTCATCCAGAGCCACACCGTCCAGATGCTCGCTGCGAGTGCGTAGGCCACGAGCAAGGCCCAGGTGCCGAAGCGCACGGCGGAAAAATCGAACTGCAGTGCGAACCAGATGCCGAAGGGCATCGACAACACGAAGCCCCAGAGGTTGATGAGCGACGAGATCCGCTTTGGCCCAAGATGGCCGGTGAGCGACTTGCCGATGACCGCGTAGGCTGTCTCGCAAAGCACCGCACAGAACACGAGCAGGTTTCCGAGCCAGGGCATCGATGAGGGCGCCGCACCGTTTGTGGTTGCCGGTGCATGCGTTGGCGTGAGGGCCAGCAAGCCAATGCCGAGTGCGGCGCAACCGATGGCAAGGCCGATGCGCACCGTGATGCGTTCGCGCAGGAAGAGCCAGCTCGCCACCGCCACCGCCGCGGGAATGGAGGCCATGATCACGCCCGCGGACACCGCGCTGGTGAGGCTCACGCCGAACAGCATGAAGATCGAGAACAGGAAATTGCCGAGGAACGACTCCAGGAAGACGAGGCCGCGCGTGCGCGCGCTCATGGGCGCTTCGTCCGGCGCGCGCCGAAGCCAATGCGGCATGGCCAGCGCTGCGATGCCGAAGCGCAGCCATGCGAGCAGCAGCACGGGAAAGGCCGCCACCAGCGGTTTGGAAAGGGCGACGTAGCCGCCGACGAGCGACATGCTCAAAGCCAGGCAGCCATAGGCCACAAGACGGCTGGAGGCGGGAGCGGCGGTGTTCAATAGACTGGACGGCTTGTTGGGAACGATGGATTCAATGATGCCGCAATCGCTGAGATTCGATGGCGCACCGGCCGTGCGCACACCAGGCCATGTCTTTGTCTACGGCACGCTGCGCCGCGGCGGGCGCAACGACATCGCGCGCTTTCGGCCCGAACCGATCCATGTGGCCGACGCCGCAATCGCCGGCACCTTGTACGACCTGGGTGCCTACCCCGGCCTGGTGCTGAACGGAAAAGGACGCGTGCTGGGCGAGATCTACCGCATCGAGCCCGAGGTGGAGGCGGTGCTCGACGTGCTCGAGGAAGTTGCGGATGACGACTCCGGCGAATACATCAAGCGACGTGTGACGGTGGATGCCGGGACGCGGCAGTTCGAGTGCCTGGTCTACGAAATCCATCCGGCGCGGATCAGCGGGCGGGCTGTGATTGGCAGCGGGGACTGGATTGCGCACGCCGCTGCCAAATAAGCGGCTTGCCGCTATCGCTTTTCATAGCTGGAGCAGCGATTGCACATTGCGAAATGATTGGCTGCTGCGTTGCAATATTTTTCTCAATATGAGAAAAATAATTTTGCATGGAGAAATGCTGCCGTAAGTGATTGATTTTCTTGAGCTAAAAATATGTCTTCTATAAGACATAAGAGTGTTGCCTGCCATTAAAGTAACTCCACGGCCGCAACGCCCAACCTTCAATCAACCTCACGGAGTTACCATGCCCCAGACCCTTACCGAACAACTGAGCCGCGAACAGCAAATTGCCGCCCTCGAGAAAGACTGGGCCACCAATCCCCGCTGGAAGGGCATCAAGCGCGGCTACAGCGCGGCTGACGTCGTGCGCCTTCGCGGCTCGTTCCCCATCGAGCACACGCTGGCCCGCCGCGGCGCCGAGAAGCTCTGGGAGCTGGTGAACAACGAGCCCTACGTCAACTGCCTTGGCGCGCTCACGGGCGGCCAAGCCATGCAGCAGGTGAAGGCCGGCGTGAAGGCCATCTACCTGTCGGGCTGGCAGGTTGCTGCAGATGCCAACAGCTATTCGTCGATGTACCCGGACCAGTCGCTGTATCCGGTGGATTCGGTGCCCAACGTGGTCGAGCGCATCAACAACACTTTCCGCCGTGCGGACGAAATCCAGTGGTCGAAGAACGTGAACCCGGGCGACGCGGGCTATGTGGACTACTTCGCACCCATCGTTGCCGACGCCGAAGCAGGCTTTGGCGGCGTGCTGAATGGCTTCGAACTGATGAAGGCCATGATCAAGGCCGGCGCCGGCGGCGTGCACTTCGAAGACCAGCTGGCTTCGGTCAAGAAGTGCGGCCACATGGGCGGCAAGGTGCTCGTGCCCACCACCGAGGCCGTGCAGAAGCTCATCGCCGCGCGCATGGCGGCTGACGTTTGCGGCACGCCGACGCTTGTGATCGCCCGTACCGACGCGGAAGCGGCCGACCTCATCACGAGCGACTACGACGAGAACGACAAGCCCTTCCTGACCGGCGAGCGCACTGCCGAAGGCTTCTACAAGACGAAGAAGGGCATGGACCAGGCCATCAGCCGCGCCGTTGCCTACGCGTACTACGCCGACCTGGTGTGGTGCGAAACCGGCACGCCCGACCTCGAGTTCGCCCGCAAGTTTGCCGAGGCCGTGCACAAGGTGCACCCCGGCAAGATGCTGGCCTACAACTGCTCGCCGTCGTTCAACTGGAAGAAGAACCTCGACGACGCGACCATTGCCAAGTTCCAGAAGGAGCTGGGCGCCATGGGCTACAAGTACCAGTTCATCACGCTGGCCGGCATCCACTCGATGTGGTTCAACATGTTCGACCTGGCGCAAGACTACGTGCAGCGCGGCATGTCGGCCTATGTCGAGAAGGTGCAAGAGCCCGAGTTCGCAGCACGCGACCGCGGCTACACCTTCGTGTCGCACCAGCAGGAAGTGGGCACGGGCTACTTCGACGAGGTGACCACGGTCATCCAGGGCGGCAAGTCCAGCGTCACGGCGCTGACCGGTTCGACCGAAGAAGAGCAGTTCCACTGAGTCGGCTGTTCCTCGAATCGCCTGCAGAGGCGGTTCGCGGTCACCTCGGAGCCCGGCCCTGCGCCGGGCTTTTTCGTCTGGGCTTGCATGACCCGATGCCGGCGGCCTGAACCGGCAGCGGATAGAATCGCGGTCTCTGCACCCAACAAGAGCGAGAAAGGCACCCTGGTTATGACACCGCGAACTACTCCGCAAGGATTCAGCGGCTTTTTCTTCTTCGAAGGAAACGGCCGGTAGACCGCGCACGCTGGTTTCTTCCAGCTCTCACACCAGGCAAAGCGCGGCAATCACCGCGCTTTTTTGTTTTTCCGCCCGAGGTTTTTCCATGATCCAGATCACGCTTCCCGACAACTCGCGCCGCGAGTTCCCCGGCCCGGTTTCGGTGGCCGAAGTTGCCCAGTCCATCGGACCGGGGCTCGCCAAGATGACAGTGGCCGGCAAGGTCGACGGCAAGCTGGTCGATGCCAGCGACGTCATCGACCGCGACGCCAAGCTGCAGATCATCACGCCCAAGGACGACGAGGGCCTGGAGATCATCCGCCACTCGACGGCCCACCTGGTCGGCCATGCCGTGAAGCAGCTGTATCCGACGGCCAAGATGGTCATCGGCCCGGTGATCGAAGAGGGCTTTTATTACGACATTTCGTACGAGCGCCCGTTCACGCCCGAAGACATGGCCGCCATCGAGGCGCGCATGCGCGAACTGATCGCGCAGGATTACGACGTGGTCAAGAAGATGACGCCGCGCGCCGAAGTCATCGAGGTCTTCAAGTCGCGCGGCGAAGACTACAAGCTGCGCCTCGTCGAGGACATGCCCGACGAGCAGGCGATGGGCCTGTACTACCACCAGGAATACGTGGACATGTGCCGCGGCCCGCACGTGCCGAACACGCGCTTCCTGAAGGTCTTCAAGCTCACGAAGCTGGCCGGTGCCTATTGGCGCGGCGACGCCAAGAACGAGCAGCTACAGCGCATCTACGGCACGGCCTGGGCCGACAAGAAGCAGCTCGACCAGTACATCCAGCGCATCGAAGAGGCCGAGAAGCGCGACCACCGCAAGCTGGGCAAGGAACTCGACCTGTTCCACATCGACGAAGTGGCGCCGGGCGTGGTGTTCTGGCACCCCAAGGGCTGGGCCGTGTGGCAGGCGGTAGAGCAGTACATGCGCGGCATCTACCGCGACACGGGCTACTGGGAAGTAAAGGGCCCGCAGATTCTCGACAAGAGCCTGTGGGAGAAAACAGGCCACTGGCAGAACTACCGCGACAACATGTTCACGACGGAATCGGAAAAGCGTGAATACGCGCTCAAGCCGATGAACTGCCCTGGCCACGTGCTCATCTTCAAGAGCGACCTGCGCAGCTACCGCGACCTGCCGCTGCGCTACGGCGAGTTCGGCCAGTGCCACCGCAACGAACCCAGCGGCGCGCTGCACGGCATCATGCGCGTGCGCGGCTTCACGCAGGACGACGGCCATATCTTCTGCACGGAAGACCAGATCCTCGACGAGTGCATCGCGTACACGGAACAACTGCAGAAGGTGTATGCCGACTTCGGCTTCACGGACATCCTCTACAAGGTGGCCACGCGGCCCGACAACCGCGTGGGTTCCGACGAGCTGTGGGACAAGGCCGAGCATGCGGTGATGGAGGCGCTGCGCCGTTCGGGCGTCGACTTCATCATTTCGCCCGGCGACGGCGCCTTCTACGGCCCGAAGATCGAATACACGCTGAAGGACGCGCTGGGCCGCCAGTGGCAGTGCGGCACGATGCAGGTCGACTTCAACACGGCCGAGCGGCTGGGCGGCGAATACGTCACGGAATCGAGCGGCCGCGCTCATCCCGTCATGCTGCACCGCGCCATCGTGGGCAGCCTAGAGCGCTTCATCGGCATGCTGATCGAACACCATGCCGGCGCGCTGCCCGCATGGCTCGCTCCGGTGCAGGTGGCAGTGCTCAATATCAGCGAAGGGCAGGCCGATTACGCCGCTTCAGTGGCGAAAACACTGCAGAATCAAGGGCTTAGGGTGCAGCTGGACCTGCACAACGAGAAGATTACGTATAAAATACGCAAGCATTCGTTGCAAAAGCTTCCCTATATCCTCGTCGTAGGCGACAAGGAGAAGGAAGCCGGTGCCGTCGCAGTGCGCGCCCGGGGCAATCAAGACCTCGGTGCAATGTCCCTCGAATCGTTCGTACTACGGCTCGTTCAGGATATTGCTGACAAGCGTTGATTTGTCCCGGAAGCACCCTCACATGTGTTTCCTGACCCGATCATGCCGCTTGTTCGCGAGAACTGACCGGCGTCCGCTACAGATTTTGTAGCAACTTTTGAAGGATTCTGACCATCGCTACTGCATTTCGCGACCGCCGCCACCGCGAGGAACGCCAACACCGCCTGAACCGGGAAATCATGGCCCCGGAAGTCCGCCTTGTAGGCCCGGAAAACGAGCCATTGGGTGTTATGAGTCTCTCCGAGGCCTTGCGCCTCGCCGGTGAGGCTGACGTGGATCTGGTCGAGGTCGTTGCCGCGGCCAACCCGCCTGTCTGTCGTCTGATCGAGTACGGCAAGTTCAAGTACCACGAGCAGAAGAAGGCGGCCGAGGCAAAGTCGAAGCAGAAGGTCATCGAGGTCAAGGAAATCAAGTTCCGGCCCGGTACCGACGATGGTGACTACAACATCAAGATGCGCAACATCAAGCGCTTTCTTGAAGAGGGCGACAAATGCAAGATCACGCTGCGCTTTCGCGGCCGCGAGATCACGCACCAGGAGCTCGGCCTGGCATTGCTGCAGCGCATTCGCGATGAGCTTGGCGACCTGATCGTCGTCGAGCAGTTCCCGAAGCTCGAAGGCCGGCAGATGATCATGATGATCGCTCCGGGCCGCAAGAAGCCGGGTGGCGGTACCGCCAAGCCGGCGTCGTCGGAAACGTCGGCGCCCGCAGCAGCCTGAAAAGGCTGGCTGGGCAACGGAAGAGAGATAGCAGGGTTTAAAGAATTTCGCCCCTGCAGGTGCTTCGAAAGAAGGGCCGGCAGGGGCGGAGTAAAGAAGGGTCTCGGGGCCAACAAGTCCGTGGAGTATCCGCGGCGCCTCACGAGCACAAACTAAAGGAGCATTCATATGCCCAAAATGAAGACCAAGAGCAGCGCGAAAAAACGTTTCCGCGTTCGTCCCGGTGGCACCGTCAAGCGCGGTCAAGCCTTCAAGCGTCACATCTTGACCAAGAAGACCACCAAGAACAAGCGTCACCTCCGTGGTGCCGTGGCAGTGCATGAAACCAACATGGTTTCCGTCGCCGCCATGCTGCCAGGCCGTGGCATTTAACTCAGACGAACAAGGAGTACACACATGCCTCGCGTCAAACGTGGTGTAACGGCTCGCGCCCGCCACAAGAAAGTTCTCGCACTCGCCAAGGGTTTCCGTGGTCGCCGCGGTAATGTCTTCCGCATCGCCAAACAGGCGGTAATGAAGGCTGGGCAATATGCCTACCGTGACCGCCGCACCAAGAAGCGCGTTTTCCGTCAACTGTGGATCGCGCGTATCAACGCCGCCTCGCGTGAACTGGGCCTGACCTACAGCCAGTTTGCAAACGGCATCCGCAAGGCCGGAATCGAGATCGACCGCAAGATGCTTGCGGACATCGCAGTGCACGACAAGGCCGCTTTTGCCGGCATCGTGGAGCAGGTCAAGGCCAAGCTGGCTGCTTGATCCTGTACAGCAGGGCGGCTGTCTTCGTGGCAGCCTCCTGCGCCCACGACACAAGGGCTGGCGCTTGAAAAGGCTCCAGCTCTTTTTTTATTCCCCCGCCTATTTTTAGTTGCTATGAACGAGTTGGACTCCCTGGTCGACACCGCACGCGTTGCCTTCGCCGAAGCGAAAACGCCCGCCGAGCTCGAGGACGCCAAGGCGCAGTTCCTCGGCAAATCGGGCCGCATCACCGAGCTGATGAAGGGCATGGCCGCGCTCAGCGTCGACGAGAAGAAGTCGCGCGGCGCTGCAATCAACGTGGCCAAGCAGGCCATCGAGTCCGCACTGACCGAACGGCGCCAGCAGCTCGCCGACGAAGAGCTTTCGCAGCAACTGCGCGCAGAAGCGCTTGATGTGAGCCTGCCCGGTCGCCGCCGCATTCCTGGCGGCCTGCACCCGGTGAGCCGCACTCTGGAACGCATCGAGGAGATCTTCTCGAGCATGGGCTTCGACGTGGCCGACGGTCCGGAAATCGAGAGCGACTGGCACAGCTTCACCTCGCTCAACAACCCGCCGAACCACCCGGCGCGTTCAATGCAAGACACCTTCTACGTCGACCTGAACGGCGACGACGGCATTCCGTACAACCTGCGTCCGCACACCAGCCCGATGCAGGTGCGCTATGCGCATCAGCACATCAAGAAGTACGCGGCCGAGTTTGCGGACGCAGCCGCAGACACCACCGGCGCGGTCAAGGCGCCCGAGATCCGCGTGATCGCGCCGGGCCGCACCTACCGTGTCGACAGCGATGCCACCCATTCGCCCATGTTCCATCAGTGCGAAGGCCTGTGGCTCGGCGAGAACGTGAGCTTCAAGGACCTGAAGGTTATCTTCACGGACTTCTGCCGCACCTTCTTCGAGAGCGACGACCTTGTGCTGCGCTTTCGTCCGAGCTTCTTTCCGTTCACGGAGCCCAGCGCCGAAATCGACATCCAGTTTGCGAGCGGCCCGCTGGCCGGCCGCTGGCTCGAAGTCGCGGGTTCGGGCCAGGTGCATCCCAACGTGGTGCGCAACATGGGGCTCGACCCCGAGCGCTACATCGGCTTTGCCTTTGGCATGGGGCCCGACCGGCTCACGATGCTGCGCTACGGCGTGAACGATTTGCGGCTGTTCTTCGATGGCGACTTGCGTTTTCTCTCGCAGTTCCAATGACCTCCCCAGCTCAATACTAGAAAAACCGAATACGAGATCGAAGAGATGCAATTCCCGGAATCCTGGCTGCGCGAGTTCTGCAACCCGCCCCTCGGCAGCGCCGAACTGGCTGAAACGCTCACCATGGGCGGCTTCGAGGTCGAAGAGCGCCGCCCTGTCGCGCCGCCCTTCAGCCGTATCGTGGTCGGCGAAATCAAGGAAGCCGTGCAGCACCCCAATGCCGATCGCCTGCGCGTGTGCCAAGTGGACGCCGGGCAGGGCGCCTTGCTCAACATCGTGTGCGGCGCACCCAATGCGCGCGTCGGCATCAAGGTGCCCTGCGCGCTGGTCGGCGCCGAACTGCCGCCCGGTGAAGACGGCAAGCCCTTTCTCATCAAGCTCGGCAAGCTGCGCGGCGTCGAGAGCCAGGGCATGCTGTGCTCGGCGCGAGAGCTGAAGCTGAGCGAAGACCACGGCGGCCTGCTCGAGCTCGCTGCCGACGCGCCCGTCGGCGCCGACGTGCGCGACGTGCTCAAGCTCGACGACGCGCTGCTCACGCTCAAGCTCACGCCCAACCTGGCACACGGCCTGAGCGTGTACGGCATTGCGCGCGAGCTCGCGGCCCTCACCGGCGCGCCGCTCAAGACACCCGCCATTGCGCCCGTGGCCGCATCGTTTGCCGACGTGTTGCCGGTGAAGGTGGAGGCGCCCGAGCTCTGCGGCCGTTTTTCGGGCCGCATTGTGCGCGGCGTGAACACCAAGGTGGCCACGCCGGCCTGGATGGTCGAGCGTTTGGCGCGCTGCGGCCAGCGCAGCGTGACGCCGCTGGTCGACATTTCGAACTACGTCATGTTCGAGTACGGCCAGCCCAGCCACATCTTCGATCTCGACAAGATCCACGGTGGCCTCACGGTGCGCTGGGGCAAGGCGGGCGAGCAGCTCAAGCTGCTCAACGGCAACACGATCAGCGTCGACGACAAGGTTGGCGTGATTGCCGACAACGAGGCCGTCGAGTCGCTTGCCGGCATCATGGGCGGCGACGCAACCTCTGTGTCTGACGACACCCGCAACATCTATGTCGAGGCCGCCTTTTGGTGGCCCGAAGCCGTCCAGGGCCGCTCGCGCCGCTTCAACTTTTCCACCGACGCGGGGCATCGCTACGAGCGTGGTGTCGACCCGAGCCGCACGGTCGAGATCATCGAACGCATTACGCAGCTCGTCATTGAGATCTGCGGGGGCCAGGCCGGGGCCATGGACGACAAGATCCTGAATGTGCCCGAAGCAATGCCGGTCACGCTGCGCGTGGCGCGCGCCGCGCGCGTTATCGGCATGCCGCTTTCGCAGGCGCAATGCGCCGACGCGCTGCGCCGCCTTGGGTTTGCGCTCAGCGAAGGCGAGGGCACATTGACCGTCACCCCGCCGCCGCACCGCTTCGACCTGCTGATCGAAGAAGACCTGATCGAAGAGGTTGCGCGCCTGATTGGGTTCAACAACCTGCCGACCACCGCACCATTGGCGCCCATCACGGCGCGCGTGCGGCCTGAAGCCCGGCGCAGCCGCTTCGCGGTGCGCCGCAGCCTGGCGGCGCTCGGCTACCAGGAAACCATCAACTTCAGCTTTGTCGAGGCGCACTGGGAGCAAGATCTGGCAGGCAACGCCAATCCTGTGAAGCTGCTGAACCCCATCGCCAGCCAGATGAGCGTGATGCGCTCGTCCTTGATCGGCTCGCTGCTGCAGGTGCTCAAGTTCAACCTCGACCGCAAGGCGCCGCGCGTGCGCGTGTTCGAGCTGGGCCGCGTGTTCATGCGCGACGACAGCGTGGCCACCACCGACAGCACCGTGCGCGGCGTACACCAGCCGATGCGGGTGGCCGGCCTTGCCTGGGGCGACGCCGAGGAAGCGCGCTGGGACGGCAAGCCGCACCGGGTCGACTTCTACGACGCCAAGGGCGACGTCGAAGCCCTGCTCGCGCCGCTGGTACCGAGCTTCGAGGCGGCCGAGCATCCGGCCTTGCACCCCGGCCGCTCGGCGCGCGTGCTGATCGAAGGCAAGGCCATCGGCTTCGTCGGCGAACTGCATCCGCGCTGGCGCCAGAAGTGGGACTTTGCGCTGGCGCCGGTGGTTTTCGAGCTTGACCTCGATGCCGTTGCCGCGCGGCCCGTACCTGCCGCAAAGCCTGTACCCAAGCACCAGGCCGTCGAGCGCGACATCGCCGTGGTGGTGGCCGAGGCCGTCACGCACAATGCGTTGATGCAGACCATCCATTCGGCTGCGGCGGCCCAGGGGCTGCTGCGGGACGCCACGCTGTTCGACATTTATCGCCCGCAACCCCCGCGCGACGGTGCCGTGCCGGCATCGGGCGGCCTGGCGCAAGGGGAGAAGAGCATGGCGGTGCGCCTGAGCTTCCAGGACGACAGCGCCACGCTGACGGACGAGCAGGTGGAGCCGGCCGTGCGCGGCATCGTCGAACAATTGAGCGCCAAGCTCGGCGCACGCCTGAGGGGTTGATGAGAATGAACGCTGCGGAATTCACGCTCGAAGCCCTCGAAACGCCCGCACTCACGAAGGCGCACCTGGCCGACCTGCTGTTCGAGCAGATCGGCCTGAACAAGCGCGAATCCAAGGACATGGTCGAGGCGTTTTTCGACCTCATCGCCAACAGCCTGATCGAAGGCACGGACGTGAAGATTTCCGGCTTCGGCAACTTCCAGATCCGCGTGAAGGCGCCTCGGCCGGGCCGCAACCCGCGCACCGGCGAAGCCATTCCGATCGGCGAGCGTCGCGTAGCCACCTTCCACGCAAGCGCCAAGTTGAAGGAACAGATTCACGGAAGCATCGAGCAGAGCGGCACTTCCGAAGTCGAGTGGAGCCTGGGCGCCGAATAGTGCTTGGTGCTGCGCGGGTGCGTAGAGTAATCTCTAAGGTTTCCCGCGCACGGTCTTGATTTCAATGGAGAAAACGCTCCCGCCCATTCCCGTCAAACGCTACTTCACCATCGGTGAGGTCGGCGAACTCTGCGGCGTCAAGCCGCATGTGCTGCGTTACTGGGAGCAGGAGTTCACGCAACTGCGCCCCATGAAGCGGCGCGGCAACCGGCGCTACTACCAGCACCATGAGGTGCTCATGATCCGCCGCATCCGCGATCTGCTCTATGACCAGGGCTTCACCATCAGCGGTGCGCGCAACAAGCTCCAGGAACTGGTGCAGGGCGAGCGCGACCGCCGCAAGGCAGGCGTCGTGCCGCTCGAGGGCATGGAGGCCGTCGAAATCGATCAGGAAGAGTTCGATGCGGCCGTTCACGAGGACGATCCCGCATCCGAAAGTGCCGCCCGCACGATCGATCCGTCGCAATTGCTGCACCTGCGGCGCGAACTCTTTGAAATTCGTGAGCTGCTGACCGTCGGACGGTGATTTCAGCCGGCTATAATCGAGAGCTTCGGTGTGTGGCGCAGCCTGGTAGCGCACTTGCATGGGGTGCAAGGGGTCGAAGGTTCGAATCCTTTCACACCGACCATTTTTAATGCCAACGTCGTTTGGCAACAACGAAAAAGCCCTTAAGAGTCGACGCTTAAGGGCTTTTTCTTTTGCTTGGCGTTGTCCAACGTCATCCGTTAAGAGTGACGCCTTCCTGGAGCGCGGCGGGCTGGCCGCGCTGTACGTAGACGGCGGCAGCGTCGATACGACGTTCTCGACGCTGGGCGTGCGCTCCAGCACCCAGTTGGGCAGCACCACGCGCGTGCGCGGCATGCTCGGCTGGTGCCATGCCTTCGGCGACACGGCGCCCATCAGCACACATGCGTTCGCAGGCAGCATCCCGTTCACGCTCGCGGGCGTGCCGCTGGCCAGGAACGTGGCGGGCGTGGACATGCAGCTGCGGCCGAACCTGACGCTGGGCGCGTCCTAATCGGGGCAATTCGGCAGCGGGCTGAAGGACCACGGGTTCAAGGCGAGCCTGAACTGGGCGCTCTGAGGAGGCTGCGCGAGACCGGGTCCCTGCGGCAATGAAGGTCCGCCGCTTTGGAGTTGCTGAAACCGGTGCGCAAGAGCGGCGGTTGCGCACCTGGCCCCTTGCCGCAGGGGCCGCGGCGGCGAGCTTGGTGCACGGCAGAAACGTTACGGCTTTGCTGAAGCCGATTCAGCCGTGTGGCGTACGAACTGGTCGAGCGCCAGCACGAACAGCGCGGCCACGGTGAACATCACCACCCAGCCGGGCAACTGCAGCGCACTGACGACGGCCAAGCCGGAAGGAATGGCCTGGGGCGTCGCGGTGGTGCAGATGAAGTCTGCAGCCGCCATGCCCGTGTAGTGCATCGAGCAGACCGCGGCTCCCATCACACTCGCAGCCAGCCCGCGCATGATGACGGTGCGCGTGTTGAAAGCCAGCCACAGTGCCACGGTCGCGACAACGATGGCGATGAGAGTGGACAGGCCGATGATCGGGTACGACCATTCGATGAAGCCGCCAAAGCGCATGCCGAACATGCCCAGGTAGTGCATGACGACCACGCCCATGCCCAGCAGGAAACCGGCCACCATGAGGCGCACCAGGCTGCGAGGTGAGGCAGCCACGTAGGCAAGCGCCATTGCCGTGGCGACGACCGCAGCCACAAGCGAGATCAGCGTCTCGAACATGGAATACGACACGCCCACGCGAAGCTGCAGCGCGAGCATGCCGATGAAGTGCATGGCCCACACACCAATACCGCCCAAGGCGAGCCCTGCTGTCGCGGAGTGATAGAGGCTGATGCGGCCTCCCGGCCCGACGATGCGGCGGGCGGCGACGAGCGCGATCAGAGAGCCTGCGACTGAAATGAAGTACGACAGCACGACCAAAGGCACGCTGTACGAAGACGTGAGAAGTATTTCCATACGAGTTCCGTATTTGACAAATGAACAGGGCCTCGGCCGGTCGCTGCCCGGCACCGCGACACGGGAAGTGACGCGGCGAACAGGCAGGTAGACAAGTGCCGGGCGAGCGTCTTGAACGACCGCTGGGACAACGGGTGACGCCTACCGCTCGAAGCTCGAGATCGGGAATGTTTTCCGTTGGTTGGCAACACTCACCGATATGAATATTTTGCTTTCACTCTTTAACAAGTGAGCTGCGGGACCTGATCTCGACGTGCAAAGCGAGAGATATGTCACACCAGAGCTCAGGAGGCGAGCTACCGTGAGAAGTCCGCCACATGCGTTGTCTCGCAGCGCGTCTCCTAGGGCAGACCCGAGGGCAAGACGCGGCCACCGAGCACCGGACGCAGCGCAGCTGTTGCAGTGCCGCAAAACCCAGAAATTCGCCTTCGCTTGATACAAAATGCGTCACACCCGACGCCAGTGCAAGTACGATTCTCCTGTGAGAATCATCACACTGAGGTCATGAATGAACCACCTGCTAGGCAAAGATGCGGCTGTAGCGATGTTGCGGGAACTCCTGCATGAAGCGGAGTTCGGTTCGCTGAGCTGCATGGCGCTGCGCATCTTTCGCTCGGATGGCGTCGCGGAAGATTTCGTGGTGGGGGGAACGGCGCAACAACAGGCCGGAGTTTGGGCTGAGCTGCAGCCTGAGTTGGGCCAGCAATGAGGGAAGCTGCTCCCGCAAGATGGCTTGCTTCACGCCGCCCGCAATTGCCAGATAGATAAATAGATCAACGGGTTGGGCCGCACGCTCCAACCCGTTTTTCATTTTTGCCCCGGGCCGGTGGTGCGTCAGCCGCGCCGGGCCGCCTCGATCGCGGCGATGTCGATGTTTCTCATCTCCATCATGGCGTCGAACGCACGCTTGGCCGCCGCTGGGTCGGGATCGGTGATCGCGGCTGTCAGGGCGCGAGGGGTAATCTGCCACGACAGCCCCCACTTGTCCTTGCACCAGCCGCACGCGCTTTCCTGGCCGCCGTTTCCGACAATTGCGTTCCACAAGCGGTCCGTCTCGGCCTGGTCGTCGGTTGCAATCTGGAACGAGAAGGCTTCGTTGTGCTTGAAAGCGGGGCCGCCGTTCAGCCCGAGGCAGGGTATGCCGGCCACGCTGAACTCCACGGTCAGCACGCCGCCTTGCTTGCCCGCGGGATAGTCGCCTGGCGCGCGATGGATGGCGCGCACCTCACTGTCCGGAAAGGTCTTGGCGTAGAACTCGGCGGCGTCCAGCGCGGTGCCGTCGTACCAGAGGCAAATCGTGTTTTTGCTGACCATCTTGGTTCTCCTGGGTTGCGGGAAAGATCGATGCGACGACGGTCTTCGTCGCATCGGCGGTAGGCCCCGGACCATACGCAAGTACAGATCCGATTGCCAGCGGCGCAACTGCTGGCCGCTTTGAGGGGGCGCTGGATGGCTGCTGGCGTAGCCAGGAAAAGGCCGTTGCTATCATCGAAAAATGCGGCCCATAACAACCGTCCTCGCGAAGGAAACCATGTGCGGCTCAAGCTGAGAACCAAGACGGCGCTGCTGGTCACCTCGCTGGTGCTCGCCCTTGTCGGCGCAACGGAGTGGTGGCAGTACCGCAACCTGTCCAGCGAATATCTCAACCTGATGCGCGACCAGCAACAGGCCCTGACCGACAGCGCCGCCGCCGATCTCGAATACAAGCTGGGCGTTCACCTCGCCGCCCTGGAGCGCGCGGCCCGGGAGCTCGGCGCGCGCGGCTTCGAGGACGCGGAAGCGCGGCAGCGCTTCCTCAAGGACCGGGACTTGCTGGCGCTGTTCGACAACGCCGCGCTGGCCAGCCCGGTCGGCGCCATCGTCGCCATCAACCCGCCGGCGGACCAGCCTCCGAACATTGCCGATCGCGATTACTTCCGGCAAGTGCGCGACCTGAGGCAGCCCACTATCTCGGCACCCCTGCTCACCAAGGGCAGCAACCAGCCAGCCGTGGTCATGGCCGTCCCGGTCGAAGCACCGGACGGCCGGCTCATGGGCGTGCTGGGCGCGGCGTTGAACCTGCAGCGTGCCAACGTGCTCGGCGACATGAGCCGAGCCACCATCGGCCGCGGCGGCTACTACGTGATCGTCACGCGCGATGCGTCGCCGCGGGTCGTCATGCACCACGATTCGACCCTGCTGCTCAAGCCTGCGAGCGCCATGGCCGTTGCATCCGCCGACGGCACCCGGAACGACCTGGCAACGCGCGCCATCGTGCGCAGCGCCGACTGGGACCTGCGCCTCGTCGTGCCGGCGGACATTGCCTACGCACCGCTGCAGCAGGCGAAACGAAGCCTGCTGCTGCAGTTGCTGTGGCTGGGCCTGGGCTGCGCATTTCTCGTGTGGATGGCTACGTCCTGGGCAATGCGGCCACTCGATGCGCTGACCAATGCGATCCGTACCTTGCGGCAATCGCCGGACAGCCAGGTCAAGCTCGATGTCGTCGCCACCGACGAGCGCGGTGAGCTGGCCCGCGAGTTCGACGCCCTCATGGCCGAATTGCGCGAGCAGCGGCTCGAGGTGGCGGCGGTCACCGATGCGTCGCCCGTGGGATTGTTCCGCTCCGATACCGAAGGGCGCGCGACCTACGTGAACGACGAGTACCTTGCGATCCACGGCCTGGAGCGGAAGGACGCCGCGCGGGGTTGGCTCTCGCTGGTGCGCGAAGACATCCGGGAGAAGGTTCTCAAGGAATGGATCCGCTTCGTAAACGCACCCGAACCGTTCAGCGCGACGCGCCGCCTCCACCGCAAGGACGGAACCCGGGTGCTCGTGACATTGAAGAGCCGCCCAGTGATTGTCGAAGGCCGCGTTCTCGGCCATGTCGGAACGGTGACGGACATCACCGAGCGCACGCGTGCCGAGCAGGCGCTTCGCACGCTCACCGCCGTCTTCGACATGACGACCGACTACATCGTGCAGATGGATGCGGCGGGGCGGCTCGTCTATATGAACCCGGCCGCGCGCCGCCGCACCGGCCTTCGTCTGGATGCGCCCATCGAACAGCTGAGCGTCAACGACTTCAATCCACCCAAGACGATCGAAAGGTTCAGGTCGGAAGTGGTGCCTGTTGCCGTCGGCGAAGGCATCTGGGTGGGCGAGTCGATGGTGTGGGACGCGCAGCGCCAGGAGTTTCCTGTCAGCCACATGGTGATTGCGCACCGCGACAAGCACGGCAAGGTGGAGTACTTCTCGGGGCTGATGCGCGACATCTCGGCGGCCAAGGCAGCGGAGCAAGCGCTGCGCGAGAGCGAACACCGCCTGCGCATGGTGACGGACCACCTGCCTGCGCTGATCTCCTATCTCGATTGGGATCTGCGCTTCCGGTTCGTCAACAAGGCCTACCAGGACTGGTTCGGTGTCGAGCCTGAACAGCTGATCGGCCGGAGCATGCGCGAGTTCTACGGCGACGAAGCCTGGGCCCAGATGGAGCCACATCTGCGCGCTGCGCTGGCGGGGCGCCAGGTGACCTACGAGCGGAGGGTGGAGGGCCCCGGCGGGCGCCGCGACATTCAGGCCACGCTGGTTCCGGAGCGCAACGAACAGGGCCGGGTGATGGGCCTCTACACCCTGGACAGCGACATCACTGCGCATCACGAGGCGGAAGAAGCCCTCCAGGAAAGCGAGGCCCGCCTGCGCACCGTGGCCGACGCGCTGCCGATGCGCGTCGCCTACATCGACGCGGACGAGCGCTACCGGTTCAACAACCTGGCCTACGAGCGCGAATTCGGGCTCTCGCGGGACCAGATCCAGGGGCACACCGTGCAAGAGCTCCTGGGCGGACCGGCGTACGAATCGGTGAAGCCGCACATACGTGCCGCGCTGGCGGGGGAGGTCGTCACCTTCCAGAGCGAAGACACGCAGAGCGACAGCTACAACTGCTACGAGGCCCAGTACATTCCGCAGCCGGCGGCCAACGCCGACACCATCGTCGGCTTTCATGCCGTCATCACCGACATCACGCGCCAGAAGCTCGAGGAGAAGCGCCTGGTCAACCTGGCGCAGATCGATCCGCTCACCGGCCTTGCCAATCGCGCGGGCTTCGAAGCGCGCCTGGGCGAGGCCATGGACCGCAGCCGCAGCGCCGGTGCGCTGATGGCGCTCATGTACCTGGACATCGACGGTTTCAAGCAGATCAATGACCAGTTCGGCCATCAGGCGGGCGACGAGTTGCTGAAGGGTTTCTCCGGCAGGCTGTCGCAGGGCCTGCGTTCCAGCGACGTTCGCGCGCGCCTGGGCGGCGACGAGTTCACGGTGATCATGGAAGGCCTGCCGAATGCGGACATTGCGCTTTCCACTGCCGCGAAGCTTGTCGTGGCCATGCAGGCGCCGTTCGCCCTGGAGCAGCAGCTGACGATCAGCATCACCGCCAGCATCGGCCTGGCGTTCTACCAGGGCGGCAGCGCAACTGCCGCCACGCTGGTCAGGCGCGCGGACGAGATGCTTTACCAGGCCAAGAGGTCGGGCCGCAATAACGTGCAGGCGGCGCCCTTGCCGGTCGAAAACAGCGCATAGCTCCATGTCGGGCGCCGACGGGTCTTGACTTGCCCTTAGCCCGCCGGCTGCAGCCGGGGCTGCCTGCCAGCGTGGTCCGTTCGGGGGAACGTGAGTGCGATCAGCACCGCGCCGAGTCCCACGGCCATCGAGCCGATGTACATCCAGGCGTAGCTGCCGTAGCGGTCGAACAGCCAGCCGCCCAGCACCGGGCCAAGCGCCATGCCCAGGCTGGACAGCATCGACGCCGCGCCCAGCACGGTGCCCAGGATGCGGGCGCCGAAGTAGTCGCGCGCCAGCACCGCATAGAGCGGCATCACGCCGCCATAGGCGAGGCCAAAAACAATGGCCACGGCATAGAAGCCGCCGAGCTGGTTGACCAGCAGGTAGCTGGCGGCGGCAAATGCCTGGATCAGCAGCCCGGCGACGAGCACCCGCTTGGCGCCCAACCGGTCCGCCAGCACACCGAAGAGCAGGCGCCCGCCCAGGCCGGCCGCGCCTTCCATGCTGTAGATGGTGACGGCAGCGAAGGTCGGAAGCCCGCAGCCTATCGCATAGCTGACCGTGTGGAAGATCGGTCCCGAATGCGCCGCACAGCAGGCAAAGAACGTGATCCCGAGCACGAGGAATGCGCGAGAGCGAAGCGCCTGCCCAACCTTCATCTCCGGTGCTGGTGCTGCGCCTCCCGCAGGGGCAGCGGAAGCGGCTGCAGGGGCCGCACGAATGAGCCAGATCGCAGGCAGCAGCACGACCCACGCGCCAATGCCGATGATCAGCTGGGCCATGCGCCAGTCGTAGTGCGTCACCAGCCAGGCGGCCAGCGGAGAGATGGTCATCGGCGCAACACCCATGCCGGCCGAGACGAGCGACACCGCCAGGCTGCGATGCCTGTCGAACCACGATGCGGTGGTTGCAATCACCGGCGCGAAGAAGCTGCCGGCGGCAATGCCCATCAGCACCCCGTAGAAAAGCTGAAACTGGAGCAAGGTCGACGCGCGGCTCGCCAGCACCGTCGAGAGTCCGAGCAGCACCGTGCCCGCCAGTACCACCACGCGTGGGCCGTAGCGGTCGCTCAGCGCGCCCCAGCCGAAGCCGGCCACGCCCATGCTCAGGAAGGCCAGCGTCATGGCGCTTGAAATGCCTGCCCGCGACCAGCCCGTGGCCGCGCTCATCGGCTCCAGGAAGACCGCCAGCGAGAACAGCACGCCAATGGCCACGCAAGTCATCAGCGCGCCGGCGGCAACAATGGACCAATTCGAATCGAGCGCGTCGGCCGGGCGCGCGGAGGCACGGATGTTCATCGTCTTGCTCCGGAAGAAATATTGATAAAGTGAACCAATTGGTTGACTATAACGACATTTCTTTCTTTGCGCACGCTCCTGGCGCCGGCGCAATGCAGCGGTGACCTGCCCGTTACTAGTCAGCGGACGCGGGCCGCATGCCGAGCTTGCGCAGCGTCCGGTGGAAGTTGCTGCGGTCGACGCCGGCCTCGCGCGCGGCATTGGCCACATGTCCGTTATGCCGCGCCAGCGCGTCGGCAAGCCATGCGCGCTGGAAAGCGGCCGTTGCTGCGCGCAGCGTGCCGCCGGGGGCGAGAGTAAAGGTGGCGTGGCCGCCGTCCGCCGGTGCCTGGGCCTGGGTGAGCGGCGTCTGTGCGGCCGCCGCAGCATGGCTGCCGGCAGCCGTGGCATCCAGCGCCAGGTGATGCGGCTCGATCGCCGTCCAGCGCGCGCCGCGGCCCTGCTCCGTGAAGGCTCTGAGCGATGCACGGCTGATGACGTGCTCGAGCTCGCGCACGTTGCCCGGCCAGCCGTGCGCCAGCAGAGCTGCCTTCGAAGCCGGTGAAAGCCGAAGGTTGCGCGCGCCCAGCCGATGCTGGTTTTCTTCGAGGAAGCCGCCGGCCAGCGCCACCACATCGCGTCCGCGCTCGCGCAGCGGCGGCACCACCAGCGGGTACACCGAGAGGCGGTGGTACAGGTCGGCGCGGAAGCGGCCCTGCGCAATGGCGGCGGGCAGGTCGCGGTTGGTGGCCGCAATCACGCGAACATCGACCTTCAGCGTCCGGTCGCTGCCGGGCCGCTGCACCTCGCCGCTTTGCAGCACGCGCAGCAGCTTGGCTTGCACCGTGAGCGGCAGCTCGCCGACTTCATCGAGAAAGAGCGTGCCGCCGTCGGCAATCTCGAATTTGCCGTTCCTGTCCTGCACCGCGCCGGTGAACGCGCCGCGCTTGTGGCCGAAGAGTTCGCTGTCGGCCAGCGTCTCGGGCAACGCCGCGCAGTTCACCTGCACCAGCGGTTGGTCTTGGCGCCGCGAGCGTGCATGAAGGCGTTGCGCCACAAGGTCCTTGCCTACGCCCGTCTCGCCGAGCAGCAGCACGGTGAGGTCCGACACCGCGACCGTATCGATTTCGCTGCACAGCTGCTTCATTGCGGCGCTGCTCCCGAGCAGTTCGCGCGTGGCGCCGCGCCCTGACCGCAATGCTTGCGCCACGGCCTGCTCGCGCATGGCGCGCGCTTCCATCTCCTGGATCGTGTGGGCGGATTCGATGCCGGTTTCCACCAGCGCAATGAGCGCGTCGAACTGTGCCGGGCTCACCGATTCGAACGCGCCGGGCTCCAGCGCATCCAGCGTCAGCAGGCCCCAGGTGTCGCCGCGCAGGCGAAGCGGCGCGCCCATGCAGTCGTGCACCGGCAAGATGCCGGGCTGGCCCGCCACGAGCCCGTCATAAGGGTCCGGCAGGCCGCAGTCGTGCGCAAAGCGCAGGCCCTGCCCACTCTCGAGCAGCCGCGCAAAACGCGGGTGCGACGCCACCGGAAATTGCCGCCCCAGGGTCTCGTCGCTCAGGCCGTCCACCGCAAGCGGCCGCAGCACGTCGCCCTCGAGCCGCAGCAGCGCGGCGGCATCGCACCGCACCAGGCCGCGCGCGGCGGAAAGAAGCGAACGGTAGCGCTGGCTTTCGGGGGCGGCGTTGGTCTCAGTCGTGGTCGAATCGACACTGTGCGTGGTCATAAATACAACATGAATGTTGTGGTGAATTTGACCACGCATCGAAAATCCCCAACCGGGGCGGGCACTTGCGCAACGTGTGCGACTGGCACGGATCGTGAAAGAGAAGAAGCCTCTCAACTGCCATCGTCGAGCCACAATGAACCCGCAAACCATCGCCATCGTCAAGGCCACCGTCCCCGCGCTCCAGGCGCATGGAGAGGCCATTACCAGACGCTTCTACCGGATCCTGTTCGAAGGCCATCCCGAGGTGAAGGCGTTCTTCAACGAGGCGCACCAGGCCGCCGGCAGCCAGGCGCGCGCGCTAGCGGGCGCGGTGCTGGCCTATGCCATGCACATTGACCGGCTCGACGAAATCGCGGGCGCGCTGCCGCGCATCATCCAGAAGCATGCGGCGCTGGGCGTACTGCCGGAGCACTACCCGGTCGTCGGCGCCTGCCTGCTGCAGGCCATCAAGGACGTGCTCGGCGATGCCGCCACCGACGAGATCATTGCCGCATGGGGCGAGGCCTACGAGTCGCTTGCGGCCATCCTGATTGCCGCCGAAGAAGAGGTCTACCGCAACAACGCCGCCCAGACCGGCGGATGGCGCGGCGAGCGCGAATTTCGCGTTGCGCGGCGCGAGCAGGAGAGCGAAGTCATCACGTCGTTCTATCTGGAGCCCACCGACAGCGGCCCGCTGCTCGTGTTCTCGCCCGGCCAATACCTCACGCTGGTGCTGAACATCGACGGCGAGCCGCTGCGGCGCAACTATTCGCTGTCCGATGCGCCGGGCAAGCCGTGGTACCGCATCAGCGTCAAGCAGGAAGAGGGCGGCAGGGCATCGAACTGGCTGCACGAGAACGCGGCCGTCGGTACGGTCCTGAAGGCGCAGGCGCCCTGCGGCGACTTCGTGCTGCAGCCCGCGGGCGGGCAGTCGCGTCCGCTGGTGCTGGTAACAGGCGGCGTCGGCATCACGCCGGCGATGAGCATGCTCGAGTCCGTGGCGCACACCGGGCGGCCGGTGCACTTCATTCATGCGGCGCGGCATGGCGGCGCCCATGCATTCCGCGAGCGCGTCGATGCACTCGCGGCGCAGCATGCCAACGTGAAGCCGCTCTACGTGTACGACACGCCGCGTGAATCCGACCGGCCGCACGCCACCGGCTTCGTCACGCGGGAGCTGCTCGCGCAGCAGTTGCCGGCCGACCGCGACGTTGACCTGTACTTTCTTGGCCCCAAGCCTTTCATGAAGACGGTCTATGCCAACAGCCTCGAGCTGGGCGTACCGAAGCAGCAGCTGCGCTACGAGTTCTTCGGACCGCTGGAAGCGCTGGAGGCGTAAAGAAACGAGCCAAGCGCGAGCATTGCCTGCCGCAGCATTTGGCGGCTTGGCCTCTGTCTCACCGTCGCTCGCCATCGGCCAGGCGGCGAGCCACTTCGCGGCAGGCTTGCACGAAGCGTTGCGCGGCAGCGGCATCGGGGCCCTCGAGCGCTGGCGGTATGGAAGGCTCGCTCGCACAGCCGCGGGAGGACGAGAGGGCGATGCCAAGGGAACGCCGCAGCGCCGCTGGAATGTCCTCGTCTTCAACGAGAAGAAGAGCGGCAATTCGTGCGGCCCTTGGTGTCAAGTCCACGGCCTGCTCATACAGGGGACCGATTCGCATGGATGTTCGCGCGATCACATCAACCGCAATCCTCGGCTGAACTGCATGAAGGTCTTGACGGGTGCCGGCACGTTGCCCATCTTCGCTATTTCGGAGCGGCCGTCTTCCGTGATGCGGATCACAGTGGCCATGCGAGAACATACATAGGGCGAAGTCGGCTTGAGCGTCGTGATCTCGGCCTCGATCAAGCCTGTGGCCAGGAGCACCGAGACGTGCCGGATTTCTTCCGGATTAGCGACTCGAACCGGTAGCTGCACATGCTGCAGCCTGTTCAGGAACGAAAGCGGCATTCGACGATCCTCCGATTGCAGGCGTTGACCCTTGAGGGGGGAAACACCTCAGGGGCAATCCACGTGCCCGACCGCGCCCCCCACGCGGTCTGTCCGGTTGTAGCATTTGCGCGGGTTACCACCTATGCGCCAAATGGCTATGGTCTGGTGGTAGTAGAAAGACTTACTGCATATATCGCCGCGAATTGCTCAGCCGCGATGTCTGGTACAAAAGGCCGATGACCGTCCCACTCGCGGTTTCTCTCGTCGATCTCCTCCTGGGGCTGGAGCTCGGGCCTTCCGGCGGGGCCGCTCGCAACCGCTGCTCGCTCGAAGGCCTAGCCTGGAATAAATCCAGCCGAAAAGGCGTGCTCGAGGTCACTGTCCAGGAACTGGAAGCTACCGCGCTTCAGTTCGCGTCAGGGCCGCTCGTACTCGAGATTGGCCGCATTGCCGTGCATGCATTGACAGGCCAGGTGCGCACCACCGATGCCGGCGGACTGAGCCTCTCCGCCGTCCAGGCAGCCGAAGCCGAACTCTCGGGAGTGAGGTTGCAGGGCCCCTTGGTCATACCGCCGCAAATCCAGAAGGCGTTGCATGCCCTGCAGGGCGCGGGCGGCGCCGCGGCGGCTGCCGGTGCTGCCGCCACGCCCGAGGCATCGGTCGACGCCTGGCGCCTAGGCCCGCTCGGGCAAGCGGAGGGCACGATTCGCGGGCGGATCACCGATGCGCACTTGTTGTTCGACGCCGACGTGACGGTGCCCATAAAGCATGGGCAGATCGATTTCAACGACGCGACCGTCGAGCACGTGGGGCCGGATTCACGCATGGGCGTGAGCCGGCTCGGGCTCTATGTCGATGCGCCGAATGGCCGCAGCTACCTGTACCAGTTCGCGTCAGCGCCGCTTGCCGGTGTGGAGTTCGAGCGGCGCGGTGCCTTGCTGAGCCCGTGGGTGTCCGAGCGCGGCAAGCTGCACTTGCAGGCGTTTGCCGAGGCCATGCTGCGCCAGTGCATGGGCGGCCACGGCCAGGGGTTGACCGAGCAGGCGCGCCTTCTGCTCGGCCGCACGGCCATTTCGGGTCAGGTGCAGCTTGGCGACGGACTTCTTGCGGTGCCTGGTGCACAGGCGCACATGGAAGGCCGCGCCAAAGCGCGCAACGCAGTCGGCATGCGCTCCGATGCGCTCGGCCAAGGGCTGACGGTCGAGATGGCTTCGCTCTCAGCCCGCGATGCGGCCGCGAAGTGGAGAGGCGCGCAACTGGGCTGCGAGACGATGGCCGCGCGTCTCAAGCTGCAGCTCTTGATTGAAGGTGCGCATATGCGCTTCGTGATGGAGATCGAGAACTGCAAGCTCGCAGGGCTCCGGCTCGATCTTTAGGCCGGCGCGGCTCAGGCGGCCTGCGGAAGGTAGCTGGGCCGCGGCGCTGTCATGCCGCGCTTGAGCTGCTGGGTGATTTCATCGGCCAGCACTTCGTCCTCGCCCGCTTCGAGCCCGTCGAGCGCCCGCTTGACGATGTCTTCGGGGCTGGTCTTGGGAACGTCGAGCCCGCGCGTCAGGTCGGTGTCGACATAGGCCATGTGCAGCGCCAGCACCTGGGTCTGCTGCGCCGAAAGTTCGCTGCGCAATGCGTTGGTGAGCGACCAGGCCGCCGACTTGCTGGCCGAATAGGCCGCCAGCTCGCCGCCGTTCGCCCACGAGGCAGCCGACAGCACATTGAGCAGCGCGCCGCCGCCGTTGGCCTTGAGAACTGGCGCGAAGGCCTTGCTCATGCGCAGCACCGCGAAGAAGTTGGTTTCGAAGATGCGCCGCGCGACCTCTTCGCTGTCGGCTGCGAGAAAGCCTCCCACCTGGGCGACGCCGGCGTTGTTGATCACCAGCGTCACGTCGGAGGCCAGCGCAGCGGCGGCCGCCACGTCTTGCGGGTTGTCCACGTCAAGCCGCAGTGCCTGAACGCCCGATTGAGTCACAGCCACCGGGTTTCGTGCGCCGGCATACACCTTGCGCGCGCCGCGGGCGAGCAGCTCGCGTGCAAACACCAGGCCGATGCCGCGATTGGCACCCGTGACGAGGGCGACGGAATTTTCGATCTTCATGGAAATCTCCAGGGAGGGGTAGGGGGCGAACGAAGCTCACTTGACCTTGATGACGACCTTGCCCTTTGCGCGGCCTGCTACGACATAGGCCAGGGCTTCATTGGTGGACTCGAACGGGAACACGCGGTCCACCACCGGGCGGATGGTGCCGGCCTCCAGCAGGCGGGTGATCTCGCGCAGCTGGCTTCCGTTCGCTCTCATGAAGAGAAACGAGAATCCGACGTCGCGGCCCTTCGCCCTGCGCCGGATCCCCGCGCTCAGAAGCCGCATGACCAGTTTCACGAAGCCGGGTGCGCCGCTTTGCTTGCCAAACTCGGGGTCGGGCGGTCCGGAGATGGTGATGAGCTTTCCGCCGCGCTTGAGCACGTGGAGCGACTTTTCGAGCGTCTTGCCGTCCTGGCTGTTCAGCACTACGTCGTAGTCCTTCAAGACATCTTCGAAGTCCTGCGTGCGGTAGTCGACGACGACGTCCGCGCCCAGGCTCTTGACCAGTGCTGCATTGGGCGCGCTTGTCGTCGTGGCAACTGTTGCGCCCAGCTGCTTGGCCAGTTGGATCGCAAAGGTGCCCACGCCGCCGGAGCCCGCCTGGATGAAGATCTTCTGGCCCTTCTTGAGGCCGGCCTTCTCGACCAGCACTTGCCACGCCGTCAGCGCCACCAGGGGAATGGAGGCTGCTTCCTCCATCGTCAGGTTCTTGGGCTTGAGCGCGAGCGACGCCTCCTTGACCGGAACGAACTCTGCAAAGGTGCCGATGCGGAAATCATCCACCCGCGCATACACCTCGTCGCCCGGCTTGAATTGCCGCACGCGCGGGCCGGCCTTCACGACCACTCCCGCCACGTCGTGGCCCAACACCAGCGGCAAGCGGTAGGGCAGGATGAGCTTGAACTCGCCGTCCCTGATCTTGGCGTCGAGCAGGTTCACGCCGACGGCATGAACCTCGACCAGGACCTCGTCGTCGCGCAGCTCCGGCGTTGGCATCTCTGCCGCTCGCAGCGGCCGCTTCTTGCCATAACGGTCAAGAACAAAAGCTTTCATGGTCTTCCTTGTTTCCTGGCGGACCCAGGTTTGCGAACGGCATCGATGCCGGGATATTCATTTTCATTTCGCATGATGTTCATCATATTTTCAGGCGAAGAAACAGGCATCACTTGGCGGCGGATTCAAGCAGCGCCGAGGTGCTTCAATGCAGTTTCGCGCAGGCTCGCCGACAGCGTGGGCTCGTCCACCGCGCGAGCCAGGAGCAGCGTTCCCACCATGGTGGCGACCGTCACGAGGGCCCGCTCATGCGCGGCGGGCTGCCCCCAGTCGGGCGACTGCCGGGCGACAAGATCGATCATTTCCTTGATATGGCGCGTGGTGACGCGGCGTACCTCCGGCGCCTGGCGCGGCGTTTCGGAACCGAGCGCGGCAAGGGGGCAGCCGAGCTCGACCTGCGCCACGTGCTCGGGGGAAAGGTAGGTGCGAAGCATCAACGCCAGGGCTTGGCCGGGCGGCGCGCTGGCCGCGACGTTGACCGCACCCGCGGCCGACTCGGCACACGCCCGGCTCGCCGCTTCCGCCAGCATGGCTTCGCGGGACTCGAAATGGGCATAGAAGGCGCCGTGTGTCAGGCCGGCTTCCTTCATGATGTCCGCGACCCCGGTTCCGCCGTAGCCGCTGCGGCGGATGGCGCGCGCGGCCGCGGACACGATGCGCTCGTGGGAGGCTTCCTTGGCCGAGGTTCTGGTCCCGTGCTTTGCTTTTCGCATGATGTACATCATACATTAATTGAAAAACGCACCAACAATGGACCACACATGCCATCCGCCCGGTGTGGCCGCCGGGCACAATCTGCCGCATGTCGATCCGCTCTCACTGAATGCGAATACACGAACTCAAGCAACGGCTGCGGGAAGCCGGCGCGGGCCCCAGCCACGAGCAGCGGATCTTGCGGCTGTGGTCGCACGCGCTGCCCCGCAACAGCGGCAGGCGCCTGCCGGGGAGCTTCTTTCCGTCTTCGCTGCTCGAAGCCCTGCCGTCCATTGAAGCCGAGCTTGCGGGGCTGGCGCGCATTCACACCGTGCATCCCGGCGCCGACGGGTCCGAGCGGCTGCTCGTCGCCCTGGCGGACGGCCAGACCGTGGAGAGCGTGCTGCTGCCTCGCGAAGGCCTGTGCGTGTCGTCGCAGGTTGGCTGCGCGGTAGGGTGCCAGTTCTGCATGACCGGCCGGGACGGGTTGCTGCGCCAGGTGGGAAGCGCCGAGATCATTGCCCAGGTCGCCCTTGCGCGCATGCGCCGGCCGGTGCGCAAGGTGGTGTTCATGGGCATGGGCGAACCGGCTCACAACCTGGACAACGTACTGGAGGCCATCGAGCTGCTCGGCACGGTGGGCAACATCGGCCACAAGAACCTGGTGTTCTCCACCGTGGGCGACGCGCGCGTGTTCGAGCGGCTGCCGCAAGAACGCGTGCGCCCCGCGCTGGCGCTCTCGCTGCACACCACCAAGGCGGAGTTGCGCAGGAAGCTCCTGCCGCGCGCGCCGGGCATCACACCCGACGAACTGGTCGACGCAGGCGAGCGCTATGCGCGGGCCACCGGCTACCCCATCCAATACCAGTGGACGCTGCTCGAAGGCGTCAATGACGGACCTGACGAGACCGAAGGCATCGTCAGGCTGCTGTCCGGCAAGTACGGCGTGCTGAACATGATTCCCTTCAACGCGGTGGACGGCGTGGCGTTCAGCCGCCCGTCGTGGGAGCGCTGCAAGGAGATGGCCCGCACGCTGCACCAGCGCGGCATCCTGACCAAGCTGCGCAATTCCGCCGGGCAAGACATCGACGGCGGCTGCGGCCAGTTGAGGGCGCGCGTCGCCGAGGTGCCGGTGCGGTTTGAGCGGGCGAACCGCAATCCCGCCAATCTTGTTACTCCCGGCATTCGGCCTGCGGCGCCAAACTGACTCCTGGCCGCCAACGAGCGGTGAGCAAACAGCGGACGAATCGCGCTTCGGCCACGGGGCAGGGGAGTCCGCCAACCCAGGAGATTCGAGCAATGACTGCATCCATCGAGAACGGGCAGAAAGACGCACGCCCCGCCATGAACACGCCTCCCGTCGTGTCGCCCAAGGCTTGGCAAGCGGCCTACGAGCGACTGCTGGTAAAGGAAAAAGCGCAAACCCGCGCGCGCGACGCCCTTGCCGCCGAGCGCCGGCGAATGCCTTGGATGGCCGTGGAGAAGACTTATGCCTTCGAAGGGCCCGCGGGCAAGGCCAGCCTGGCCGAACTCTTTGAAGGTCGGCGCCAGTTGATCGTGTACCGCGCCTTCTTCGAGCCCGGCGTGTTCGGCTGGCCGGAGCACGCCTGCCGGGGCTGCTCGATGGTGGCCGACCAGGTGGCCCATGTGGCTCACCTGAACGCACGCGACACCACGCTCGTGTTCGTCTCGCGCGCGCCCCAGCAGGACATTGCACGGCTCCAGGCGCGCATGGGCTGGCAGATACCGTGGTTCACGCTCACCGACAGTTTCGATGCCGACTTCGGCGTCGCCGAATGGCATGGCACGAACGTGTTCTACCGCGATGCGGGCGGCGTGTTCCGAACGTACTTCCTGAACAACCGCGGCGACGAGCAGATGGGCAACACCTGGAACTACCTCGACATCACGCCGCTGGGCCGCCAGGAGGTGTGGGAAGACTCGCCCGAGGGCTACCCGCAGACGCCCACCTACAAGTGGTGGAACTGGCACGACAGCTATGCAGCCGATGCAGCATCCGACAGGAAATGGGCCGAGGTGTCGGCGGCTGGCGAGGCGGCCTTCCGCGAGGAGAGCGCGCGCGCCAAGTCTTGACGCGCGGCTTGAGGGGAACGGCTTCTCGCGCTACTTCGAGGAGTCCTGCTTGGCCATCTTCGTCCAGCGCTGGTCGGTGTGCCTGCCCGCATATTCCTGGTCGATCTCGTCGATCAGCTTGTCGGCATTCTTCGGGTCGACCGCCGCCAGGATGGCGTCGATCTTGGCCTCCATGCGGTCATCGCCTTCCTTCGATTGCGGAGAGCCGACATAAAGAAGAAACGCCAGCCCGCCGATCTGCCAGATGAGCTGCAGGAATTCGGACTGCCAGTTTTCCAGCGTGTCACGCGACATCTGGATGAGGTAACCCGACATCTCGGGCGGAACGCCAAAATTCTTTTGCTCGTCGACATAGGCGAACCAGCCAAAAACCCAATGGCCGACCAGCGATACGAGAAAGAAGCCAAGGGTGACCCACCCGTAGCCGTACAGTTTCCAGATCGATTTCTTCATGTTGTGCTTTCCGCTCGGGTTGCTTTTTCAGAGGCGCCCTTGTGGGCGCGGCGAGCGCGCTCGCCGCGCGTCTTGTCCAGGGCCGCATGGCTCTTCTTTGCGGCCGCTTCGCACTTCTCGTGGAGCACGGCCAACTCCTTGTCCGTGAGTTTCTCGATGCCGATGAACTCGTCGCCCGCGCTGGAAGAGCGAATCAGCTCGTCCAGCTTGGTCTGAAGCGCCACGCCATCGCGGTTCTGCGTGTTCTGGATCAGGAACACCATCAAGAACGTGACGATGGTCGTGCCCGTGTTGATGGTCAGCTGCCAGTTTTCCGAAAAATGGAAGAAGGGCCCGGCAACGGCCCAGGCAACGACGAGCGCGATGCACAGCAGAAATGCGAACGGACTGCCGGCTGCGCGCGCGGTGGCATTCGCAAAGGTTGCAAAGAACTTGTCCATGGGTGAAAGGGTGCCGCATCTGCAATGGCCGGGCGTCATCCATCGCCGATAAAACAGGGCTGAAAATTCCCCTTGCGCATGTGGGGTGCGAGCCATCTGCCGGCCCTGTTTACGCGCCCGGTGCCAGCGCGTGAAAGTAACCGGGAGTAGGAAAGTACCGACCCTCGCTGGCGACAGTTACTTGCGCGGGCGAACTGCGGCAGTGGCTGAGATATCGGTCTCAGTCTATGGAGGTGACCATGCACGCAAGAGTTCGTCTTCTCGGCCATCCGGTGCACCAGATGCTCGTGGTGTTTCCGCTCGGGCTGCTCGCCACGGCGGTGGTGTTCGACATCATTTACCTGGTCAGCAACAGCCAGGTCATGGCCGCGGTGTCCTACTGGATGATCGCGGCGGGACTCATCGGCGGCCTTGTGGCCGCGCCTTTCGGCACCATCGATTGGCTTGGCATTCCCGCCGGAACGCGGGCCAAGCGCATCGGCGCAATGCACGGCGGCGGCAACGTGCTGGTGCTGCTGCTGTTCGCGTTGAGTTTTTTCCTGCGCGACACGGGCTATGCCCCGGGCCTCGCGCAAATGGTGTGGTCATTTGCCGGCGCAGCCATTGCGCTGGTCACGGCCTGGCTGGGCGGCGAGCTGGTCGACCGGCTGGGCATTGGCGTCGATGAAGACGCCGGCATCAACGCCTCAAGCTCGCTGCACAAGCGCCACGTTGCGGCGGGCAAGTAGGCGGCGCAACGGCACCACTCAGGCCGGCACGACCGTCAAGCCTGGGTTCGCTCCGCCATGTCGATCGACAAGGCGGCCTGCAGCACCTGCGCTTCTTCCACCGGTTTCACAAAGTGGCCATCCATGCCGGCACGCATGCTTTTTTCGCGATCGGCCGGCTGGCCGAATCCTGTCAGCGAAAAAATCTTGAGAGGTGCCGCGTTACCCAATTCTTTTCGCAACAGCGCGGCCAGCTCGTAACCGTCCATCACCGGAAGGCCGATGTCCAGAAAAGCGATCTCCGGCTTGAACGAAGGAGCAAGCGTCAGCGCCGCGGCCGGTTCGTAGGCCACCCGCGCGTCATGCCCGTGCTCCCGGAAGATCGCGCCCAGCAGGTCCGCGGCATCCTGGTTGTCGTCCACGATCAACACCCTCCGGCGAAGGCCCGTGCCTCGCGAGATGGTCAGCGCCTCGGGTGCAATGGCTTTCAGCTGGTCGCTGGAGGGCAGGGGCAGGCGAACCGTGAACTCGCTGCCCTGTCCCGGCCCGGCACTGCGGGCTTCCACCGTGCCGCTATGCGCGGCAATCAGGCTCTTGACCAGCGCCAGGCCCACACCGAGCCCGCCCGCGGCGCGCTCGATGGTCTGCGCCCCCTGGTAGAACAGATCGAAGACCTTGGGCAACGCATCTGCTTCGATGCCCCGCCCGTTGTCGGTCACCGAGATCACCACGCTGCCTTCTTCCTGCCGTGTTTCCAGACGGATGACGCCGCCCAAGGGTGTGTAGCGCGCGGCGTTCGTCAGCAGATTGCTGATCACCTGGGCCAGGCGCGTGGGGTCTCCATGCCAGAGCATCCCGCTGTCCGGATAGACGGCTTTCAGGGTGTGCTGGCGCTGCTCCATCAGCACGCTCACCATTTCGACGGCCTTTGCCAGCACCGATGCCAGCGGGACTGTTTCTTCGCGCAGCGTCAACTTGCCCCTTGTCACGCGCGACACGTCCATCAGGTCGTCGACCAGCCGGATCAGGTGCTGGACCTGGCGGTGGATGGCGTCCTGCTCCTTGGAGGTCTTGAGGTCTCCGCGGCGCTTCATCAACTCGAGCGCGGTGACGATCGGCGCCAGCGGATTGCGAAGTTCGTGCCCGAGCACCGCAAGAAATTCGTCCTTCGCGCGGCTGGCGCGTTCGAGATCGCGCAGCAGCGCTTCGCGCTCGGCGCTCGCCCGCTCTTGCCCTCGCCGTGCGGCGACGAGGTCGGTCACGTCCACGGCAATCAGCATCAGGCCGTACAGGCGGTCGACCCGCTTCAGCGGCTGCACGCTGAGCTTGAAATAGCGTTCATCGAAGCGCCCGCTGCCGTCGCGCTCGACGAGGGTCAGGTGTTCCTCGGCCACGTAGGGATGGCCCGATTCGAAGGCCTCGTCCAGGATGCGCAGCGTGTCGTCGCGTGCGCAGAGCTCGGGCAGTGCCTGCTCGTAGGTTTTTCCTTCAAGATCGAACTTGCCCACCATCGACTTGTAGACATCGTTGGCCAGTTCGAACCGGTGTTCGGCGCCCACCAGCAAGGCCGCTGCAACAGGCGCCTGGCGCAGCAGGTCGTTTCGTTCGCTCTCGGCCTCCTCGCGCGCCACACGCTCCGTGACATCGCGCGAAAAGCAGCGCGTGTAGCGCAGCACGCCGTTTTCGAATCGACCGTTCGACTGGATGAGAACGTGCTTGATGGCACCGTCCTTGCAGACAAGGCGGGCCGGATAGTTGCGCAGCGTTTCCCTGGCGCTGAGCCGCTTGAGGATGTCCTGGATCACCGGCTGGTCGAGATGAAAACGGGAAATGTGCTGGCCGATGTATTCGTCGGCGCTGTAGCCGAGCAGTTCGAGCTCCGCCCGGTTGGCCCAGAGGATCGTGCCGTCGGCCGCCACCTGGTGCAGCCCTTCCGCGGCGTTCTCCGCGAATTCGGCCAAGTCGCGCTCGCGCGCACGCGTGGATTCTTCCGCCTGGCGCCGGCGCAGCACTTCGTCATCCAGCGACAGCACCTTTTGCTGGAGCACCGCCATTTCGGCGGGCGCCATGATGGCCGTGCCACCGATCGGAATCACCCGGGAATGCGCCTGGCACACATGGCGGAACACGGCGGCATGCGCCGTGCCCGGGAATACGGAGATCGGATAGCCGCAGAAAAGCTCGAACTCGCGCCGGGTAGCCAGGCGGTTCCAGTAGCTCTCCAGCAAGAGCGCATCTTCATGCTGGCCGTCCGCGCAAAGAAGGGCGACCAGCTCGCCGTAGATGCGGAGCTTTCCGCGGCCTTGCAGCGTGTCGAGCAGGCCTCCGACCAACTGGTTGAACAAGTGTTCGTCGGGCTTGCCGTTCACCACGATTTGCCCGAGCGCTTCCGCGGCATCCACGAAAACGATCTTGTCGTCCGGGCAAACCCCGGACAGGCGCATGCGGAAGCTGCGGCGATGGGCCTCGGTGGCAAGAACCAGGGCGCAACCGCCTTCAGCCAGGGTCCCGGCCAGGAAGTCGGCAGCCGACGCGACGAGGATCTTCTCGTCGTCGTAGAACTGCACCTGGTGGGCGCAAGAGGCGCCGGTGGTGCTGGCAGGGAGGAGATGAGCGCTCATGCCGCGCATTTTCAGGCCTGTTCGACTCATCTGGATACATCACAGGACACTGTCCGACACGGGGTTTACACGATAGGGTGCTCCGACTGCGCCACAGCTCAGGGCTGGAAGCCCGACCGGCGCACCACCGGCTCCCATTGCTGGCGGAAGGCCTTGAGCATTTGCACGGTCTCGCCCTGCGTGCTGACGATGGGCGTGATGTAGGCGGCATTGGCGGCCTTCTGCAGCGCCGGGTCTTGCATGACCTCGCGGATTGCAGCGGCCAGCAATTGCACCTTGGCAGGCGGCATCGTGGCGGGTGCGAAGAAGGTGTTCCAGCCGTCGGCATCGATCTTCATGCCGGCCTCGCGGAACGTAGGAATGGCCGGCGCGAAGCTCACGCGCTTCTTGCCCGATACGGCCAGGATGCGGATCTTGCCGGCCAGGTGCTGAGCATAGAGCGAGTCCAGCGTGTCGATGGCAATGGGCAGGTTGCCGCCGCTCAGGTCGGCCGACAACGGCGCCGATCCGCCGTAGCCCTTGATCTGCGGCTGAACGCTGAGCGCATCGCCCACCATCAGGCCGAAGAAGTGGGGCAGGCTGCCGGTCGCCGGCACGCCGAAGACGGCTTCTTCCGGATGAGCCCAGAGCCGGCCCACCAGGAACATCGCGCGGTCGAGCTGCAGCTTGTTGCCCACGGCCAGCGCAAAGTCATAGCTGCTGACCTGCGACACCGGCACGAAGTCCTTATCGGGGTCGTAGCCCGCGTCCTTGAACACGAGCGGTGCCACCACCATCACGGCGGGGTTGCCGAGCATCAGCACGTTCTGGCCGGCCGGTGCGCGCTTGACCTCCTTGGCCGCCAGCCGCCCGCCTTCGCCCGGGCGGTTTTCCACCGTGGCTGCCACGCCGAGCTTGGGCCCCAACCGCTCGGCCACGAGGCGGGCGACACGGTCGGTGCTGCCGCCTGCGGTGTAGCCCACCACCAGCGTAAGCGGGCCGTCGAGAGCGGGCGCCTGGGCATGGGCGAGGGGGGCGGCACATGCGCCGAGCGCCAGGCACCATGCCGCGAGCTTTCGGCGGGAAAGAAAAACAGACATGGGTCCTCCTGCTGCGTTATGGGCGAACGGTGCGCGCAGGTTTTCACGGCGACAATCGCCGGCCCGCTTCGTTTCAACCCGTGTAATTTGTTACTTGGTTATACGCAGGCAACAATCAGTTGATCTAATCCATCAATTGCCAACTGAGGCGTGCGAATCACACCGAGCCGTCGCCTCATCACGCCCGTTAGAACCTTTTCATGCACGGCACCCAAGGTATGCAAGCTTTTCCCGATGCAGGCGCCTTGCGGGCGCCCAGTTCCCTGGACGACCTGCTGCTGTATCGGCTTTCGCGCGCGGTACGCACCAGCAGCGGCATGGCCACGCGGCTGGTGGAGGGCGGTTTCGGCATCACGCGCCGCGAATGGGGAATGATCGCCACGCTCGCGCAGCAGGGCGAAATGCGATCGTCCGCGCTGGCCGCGCAGCTGCACCTGGATCGCGTGCGCACCTCACGCGGCTTGCGGGGCCTGGTCGAAAAGAAGTTGGTGGCGCGCCGGCAGGACGCCGACGACCGGCGCGAAGTGCATGTGCGGCTGAGCGCTTCGGGCCGGGAGCTTTACGACAGGGTGTTTCCGCGCATCGCGGGGCTCAATACCGACCTGCTCGACGGCATCGAGCCCGCGCACCTGGACATCTTCCTGCAATGCCTGCGGCACCTCGAAGAGCGAGGCAACGCGCTGAGTGCGCAGGGCGCCGTGCTGGAAAAGGCCGACCGCCGCTCGGGCGGCACGCGGCACCGTTGGCCGGAGCCCGGCACGGCTTAGCGGCCCGTGCCCGCGGCGCGCCCTGGCAGGCGACCGCGGAATCTGCCTTCAACTCCCCGGCACGATAAAGCTGGGATGCCGCGCGCAAATTTCCGGCAGCGAACTCAGCGTGCCCGATAGGTGCTCGCGCAGAGCCTTCTGCGCGCCGGCACTGTCGCCTTGCGCAATGGCGCGCACGATGGCGCGGTGGTCGCGAAGAATCGCCTCGGTCTTGCCCGCAGTGGGCAGGTGCAGGCGCCGCAGCCGGTCGACGTGGCCCGAGACGCGGCTCACCATGTCCCACAGGCTCGGCACGCCGGCGGCTTCGTACATCAGGTGATGAAACTTGCGGTCGGCGCCGACGAATTCGCTGTACTGCCGCTCCGCCGCCAAGGTCGCTTGCAGCGCGATTTGTGTTTTCAGCTGCGCGACAAGATCGGGCGTTGCCTGCTCCGCCAGCTGGTGCACGATTTCGAGCTCGATCGAGCGGCGCAGAAAGTGAGCCTGCCGGGCCGCGTCGATGTCGATGCGGCTGACCAGCGTCGCGTGCTGGGGAAACACGTCCACCAGGCCTTCCTCGGCCAGGCGCAGCAAGGCCTCGCGCACGGGTGTCTGGCTCACGCCGAACCTGTCCGCCAGCTCCTGCCGGACCAGCACCGTGCCGGGCACCAGTTCAAGCGAAAGGATGGCGTCGCGCAGCTTTTCGAGCACCTGCGGCGCTGCGAGGCGTGTGCGGTCGAGTCGGATCCGGGTGAGGGCGGTCATTCGGCGGAATTCTCGCTTTGCTGAACTGATATATTAGTGTTTTAATGTAGCTGATTCCACGAAAACCACTGGTTCAGCCCCTCAGGTTCAGCCCCTCGATGCAACGCTCTTACGACACCCTGCGCAGCGCCCGCTGGTTCGCACCCGACGATTTCCGCTCCTTTGGCCACCGCTCGCGCGTGATGCAGATGGGCTACGCGCCGACCGACTGGGTCGGCAAGCCGATCATTGCGATCGTCAACACGTGGAGCGATGCCAACCAGTGCCACTCGCACTTCAAGCAGCGTGTGGACGACGTCAAGCGCGGCATCTTCCAGGCCGGCGGCTTTCCGCTCGAGCTGCCGGCCATCTCGCTGTCGGAGAGCATGGTCAAGCCGACCACCATGCTCTACCGCAACTTCCTGGCAATGGAGACGGAAGAGCTCTTGCGCAGCCATCCTGTAGATGGCGCCGTGCTGATGGGCGGCTGCGACAAGACCACGCCGGGGCTCACGATGGGGGCGCTCAGCATGGGCCTGCCGTTCATCTACCTGCCGGCCGGCCCCATGCTGCGCGGCAACTGGCGAGGGCAGGTGCTGGGCTCGGGGTCGGACGCATTCAAGTACTGGGACCAGCGCCGCGCCGGCCAACTGAGCGACCAGGCCTGGCAAGAAATGGAAGCCGGCATCGCACGCAGCCATGGCACCTGCATGACCATGGGCACCGCGGCCACGATGATGGGCATTGCCGAAGCCGTGGGCTTTTCGCTGCCTGGCGCCTCGAGCATTCCGGCGGCCGATGCCAATCACGTGCGCATGAGCGCCGAATGCGGCCGCCGCATCGTCGAGATGGTGTGGGAAGACTTGACGCCCGCCAAGATGCTCACACGCGCCAATTTCGAGAACGGCATCGCCTGTGCCATGGCCATGGGTTGCAGCACCAACGCCATCGTTCACCTGATCGCCATGTCGCGCCGCGCCGGCCACCCGGTCACGCTGGACGACTTCGATGCCGCAAGCCGCCGGGTACCGGTGGTCGCCAATATCCGGCCGAGCGGCGACACCTACCTGATGGAAGACTTCTTCTATGCCGGCGGCCTGCCCGCGATGCTGGAGCGCATTCGCGGCCACCTGAACACCGAGGCGCGCACGGTCAACGGCCGCACCATCGGCCAGAACATCGAGGGCGCCGAGGTGTTCAACGATGACGTGATCCGGCCGCTCGGCAACCCCATCTATGCCGAAGGCGCGCTCGCCGTGCTGCGCGGCAACATCGCCCCCGATGGCGTGGTGATCAAGCCGAGCGCATGCGCGCCGCATCTGCTGCAGCACACCGGCCGCGCGCTGGTGTTCGACGACTACCCCGCGCTCAAGAGGGCGGTGGACGATCCCGAGCTGGACGTGACCGGCGACGACATCCTGGTGCTGCGCAATGCCGGCCCGCGCGGTGCGGGCATGCCCGAGTGGGGCATGCTGCCGATACCGACCAAGCTGCTGAAGCAGGGCGTGAAGGACATGCTGCGCCTGTCGGACGCGCGCATGAGCGGCACCAGCTACGGCGGCTGCCTGCTGCACTGCTCGCCCGAAGCGGCCGTCGGCGGTCCGCTGGCGCTGGTCCGCACAGGAGACCGCATCTGCGTCGACGTGCCCGCGCGGCGCATTCACCTGGAAGTGAGCGACGAGGAACTGGCCCGCCGCAAGGCCGCATGGACACCGCCGCCGCCGCGCTACGAGCGCGGCTACGGATGGATGTTCGGCCGCCACATCCTGCAGGCCAACGAAGGCTGCGATTTCGACTTTCTCGAAACCGCGTTCGGCAAGCCGGTGCCCGAGCCCGATATTTTCTGAAGACTTCTTCCCCATTCCGAACCAACGCCCAATCAAACGGAGACCCCGACGTGAATCCCCAAACCCGCGAGAAGCTGATGCAGGTCAGCACCGCCACCCTGTGCACGGCCCTGTTCAAGCGCGGCCTGCGCAACCAGTTCATCCAGAACGTGCATCCGCTCAACCCGTCGTTGCCCAACATGGTGGGCGAGGCGTTCACGCTGCGCTACATGCCCGCGCGCGAAGACCTGAACCCCATCACCGTGTTCAACGACCGCAGTCACCCGCAGCGCCAGGCCGTGGAGCAATGCCCAGTGGGCGCGGTGCTGCTGATGGACAGCCGCAAGGACGCGCGCGCCGCCTCGGCCGGCGGCATTCTGGTGAGCCGGCTCATGAAGCGCGGCGTGGCCGGCGTGGTCACCGACGGAGGCTTTCGCGACAGCCCCGACATCGCGAAGCTGGGCTTTCCTGCGTACCACCAGCGCCCGAGCGCGCCGACCAACCTCACGCTGCACCAGGCCATCGACATCAACGTGCCCATAGGCTGCGGCGACGTGGCCGTGTGGCCCGGCGACGTGGTGGTGGGCGATGCGGAGGGCGTCATCGTGATTCCGGCGGACATTGCCGATGAAGTTGCGGCCGAGGCCACCGAGATGACCGTCTTCGAAGACTTCGTGCAGGAGAAGGTGCTCGAAGGCCGCTCCATCCTCGGCCTCTATCCGCCGACCGAGGAGCAAAGCCGCACCGAGTTCGCCGCCTGGCGGCAGGCCCGCGGCCGCTGACAGCCGGACTTTCATTCATCCGACCACGACAACTACAGCAACGAGAGACAAGACCATGCCCTTCATTCAACGCGCCGCGCGGCTGCTGCTCGCCGCATCCACATTCGCGTCTGCATTCACGCTGGCACCCACCCTGGCGCTCGCGCAAGCCGAATGGCCCGCAGCCAAGACCATCACCTACGTCGTGCCCTTCACGGCCGGCGGCTCCACGGACATCGTGGGCCGCATCCTCGCCAACAAGCTGCAGGAGAGCCTGCACCAGTCGGTGGTGGTCGACAACAAGCCGGGGCAGGCCGGCGGCATCGGCGCCGCCTACGTGGCCAAGGCCGCGCCCGACGGCTACACGCTGTTCGGCGGCACCATCAGCACGCACGCCATCAACGCCAGCCTCTACAAGAAGCTGCCCTACGACCCGATGAAGGACTTCGAGCCCGTGTCGCTGGTCGGCCGGCTGCCCAACGTGCTGATCGTCAACAGCCAGCTCGGCGTGAACTCGGTGGCCGAGCTGATTGCGCTGCTCAAGAAGGACGAATCGAAGCGCACCTTCGCTTCTTCGGGCGCGGGAACATCGACGCACCTGGCCGGCGAGATGTTTGCCGACATGATCGGCGTGAAGCTCACGCACGTGCCGTACAAGGGTACGCCGCCCGCCATGACCGACGTGGCCTCGGGCCTGGTGCCCTTCATGTTCGACCAGGTGACCGCCGCGCTGCCCCTGGTGAAGAGCGGCAAGCTGAAACTTCTGGCCGTGACCACCGGCAAGCGCATTGCACTCGTGCCCGAGCTGCCGACCATGATCGAATCGGGCGTCGCGGGTTTCGAAATGTCGTCATGGCAGGCCGTGTACGCGCCCAAGGGCACGCCCAAGCCCATCATCCAGCGCCTGAATGCCGAGATCGTGAAGGCGCTCAAGCAGCCCGACGTGCAGGCCAAGCTCTCGGGCCAGCTGGCCATGGACATCGCCGCCAGCACGCCCGAAGAATTGCGCGATCACATGGCCCGCGAGATTCCGCGATGGGCCGAACTGGTGAAAAAGTCGGGCGCCACGGCCGACTGAAACCGCGGCGCCGTGGAACTGGCCCGGGGCCTTGCTGCCCGGGCCGGAATTTCTTTTAAAGTTCCTGAATCCTTCTGGCCATGATGCGCCCTCTATGCAAGGGTCAACATCAACCGGAGTGTTCAACGTGTTCCATCTCAAACGCAATCTCCCCGCCTGGGAGCGAATCATTCGCCTGTGCCTGGGCGCCTTCGCCGCAGCAGGCGCGTTCTACTTTCTGCCAGCCGGAACGCTTCGCCTCCTGGGGTTTGCCATGGCCGGGGTGCTTGCGTCCACCGCCATCGTCGGTTTCTGCCCGGCCTGCGCGATGCTCGGCCGAAAAGCGGCTGGCCCGGCGAAATGATCCGTGCGTCCGCACCGCTCATCGAAGCTGCATGCGCGGGAGACGAGCGGGCGCTGTCCCAATTGCTCTCCGTCTGCCAGCCCGATCTCAAGCGATTCGCGCGCCGGACATGCGCGAACAGCGAAGACGCCGAAGACGCCGTGCAGGTGGCGCTGTGGCAGCTGCACAGAAAAATCGGCACGCTCGGCACGGTGGCGGCCTTCGCCACCTGGCTGTTTCGCATTGTCGAGCGCGAGTGCTACCGCATATTCAGGCGCAGCTCTTCTGGAGGGGCTCTTCCGGAGCCTTCCGCAGAAGCCGCAGCGCCGCAAATTCCCACCGACCTGCGCTTGGACCTGACGAAGGCCATTGCCGCGCTTCCGGAGCCCTACCGCGTTGCGCTGGTCTTGCGCGATGTGGAGGAACTGACCGCCCCCGAAGTCGCGGCCAGCCTGGGCCTGAGCGTCGAGGCGGTGAAGAGCCGGCTGCATCGCGCCCGCGCGATGGTGCGGGAAAGCCTGATGAACGGCGGCTACTGGAGTCAGGAAGGCTGATCCGACGCGCCGCCGCGGTGGAGCGTGTGGGCTTCAGTAGGCGGCGCGAGACGCCGGCTCGGCGGCTGGCGGCGCGCCGGTGAAGTCGGCCGCCAGCTTTCGTGCGGCGCCGGCATACAGCAGCAAGTCGACACCCACCGCAACGAAGGTGCAGCCGAGTTCGAGGTAGCGGCGCGCCAGCTTCGGGTCTGAGGTCAGCGTGCCCGCCGCCTTGCCGGATGCCACGATGGTCCGCATCGCGGCTTCGATTGCGGCCTGCACCTCCGGGTGCCCGGGCCGTCCGCGATGACCCATGGACGCGGCCAGGTCGGCCGGGCCGATGAAGACGCCGTCGATGCCATCCACGCCGCATATTTCTCCGAGGTTGGAGAGCGCCGTCACGGTTTCCGCCTGCACGAGCAGGCAGACTTCTTCGTCGGCGATGTCCAGGTAGTCGGTGCGCCCGCTCCACTGCGATGCGCGCCCCACTGCGCTGCCCACGCCGCGAATGCCCAGCGGCGGATAGCGCGTTGCCGACACCAGTGCCCGGGCCTGTTCCGCCGTGTCGACCATCGGCACCAAGAGGTTCTTCGCGCCGATGTCGAGCAATTGCTTGATAAGCGCCGTGTCGCTCTGAACCGCCCGCACCACGGGCTGGGAGCCGTGCGGTGCCACCGCCTGCAATGCGGCAAGGGTCGAGCGCAGGTCGTTGGGCGCGTGCTCGCCGTCGATCAGCAGCCAGTCGAAACCGGCGGTGGCGCTCACCTCCGCCATGTACGGGTCGGCCATCGAAAGCCAGAGGCCGACTTGCGGCCGGCGCGCGGCCAGTGCCGTCTTGAAGGGGTTGTTTACGGGCATGGTTGATGTCTCTCTTGTAGGTGTTGCTGTGTGAAGCAAGCTCAGTCCAGCTGGCCCTGGCATACGTACTTGGTGTGCATGTAGTCGTCCAGCCCATGCACGGAGCCTTCGCGCCCGTAGCCGGAATCCTTTACGCCGCCGAAGGGCGCCGCCTCCGCCGCCAGCGCGCCTTCGTTGATGCCGACGATGCCGGCCTCCAGCGCGTCGGCCACGCGCCAGATGCGGCGCACGTCGCGCGAATAGAAGTACGCCGCCAATCCGAAAGGCGTGTCGTTGGCCTGGGCCACGACGTCCGCCTCGTCGGCAAAGCGAGTCAGGGGAACGACGGGCCCGAAAGTCTCTTCGCAGGCGCAGGCCATCGCCGCATCGGCGTTCACCAGCACGGTAGGCGCAAAGTAGTTCGGCCCCAATGCGGGCAGCCGCGTGCCGCCGGTGAGCAGGCGCGCACCGCGGGCGAGTGCGTCCTGCACATGCCGTTCGATCTTTTCGACGGCGCGCGCATTGATCATCGGGCCGATCTGCGAGCCCGGGTCGCTGGCCGGGCCCACCCGCAAGGCCGAGACGCGTGCCGCCAGCAGTTCGGCAAACTCGTCATGCACGGCTTCATGCACGAACACGCGGTTGGGGCAGACGCAGGTCTGTCCGCCATTGCGGAATTTGGCGGCCATGAGGCCATCGACTGCGGCGCCGATGTCGGCATCGTCGAACACGATGAAGGGCGCATTGCCGCCAAGTTCGAGCGACAGTTTCTTCAGCGTATCGGCCGAGCGCCGCGCCAGGTGCTTGCCGACAGGCGTCGATCCGGTGAAGGTGATCTTTCGCACCCGGGCATCGTCCAGCCACACGTCGACCACCTCGGGCGTGCGCTCGCGCGAGGCCGTCACGATGTTGAGCACCCCCGCGGGCACGCCGGCCTCCGCGGCAAGGGCCACCAGCGCCAGCGATGTGAGCGGCGTGTCCTCCGCCGGCTTGCACACCGCGGTGCAGCCCGCAGCCAGCGCGGGTGCAATCTTGCGCGCGATCATCGCGGCCGGAAAGTTCCAAGGCGTGATGGCGGCGACCACGCCCACCGGCTCCTTCATGGCGAACATGCGCCGGCCTGTGACCGGCGCGGGAATCACGTCGCCGTTGGCGCGCGTGGCCTCTTCGGCAAACCACTCGATGTAGCTTGCCGCATAGGCAACCTCGCCAATGCCTTCGGCCAGCGGCTTGCCCTGTTCGCGCGAGATCAGGCGGCCCAGGTCGTCCTGATGCGCAAGCACCAGGTCGTTCCAGCGCTTGAGGATTTGCGCGCGCTGCTTGGCCGGCGTTCGGCGCCACGCGGGGAAGGCCGCATGCGCCGCATCGACCGCGGCACGCGCCGCGTCGGCGCCGGAATCGGGCACGCGCGCAATCAGCCCGCCGGTGGCGGGGTCGGTCACGTCCAGCGTGCGGCCGGCGGCGTCGCACCATTCGCCCCAGATGAAGTTGGCCGTGCGTTGCAGTTGGGGGCGAGAGAGGGTAAGTGGCATTTGAAAATAGAAGTTCAGCTCACGATGCCAAGGTGCCACGGTACGAATTCATGGTCGCCCAGGCCCAGCACTTCACTGCGCGTGCGTTCGCCGGAGGCGTGGCGCAATATCTGCTCGAAGATCTGCTGCCCCAGCTCGGGCACCGAAAGCTCACCATCGATCACCACGCCGCAGTTGATGTCCATGTCTTCTTGCAGGCGCTTGAACATCGGCGTGTTGCTGGCCAGCTTGATTGTCGGTGCCGGCTTGCTGCCGAACATCGAGCCGCGTCCGGTGGTGAAGCAGATCAGCTGTGCGCCGCTGGCAATCTGCCCGGTCACGGCTACAGGGTCGTAGCCCGGTGAATCCATGAAGACGAAGCCGGTCTTGTCGATGGGCTCCGCATATTCGTACACCGCCTGCAGCGGCGTGGTCCCGCCCTTCATGGCCGAGCCGAGGGATTTCTCGAAGATGTTCGCCAGCCCCCCGGCCTGGTTGCCGTGCCCGACCACGCCGTTGAACTGCGCGTTCTGGCCGGCCGCGTAGCGCTCCCACCAGGCCAGCCGGTCGAGCAGCTTCTGGCCGACCTCGGGCGTTGCGGCGCGGCGCGTGAGCATGAATTCGACGCCATGAATCTCGGGCGTTTCAGAGAGGATGGCGGTGCCGCCATGGCGCACCAGCACATCCATGGCCGCGCCCAATGCCGGGTTGGCCGTGATGCCCGAGAAGCCGTCCGACCCGCCGCACTCCAGGCCGATCTTCAGGTGGTTGGCCCCCACTCGGGTGCGTTGCGCCGCGTTGGCCTCCGGCAGCATTTCCTCGATGGCGCGAATACCCGCTTCGATGGTCTGGCGCGTGCCGCCCACTTCCTGCATCACCATCGTGCGCATGAGGCGGCCCTGTTGGAGCCCCTGCGAGTCGACCAGCGCATCGACCTGGTTGCGCTCGCAGCCAAGGCCCACGATCAGCACGCCGGCCAGGTTGGGGTGGCGCGCGTAGCCGGCAAGGGTGCGGCGCAGCACGTCGAAATGCTCGCTCGGCGAAGACATGCCGCAGCCGCTGGTCTGCGCAAACGCGGCCACGCCGTCCACGTTGGGAAACGCCGCCAGGCGTTCGGGCGTGAAGTGCGCCGCAATGCGCTTGATGACCGTGGCCGAGCAGTTGACCGACGACAAGATGCCGATGAAGTTGCGCGTGCCCACGCGGCCGTCGGCGCGCACAAAGCCCATGAACGTGGCGCGCTGCGCCTCGGGCACGTAGTCCACCGGCCGCACGTCCTGGCAAAAGCCCGGGTCGCGGTACGAATCGACCAGCGTGAGGTTGTGGCTGTGCACGTAGTCGCCAGCCTCCAGGTCGCGCGACGCCACGCCAATGACGGTGTCGTACTTCTTCACCTGCTCGCCGGCCGCAATGGCGCGCGACGCGATCTTGTGCCCCGCGGGAACCTGCGCCCGCGCCCGCACGCCGAACTCGGCAATCGTCTCGCCCAGGGAGATGGGTGTCTTGGCAACCAGTACGTTGTCGTTCGGGTGCAGGCGGAGCAGGGGGCTGTCGTTCATCAACCCTTCTCCATCAGTTCCTTGAGATTGAGCCTGCGGATCAGGTCGGTCTCCTGGCGGTACACGGCTTCGACATACTTCCGATAGTCGGGGCCGTCCTGGTACATCACCGGGGCATCGATGCTGTCGGCCACCTTCTTGAACTCATCGCTGTTGACGGCAACGCGGAACGCGTCGCGCAGCTTCTTTTCCACCGCGGGCGGCAACCCGCGCGGCGCGCCGATGCCGTTGGGCGCTTCCACCACCACGTCGAAACCCAGCTCCTTGAGCGTGGGCGTGTCCTTGAAGCGCGGCGTGCGCGCTTCGCCCCAGGTGGCAAGCAGGCGCAGCTTGGCGCTTTCCACATGCGGGGCCCAGGAGCTGCTGTCGGCCAGCATGTCGACCTGTTCGCCCAGCACATCTTGCAGCGCCGCGGAGCCGCCCTTGTAGGCGATGGCGTTGAACTTGACACCCGCCGCCTGCGCGAACTGCTCCATTCCCACATGGGTGGCGCCGCCCACGCCGGCGTGGGCATAGCTGATCTCGCCCGGCCTGGCCTTGGCTTGCGCCAGCATGTCCCGCAGCGACTTGAAGGGCGAATTCGCCGGCACTGCTATGCCGAAGGTCTGGCCGGAGGTGCGGGCAAGGTAGCTCAGGTCTTTCAGCGGGTCGACCTGCACGGTGCCTATCTGCGCAAAGCGAGTGACCGAAATGGGAATCTGCCCGATGGTGTAGCCATCAGGCTTGGCGGAGGCCAGGGCCTTGGTGCCGATCATTCCCGAAGCGCCGGCGCGGTTTTCCAGCGCAATGGGCTGGCCGAGCTCTCGCGCCGCAATCTGGCAGATGGCGCGCATCGAACGGTCGGCCGTGCCGCCGGCCGGCCAGGGGCAGATGAAGGTGATGGGGCGGTCCGGATAGTCGGCTGCGAATGCGCGGCCGGCGGCCGTGGCAAGAGCGGCGGCACCAAGGCCGCCCAGCACCAGTTGGCGCCGCTGCAGGGAGCGATTGAAACTCATGGGGTTGTCTCCGACGATTTGTTTTCGAGAATTCAGGGCGCATTCTTCAGTAGACAATCATTGCAATCCAATGAAATAGCGGACTCTCTTCATAGCCTGGAGGTTATGTAGTTGAAAAGTCCCGCCACCACCCGCCATGAGCCAGATCGACCGCGTCCTGCGTTCCAACCTCAAGCTGCGCCACTTGCAAATGCTGGTGGCACTCGACCAGTTCCGCCACCTGGGGCGTGCGGCCGAGTTCCTTTCCGTCACGCAGCCGGCGGTCTCCAAGTCGCTGGTCGAAATCGAGCGCATGTTCGGCCTGGCGTTGTTCGAGCGCTCCACGCGCGGTACCGAGCCCACGCCTTATGGCGAGAGCGTGGTGCGCTTCGCACGCTCGGTGCTGGCCGACTACGACCGAACGCGCGACGAGATCGCTGCCGTGGCCAGCGGTGCGGCGGGCCGCACCAGCGTGGGCGCCATGGTGGTGGCCATGCCGGTGCTGATGGCCCGCGCGGTCGAAATGCTCAAGACGCGTTCATCGCAAACCACCGTGCTGGTGGAGGAGGGCGACCTCACGCGGCTGCTTCCCAAACTGCGCCTGGGTGAGCTCGACCTGTTCGTGGGTCGGCTTGAGCCCGGCTATGCCGCGCCGGATCTTGAAACCGAGGCCCTGCTTGCGGAGCCCATGACAGCCGTGGCACGGCCCGGCCATGCGCTGACGGCGAAGCGGCGGCTGAGCTGGGCCGACCTGGCAAAGGAGCGCTGTGTGATGCCGCCGCCCTGGGCGTCGCTGCGCGTCAAGCTCGACCAGATGTTCTTTCGCGACGGCGTGCATCCGCCGGCCGACATCGTCGAGTCGGCATCGTTCCTGGCGCAGGTCAGCTTCCTGCAGCAACGCGATGCCGTGGCCTTCATGGCGCGCTCCGTGGCGCGGCACTTCCAGCAGCAGGGCATGTTGCAGGTGCTGCCGCTCAAGGTTCCTATCGAGCTGCCGCCCGTCGGCCTCATCACCATGCGCGGCCGAAGGCGCACGCCCAGCACGCAGCAGCTCATCGAATGCCTGCGGCGTGCGGCCAAGGCAAGGCCGTAGCGGTAGGCGCCTGCATCCCCAATTTATGGGTACCGCACGAATGGCTGACTCGGGCACCATCCGGGCATGTATCTGCACACGCTGGTTGCCGGTCTGCCGCAGGCGGAGCGCGCGGCATTGGTCCAGGCCACCGAACTGCGCTCCTACCGGCGCAATGAAACCGTGCTCGCCGCCGACGAGTGGACCGACTGCATCTATTGCGTGGCAGGCGGGCTGCTGCGCGTGGTGGCGCATGGCAGCACCAGCGACGACGTCACCACCGAATTCATCCGGCAGGACGATTTCTTCTTCGGCTCTTCTTTCAGCGAAGACCGCTACCAGGTTGCACAGTCGCTGGTCGCGGCGCTTCCTTCGTCGGTGTACCTGATTCCGGTTTCCGAGATGCGCAGGCTGTGCGCGCTGCATCCGGAAATTTCATTGAAGCTGCTCGAGCTTGCCATGAAGCGCCTGAGCGCAATGCGCGGTCAGCTCCGGCGGATTTCATCGCTGCCCTCCGAAGACCTGGTCGGCCGCGTGCTGCACCAACTGAGCCAGCTGGCGCCTTCCACCACCGGCGGCTACGACAAGCGCATCACGCAGGCGGTGATCGCATCGTATGCGGGGCTTTCGCGCGAGGTGGTCAACAAGGCCATGCGCAACATGGAAGACCGCGGGCTGGTGCGCCGCGACGAGCACGGGTTGCACGTGTCTTCGGACTTTGCCGCCACAGACTTCGAACCGCTGCCCGACCGGCACGATGGCTGCGCGCATCCGGCCGCTGCATCGGACCCTAAATCCTCGAACGATTGAAGCCTGGAGCCCGTCCGCAGCGGATACGGCGCCGGTTTCCTTCTGCCAGATGTGAACAGACGCACATCGGCGCTTCGAAAGCGCGTGCGCGCAAAAGGTGTTCTCCATAGCATCGGGTTTCATCAACGCGCGCGGAGCTTGCAACGTGAAGGTCTTCAGATCCATGTTCCCGAACCCGGCTTGCACGAGCCGCTCGAGCCCACTGTTGCCGGCGGCGGCCCGATGAGCGCCGCCACAGCCGCTGCGGAGGTTGTGCGGCACCTCTTCGCGCAGGCGAACGCAACAGACCTCGCCTTTCTGATGCGGTCGATCGAGCTCGGCGACTCCCTGTCGGCATCGCAGATCGCTCGCCGCATCCTCGACGGCATTGCCGCGCACCCGGAGTCCAAGCTGTCTACTGTCGACGCACAGGGTGCGGACAAGATGCTGCACACCGAACGCATCGCATCCAAGGGACCGCTGACGCCCAGGGAGCTGAACGTGCTGCGGCTGATCGCCCAGGGCAAGACCAACCGGCAGATTGCCGAGGAGAGCAAGCGTTCGGCCCACACCATCGGCGCCCAGCTCAAGAGCATCTACTGCAAGCTGGCCGTGAAGTCGCGCACGCAAGCGGTTTGCGAGGCCACGCAGAAGGGCCTTCTCAACTGGAACGCGTCTTCCTGACGCAGGCGGCGGAGCGGACCCGGTACGCGCCTATTTCGATGGCGCCGCCGGCGCAGCCGGCGCAGTAGTCGACGGAGCCGTGGTCTGCGGCGCACTCTGCATCGGGGTGTCCGGCTTCACCGGGCCTTCTTCCCGCGTCTGCGTCAGCAGGTTGTAGAGCAGCGCCAGCAGGAACACGACGATGGCCGCGCCCACGCCCCACCGAAAAACCCGCCTGTTGTCGCGCTCGTCACTTCTCGCTTGTTGAGCCTTCATCTCGATCGCCTTTCAGTGCAGTGAGGCAACGCTGCATCGGCTCACGGGCCGGGGGTGTCGGACAGCGGCGCGCGCCCCTGTCGCGAAACACCCGAAGCGCCCAAAGCGCACACCGCCGCAGCAATGCGGCGCCGGCCTACGCGTTTGTGCTCCGTGCCGCACTCGCGCAAAACATCCAGGCGTCAAAGATTCGGGCATGCAAAGCATTGCAAGGACAAATTCTTCAGCCGTGCACGCGGCGACCGGGAGCCGTGCGAGATCGGCCATCAAGACAGGCCTGATCGCGGGCGCGTTCGCCAGCGTGGCATCGAGCATCGCACTGGCGATCTGCGGCCGCTACGAGACCGGCAGTTCCGCTGCAACCACCAACGCCACCAGCCACTGGGTATGGAACCGTGAGGCCCTGTTCCGCAGGTCGCCGTCATTGCGGCACACGGCGCTCGGCTATGCCATCCACCACGGCTCGGCCACCTTCTGGGCGGTTCTCTATGCGTGGCTCCACGCCAACCGGCGTCCTGCGCAATCGGTGCCGGCTGCGCTGGGGAGCGCCGGCATCGCCGCGGCTACCGCATGCGCGGTCGACTACCTGGCCACGCCCCGGCGGCTGACTCCCGGGTTCGAACACCACCTGTCCAAAGGCGCCATGGCAGCGGTGTACGCCAGCTTTGCCGTCGGCCTGGCGCTGGGCTGCGCAGTGGCGAACCGCGAGCGCACGCGGTGAGGCCCGGCTGGCCGCGGCATGGGGAAAGGCGAACAGTGAGGGTAGTGATCGTCGGCGCATCCGGCTTTCTCGGGCGCGCATTCGCCCAAGCCTTCGCGCACCGCGGGGCGGACTTGCTGTGCACCGCGCGCGACGCCGACAAGGCACGCGCGGAGGCCGGCTGGCCGCAGACCCATGCGCAATGGGTCTCCGCAGACCTGGCCGAGGTTCCCCTCGCTTCGTTCTGGACGGAACACCTGCGCCCCGGTGATGTCGTCATCAACGCGGCCGGCGTGCTGCGCGAGCGCCGCGCCGGCGAGTTCGATGCCGTTCATCACCTGGGGCCGGTGCAGCTTTTCGACGCGTGCGCCGCGGTGGGCGTCGCGCTGGTGATCCAGGTCTCGGCCTTGGGCGCAACGCCCGCCGGGGCCAGCGGCTACTACCGCAGCAAGGGCGCCGCAGACAGGCACCTGCGGCGGTGCCGGGTGGCGTCGGCCATCGTGCAGCCTTCGCTGGTGTGGGGCGACGAGGGTGCGAGCGCGAATCTCTTCGCCGCGCTGGCCGTCATGCCGATGCTGGTTCTGCCCGGCGGCGGCCGCCAATGGCTGCAGCCGGTTCACCTGCATGACGTGGTGGCGGGCGTACTGGCGCTGGCGGAGGCGCGGCCCGTGGGCAGCCGCACCATCGCCTTCGTGGGCCCCGAGCCGGTGAGCTTGCGCACCTACCTGGCCGACCTGCGCCGGCAGCTCGGCTATGCGCACCAGGCGTGGGTGCTGCCGCTGCCCGAGAGCCTGTTCAGGTGGGGCGCGACGCTGGCCGGGCGGTGGAAGGGCAGCTTCCTGGACGCCGAAACCGCCGGCATGCTGCTGCAAGGCAATGCCGCGCCCGCCGCCGACCTGGAGGGCTGGCTCGGGCGGGCGCCGCGCTCGCACCGGGCTTTCATTCCCGCCCATGGCATGCCGGCGCTGCGCCGCGCCGCATGGCTGCAATGGATGCTGCCGCTGCTGCGCTGGTCCGTTGCGCTGGTGTGGATCTGGACCTTCGTCGTCTCCATCGGGCTCTATCCGCGCGACCAGAGTCTGGCGCTGCTGGCCCGCGTGGGCGCGAGCGGCGCATGGGCCGAGCTGCTGCTCGACGGCGCCGCAGTGTTCGACCTGGCCCTGGGCGTCGGCACGCTCGCGCTGCCCGCCGCTTGGCGCGGCCGCGTGCTGTGGCCGCTGCAGTTGGCGCTGATCGCCTTCTACACAGCGGCCATCACGTGGGCCATGCCGGAGTTCTGGCTGCATCCCTTCGGCCCGCTCTCCAAGAACCTGCCGATGTGCGCGGCCATCGGCCTGCTCTGGGCCATGGAGCCGCCCACGCACCGCGGCACGCCGCCTCGAACGCCTCCTTGAAAGCCGCACCATGGAATACCTTGTCTTGAAGTACGTACACGTGATCTCGTCGACGCTGCTGTTCGGTACCGGTATCGGCTCGGCCTTCTACCTGCTGGCCACCACCCTGTCCGGCGACGTGCGGGCGATAGCGGTCGTCTCGCGCATGGTGGTACGTGCCGACTGGCTCTTCACCGCAACGACGGCCGTGCTGCAGCCGGTCACGGGCCTGTGGCTGGTGCACCGCATGGGCATGCCTCTCTCTACACCGTGGCTCGCGGCCTCGCTGGTCTGCTACGCGCTGGCCATCGCCTGCTGGCTGCCTGTCGTCTGGCTGCAGATGCGGCTGCGCGACCTGGCGGCGCAAGCGGCCGAGGGCAATACGCCGTTGCCGCCGCGCTACTGGCGTCTCTTCAAGTGGTGGGTGGCACTGGGCGTGCCCGCCTTCTTTCTCTTTCTTGCGCTGTTCTGGCTCATGATCGCCAAGCCCGCGCTCGGCGGCGCCTGACTGGTCAGGCCATGGCCTTTGCGCGCTCGATGATGCCGCGCACCATGAACGATAGCGTGCAGAGATAGCGCGCGTCGGCCGAGAGCGAGCGGCTCATCGCAAGAGCCAGCTCCTCGAAGTCCCGGTCGCCCGGTCCCCGGCCCGGATCGCCGTTCCCCTTGGCAAGCGACTCGGTGATCCGGCTTTGCGCCTGCAGGTAATCGGCGCGCAGAAGCACGCTGCGCGCAAGGAGCACGTCCAGGTTCAAAACGTCCAGTGCAGTCATGTGGCGTGCCCTTTCTTTACCCCAGTGCCGTGTCGAGCACCATCATCAGCACAAAGCCGACCATCAGGCCGCCTGTTGCAAAGGCCTCGTGTCCCTGGCGGTGCGACTCCGGAATGATCTCGTGGCTGATGACGAACAGCATGGCGCCCGCCGCCAATGCAAGGCCCCAGGGCAGCAGGCTGGCGGTCAGCGTGACCACCGTGGCGCCCAGCACCGCCATGGCCGGTTCCACCAGGCCTGAAGCCACGCCAAGACCCACCGACATGAAACGCCCGTAGCCCACGCCGCGCAGCGCAAGCGCCACGACCATGCCTTCGGGCACGTCCTGGATAGAGATGCCCGTGGCCAGCGCGGTGGCCGCCACCGGGTCGGAACCCGCGAAGGCGACGCCGATCGCCAGGCCTTCGGGCAGGTTGTGCAGCGCAATGGCCAGCACGAAGAGCCACACCCGCTTCAGCTTCATGGCCTTGGGCCCTTCGAGGCCCTTCACGAAATGCTCATGCGGAACCATGCGGTCGATGGCCAGCAGCAGCGCCGCGCCGAGCAGCACACCCCCGCCCACGATGCCTCCGGCGGCCCAGGTCCCGGCGCCTTGGGCTTGCGCGGCCTCCAGGCCCGGTATCACAAGCGAGAACGAAGTGGCGGCAAGCATCACGCCGGCGCCGAAGCCGAGCATGGTGTCGCAGCTGCGCTGCGAGAACTGCTGCGAAAGAGCCACCGGCAGGGTGCCCAGCGCGGTCGCCAGCGCCGCCAGGCTGCCGCCCAGCAAGGCGCCACGCACCCGTGCATCGCCGCGCAAGATCGCCTCGGCCGCCTCGAAGGCCACCAAGCCCAGCCCCAGTGCGACGATGCAGAAACCAAGCACTCGACGCACGGGTCGCATCCTGGAGCCTCGCGCAAACAGCAGATCAAGAGTCGTCATCTTCGAACAAGCGATACGCCCGCAAAAAAGGCGGCGACCACCATGGCCGCCGCCAAACTCGCACCCACGGGAAAAATGGTTGTCGAGTCGGTGTGTTCACCCAGTCGCAGATTCGGGGCGGGTTCGGGCGCTTCGCGTAGGAACGTTTCTCGTGTGGCTGGCAGCGCAGACTACATACGGGGCCTCCGGGCCGATGCCCTGAGGACTTCTGTTCGCAAGCGCTCTGGAGTGGCTTCTCAGCTGCTTGCGAGTTGCTGGCGCAGCGCCTGGGTATAGCGCTCGCATTGCGCCTCGAGGCGTCTTTGCTCGACGGGTTCGGGAGCATCCTGCGCCGCCAGCCGGTAGTGGCCGAGCTGGAAGGCCAGGTAAGCCGGCGTGTAGAAGCCCAGCAGCTCCGCATCGATCCGGCAGCCGCGCCGCGAGAGGCCGTCGACCAGCCGGCTCAGCTCTTCGGCGGTCAGCCCCAGCTCGGCCTGCGCACCGACGACATCCCACGCCGGGTCCTGGCAGCCGATCAGGTCATGGCCCGCGTGGTGGTCCACCGCATCGGTCTTGAAGATGCGGCTGTCGTCCGCCAGCCATTCCCATGCGTGCATGCGGTTGTCGGTCTTCACGCGGTGCACGCGGCCCTGCAGCCGTTCGGCCTGCCCCTGCAATCGATCCCATGCGCCCGCCAGCCCGTTGCCAAGGGCCTCGGCGCTGTTGTGCAACCCCATTTCATGCAGTGCCCGCAGCGACGCGCCGTTGTCTTCCGCGGCGGGAAAGCTGTGCGCGCGAAATGCGATGTAGTCGGCAAGGCGCTCGACCAGGCGCGCCCGCAGTTCCGCGCACTGCAGGCGAGTGGGCGACAGCGGCGCCATCTCGCCATGCCATTGCTCCACCATGAAGCCATGGCAGAGGCCCGCGACGAAAGGGGAGAAGCCGGCCTCCGCCAGCCTCTTCGCACAGCCGAAGCGCTGCCGCGCGGCGTGGCCCAGGCCGATGAACTTCGCCAGCCAGGCGCCGCCGCTGTTGTGCGCCAGGAATTTGCGCCGCTCTTGCCACGGATGAGCCGGGGGCACATCGCCGTGGCCATGGCCATGTGCGCGGCGCCACGCGCCTCCGGTGATCTCGGCGAGCGGCGCCTGAAGCGGGCCGACCAACGCCTCGACCCAGCCCTGCAGCCGATGCGCGGGATGGTCGGCGCGCAAGATCAGCTCGTCGAACTCGACCACATGCACCGAAGCCTGCGTCCACAGCGCGCGCGTTTCGTCATTGGCCTGGACCCCAGGGCCGTTCGCGTGGCCTGGAAAGAGATGAACGCGGTCCGCGGGCACGCCCTCATCGCGCAGCTGCCGCATCACACCCGCCATGGACGATCCCGAAAGACCCGGCCCTTCATCGACGATGGCGTGGTGCGCCGCTGGCCTTGCAAGCGGCGTGTCTCCCAGCGAAACACGGCGATCGAAGGGATGCCCGACCGGCCTTAGTGTGAGCGGCGCAGGCGCATCGAGTGCCACCGCCGCCATCGCGGCCAGGCTGGTGCCGATGCTGCGAAGGCCGATCACGTGCCACGGACCGGCCCGCAGCCGCTTGGCGGCGGCGAAGTGGCCTTCCGGATACAGCGCATAGAACGCGTAGCCTTCGGGCTGCTTCACTTCCAGCTCGATGGAAGGAAGCCGGGCCTCGCAGGCGGCGAGAAGATCTTCCAGCGAACCTTGCTGCAGCTCATGCGCAAAGGCTGCCTCCCACGACTGTGTGCACAGCTTGGCAAAGGCCATGGTGAGCGCCATGGCGGCATCCGTTTCGGGCGAGGTCGCATCTCGCTTTCCGGCCGCACGAAAGCGCGCATCCGCAACGCCCTGAACCAGTTCACCCGCTTCGATGAGTGCATCGACGAGCAGGCTGTGCCTACCAAGGCCTGCCGGTGAAGCCCGCGCATCTGCAAGCTGGCCGCGCAGCCGCGCCAGCTTCCGGGCGGCCGGCTCCCGCCGCGTCGTGTCTCCATAGACCAGCATCAGCGAATCCGCATGTGGCGGTATGCAATGGCCTGGAACGCATCGAAATCCGGAACCTCCCATGGCGCGCGGTTCAGTTCGCGGTGGCGTGCGAGCCATTCGGTCCAGCAGGCGAACTGCGCAGGGGAGGGCGACACCAGCGCCCTGCGGCTTTTCATCTGCTCGAGCGCATCGAGCGGGCGATCGCCGCGAAACACCATCACGCACAGCGCGAGCGTGGCCGAGCGGCCGATGCCGTGTTCGCAATGAATGAGCACGCGTTCACCGCGGTCGAGCGCGGCGCTGGCAAAGGCCACGCCCTCATCGAGCTGCTCGGCATCGACGCCGCACATGTCCTCGGTCGGCAAATGCAGCAGCGTCATGCCGTGCCGGTGAAGCACGGCCTCGTCGTCCTTGGCCTCGTTGCGCAGGTCGACCACCGCGCGAATGCGATGCGCGGAGGCGAGCTCTTCGGCCCGCTCCGACGGAAAGCTGCCACCGACGGCAAGCTCCTGCGTGATCCAGCTGAAGTTGGGTGTCCAGGTCTTCATGGTTCGTAGTCGTCGAAAAAGATCCATGGCAACCGGCATGCCCGAAGGGCGCCGCCTATGTTTTCGATACGCCACGTTATTTGCGCTCATCAATGCAGTCAACCATGCACCACGGTGCTGTCCTGTTCCTTCGCAGAAAAATTTCTGCTAGGTTTTTTCAACACGCTTACACCACCACGAACATCGGCACTCATCCGTTCTCTCTCCATGAAAATTTCAGTCCTCGGTACCGGCTACGTAGGTCTCGTCACGGGCAGTTGCCTGGCGGAGATCGGCAATGAAGTCGTCTGCTTCGACGTCGATCAACGCAAGGTCGAAATCCTGCAATCGGGCGGCGTGCCGATCCACGAGGAAGGCCTACCGCAGCTCATCGAACGCAACGTGCGCACCGGGCGGCTGCACTTCACCAACGATGTGGCGCGCGCCGTGCACCACGGCGACCTGATCTTCATCGCGGCCGGCACGCCGCCCGGCGAAGACGGCAGTGCCGACCTGCAATACGTGCTCGCCGCCGGCCGCAGCGTCGGCCGCCACATGCAGGGCTTCAAGGTGGTGGTTGAGAAGTCCACCGTGCCGGTGGGCACCGCCGGCAAGCTGCGCGCAGCCATCGAGGAAGAGCTTTCGGAGCGCCGCAGCAACGGCGACCATGCCGCGGGCAGCGGCTTGCAGGGGGTCCCGGTCGCCATCGTGTCGAACCCCGAGTTCCTCAAGGAGGGTGCGGCCGTCGATGACTTCATGCGGCCCGACCGCATCGTGGTGGGCACCGAGCCCGGAGAGGCGGGGCGCCATGCCAGGGAAGTGATGACCCGCCTGTATGCGCCTTTCAACCGGCAGCGCGACCGCATGATCCACATGGACGTGAAGGCGGCCGAGTTCACCAAGTACGCCGCCAACGCCATGCTCGCCACGCGCATCAGCTTCATGAACGAGCTTGCAAATCTTGCGGAAAAAGTGGGCGTCGACATCGAGCAGGTACGCCGCGGCATAGGCTCCGATCCGCGCATCGGCTACAGCTTTCTGTATGCGGGGCTGGGGTACGGTGGCAGCTGTTTCCCCAAGGACGTGCAGGCGCTGGTGCACACCGCCGCCACGCACGGCCAGCGCCTGCATGTGCTGGAGGCGGTGCGCGCTGTGAACGACGCGCAAAAGCAGGTGCTCATAGAAAAGATCGTCCGCCGCTTCGGCGAAGACTTGCGCGGCCGCCGCTTCGGCGTGTGGGGGCTGGCCTTCAAGCCCGACACCGACGACATGCGCGAAGCGCCGAGCCGCCTGGTGATCAAGGCGCTGCTGGTGCGCGGCGCCGAAGTCGTCGCGCACGACCCCGTGGCCATTGCCGAGGCGCGCAGGGTGCTTGCAGGCGACCTGGACGGCATGCCCGAGCTGATTGCGCGCCTGCGCTACGTCGAGAACCCGATGCAGGCCGCGGAAGACGCCGACGCGCTGGTCATCCTCACCGACTGGAAAGCCTTCAAGAGCCCCAGCTTCAGTGCATTGAAGACCGCGCTCAGGCAGCCGCTGATCTTCGACGGACGCAATCTGTACGACCCCGAGATCCGGTCGCAGGGTTTCGACTACCTGGCCATCGGCCGCTGAACAAAGACAGACCAACACACAACAGGAGCTTCGATCATGCGTGTCTACAACTCCCAACGCCGCATTCTCGTGACGGGCGGCGCGGGCTTTCTCGGGAGCCACCTCTGCGAGCGGCTGCTGGCGCAAGGCCACGACGTGCTGTGCGCCGACAACTTCTTTACCGGCACGCGGCGCAACGTGGAGCACCTGCTTGGCAACCCGCACTTCGAGCTGATGCGCCACGACATCACCTTTCCGCTGTATGTGGAGGTAGACCAGATCTACAACCTGGCATGCCCCGCCTCGCCGGTGCACTACCAGCATGACCCGGTGCAGACCACCAAGACCAGCGTGCATGGCGCCATCAACATGCTGGGCCTTGCCAAGCGCGTGCGCGCGCGCATCCTGCAGGCTTCCACCAGCGAGGTGTATGGCGACCCCGACGTGCATCCGCAGCCCGAGAGCTACTGGGGCAAGGTCAACCCGATCGGCGTGCGCAGCTGCTACGACGAGGGCAAGCGTTGCGCCGAGACGCTGTTCTTCGACTACCACCGCCAGCACCAGGTGGACATCCGCGTGGCGCGCATCTTCAACACCTACGGGCCGCGCATGCATCCGCGCGACGGACGCGTGGTGTCCAACTTCATCGTGCAGGCGCTGCGCGGCGACCCCATCACCATCTACGGCGAGGGCCTGCAGACGCGCAGCTTCTGCTTTGTCGATGACCTGGTGGAAGGGCTCAACCGGTTCATGGACGCGTCGCCCGGCGGGACCGGTCCGGTGAACATCGGCAATCCGGTCGAGTTCACCGTGCGCGAGCTTGCGATGCAGGTCATCCGTCTCACGGGCTCATCGTCCAAGCTCGCGTTCGCTCCGCTGCCTTCGGACGACCCCATGCAGCGCCGGCCGGACATCCGCCTTGCCAAGGAAATGTTCGGCTGGCAGCCGAGCGTTCAGCTCGAAGAAGGGCTGCGCAAGACCATCGAATACTTCGACGGCCTGCTATCGGCCGGAGAGCTTTCGCCGGCTCAGCTCGCCGGCATGCGCGACGGTGCCGTGGTGCCGGCGGCCGCAAAAGGCAACACCGTGCACGCCCGGTTCGACGCATAGCGCCGGACCATGCTCGCGCAGAACTCGGCAAACTCCTCGGGTTGCTGCGGCGGGCTGGTGTGGTGCGGCGCAATGCCGCGGTGCTCGGGCGTGAAGCAGAAGGTGAGCGTCACGTCGAAGTCTTCCAGCGCGCGCATCTGGCGGTCGAACCAGCGCTCGGCGTTCGGCCGGAAGCTGTCGGCCCAGCTCAGCCCGGTGCGCAGGTGGCGCACGCCGAGCCGCTCGAGCCAGCGCACCGCGTCATCGAGCCGGTGGTCTTCGAAGTGGAACCACTGGCAAATGCCCATCGAGGGCGTGTAGCTCGCAAACTGCTCGCATGCGAGCTTGGGCGTTCCGTCTTCGCGCAGCAGGCCCATGTGAAAGTGCCGGTAATAGCTCGATCCCTCGGCCTCGCGGTGCCGCGTGGTTGCCGGCCAGGCCTGGGGCAGGTCGTAGAGCGAATACCAGAAGATGCGCGGCACCCGGCCGATCAGCAGCTCCGCCGTGCGGCGCAGCCCGAACTCCTGCACCTCTTCAGCGCCGAAGGTCGACACGCCGACTTCGGTCACCCACACCGGCAGGTGCGTCACCGCCTCGATCTCGGCGATGCGGCGCGGCCATTCGTGGATCTGCCAGTTGTTCCAGTCCAGCGGAAAGCCGTGCACCGCCACCGCGTCGAGCCCGTCGAGCACGCCGCGGTCGCGCAGCCCGGCCATGAAGTGCGCGTCGATGGGTGAAATGCCGCCCAGCACCTGAGTGAGCGTGCTGTTCTCTGCGCGCACGGCACTCGATGCGAGCTTGACCATCTGCGCGTAGGCCGACCAGTCGGGGTCGAGCTCGAGGTCCCAGTGCGACTTGTTGTTGGGCTCGTTCCAGAACTTGACGGCTTCGATCATGCGAGCTTGCTCCTCTTCGTGTGGCGCGGCGCATGTTCATGCGCACGGGGTTTGCGTTCGGGCGGGGCGGCGGCTTCGGCGTCGCCGCGAATGAACGCCTCCACCAGCTCGCGCGCCTCGTCGTCGGTGAACTGCTGCGGCGGAGACTTCATGAAATAGCTCGAAGGCGCCAGCACCGCGCCGCCCACGCCGCGGTCGAGCGCGAGCTTGGCGCAGCGCACCGCATCGATCACCACGCCTGCGGAGTTGGGGGAGTCCCACACCTCGAGCTTGACCTCGCACTGCAGCGGCACGTTGCCGAAGGTGGTGCCTTCCATGCGGATGTAGCACCACTTGCGGTCGTCCAGCCACGGCACGTGGTCGCTGGGGCCCACGTGCACGTCGCTCGCCTTCATGGGGTGGCCGAGCTGGCTCGTCACGGCCTGCGTTTTCGAGATCTTCTTGGACAGCAGCCGATCGCGTTCGAGCATGTTGAGAAAGTCGGTATTGCCGCCGAAGTTGAGCTGGTAGGTGCGGTCGAGCCGAACGCCGCGCTTCCTGAACAGGTCGGTGAGGATGCGATGCACGATGGTCGCGCCCACCTGCGACTTGATGTCGTCCCCGATGATCGGCAGGCCGCGTTCGGCAAAGCGCCTTTCCCACTCGGGCCTTGAGGCGATGAACACCGGCACGCAGTTGACGAAGGCGCAGCCGGCCTCCAGCACCTGCTGTGCATACCACTCGGTCGCTTTCTCGGAGCCCACGGGCAGGTAGGAGACGACCACGTCGGTCTTGGTCTCCTTCAGGATCTTCGCCACTTTCTGCGCCTTGCCGGGCGCGAGCGGCACCACCTCCTTCAGGTAGGTACCGATGCCGTCGTGCGTGGGGCCGCGGTGCACCGGCACGCCGAGCTTGGGCACATCGGCAAAGCGGATGGTGTTGTTGGGCGCCTCGTAAATGGCTTCGCCCAGGTCGCGCCCGACCTTTTGCGCATGCACGTCGAAGGCGGCGCTGAACTCGATGTCCGACGGGCGATAGCCCGCGAGATCGAGATGCATCAGGCCGGGAATGAAGTCGGTGCCCTGGGCGTTGCCATAGAAATGAACACCCTGCACCAGTGAGGAGGCGCAGTTGCCCACTCCGACGATTGCGACACGTATCTTGCTCATGTTGGAGACCTTTGCGAGAGCCGCCGCGCATGCACGGGGCGGACGTGATTGAACACAAAGCCGAAGCTTTGTTCCTTCGCAATCTACGCTCGTTTAAAGCCTCGCGCGCACGCGAAACACCCTCGATGCACAGACCCAACTCTGCAGTGGCGTAACAGGGCAACGCGCCTACACACAGGTAAGTACCTTCGCACATGAAGGCGGCAATTTTTCGTCGAATTTAGGGCTTCGCCAAGGCGTTGAAAAAGAAGATATCTCCCTCGACGATTCGCCGGCGGCTCAAACAAAAAGGGGTTTCATGTCGCAGCAAATTCTCATCACCGGCGGCGCCGGTTTCATCGGCTCGCATCTTGCCGACGAGCTTCTCTCCCACGGCTATCGCGTTCGCGTTCTCGACAACCTTGCGCCGCAGGTGCATGGCGACAGCGGGCGCCGGCCCGATTACCTGGAGGCGGACATCGAACTCGTCGTCGGCGACGTGTGCGACCCGGCTGCGGTGCGCAACGCGCTCAAGGGCGTCGACGCGGTCTACCACTTCGCGTCGGCAGTGGGTGTGGGGCAGAGCATGTACGAGGTGGCGCACTACACGCGTGTGAACAACCTCGGCACCGCGGTGCTGCTGGAGGCGCTGATCGAGAAGCCGGTGAAGAAGCTGATCGTCGCATCGAGCATGAGCCTGTATGGCGAGGGCCTTTACCGCACCGCGAGCGGCGAGCTCCGCACGGTGCAGGAGCGCACGCTAGAGCAGCTGCGGCGCGGCGACTGGGAATGGCGCGACGAAGACGGGCTGGCCCTGGTGCCCGCGCCCACGCCGGAAGACAAGGCACCCGCACTCGCTTCGGTGTATGCGTTGTCCAAGTTCGACCAGGAGCGCATGTGCCTCATGATCGGCCGGGCCTACAACATTCCGACAGCGGCCCTGCGATTCTTCAACGCGTACGGCCCGCGCCAAGCGCTTTCGAATCCCTACACCGGCGTGCTCGCGATCTTTGCGTCGCGCCTGCTCAACGACAGTCCTCCCAAGATCTTCGAGGACGGCCACCAGCAGCGCGACTTCGTGAGCGTGTACGACATTGCCCGCGCCTCGCGGCTTGCACTCGAAATGCCGGCCGCCGCCGGCGAGGTGTTCAACATCGGCAGCGGCGAGGCCTACAGCGTGCGAGACATCGCGCAGCGCGTGGCCGAGGCCGTGGGCAAGGAAAACCTCGCGCCCGAAATCACGGGCAAGTACCGCGTCGGTGACATACGGCACTGCTATGCGGACATATCCAAGGCTCGCCGCGTGCTGGGCTATTCGCCCCGCGTGAGCCTGGAAGACGGCCTGGCCGAGCTCGCGGCCTGGTTGGAGGGGCAAGCGGCGGTCGACCGCGTGGCGCAAGCGAGTGCAGAGCTTTCCGCGCGCGGGTTGGCCATATGAACAGCCGGGACGCAGTACTCACTCCCCGGCGCGCGCTCAACGGCAAGGATCGGGTCACACTCATCACGGGTGGCGCGGGCTTCGTGGGGGCCAACCTCGCGCACCGGCTGCTGTCCGAAGGCCGCCGCGTGCTGGTGTTCGACAACCTTTCGCGCCCCGGCGTGGAACGCAACCTCGACTGGCTGCAGCAGAACCATGCGACCGGACTCGACGTGGCCGTGGCCGACATCCGCGATGCCGCCTCGGTGGAGCGCGCGGTTGCCCGGGCCGACCATGTCTTTCATTTTGCGGCGCAGGTCGCGGTGACCACGAGCCTGGTCGACCCGCGAGAAGACTTTGCGGTGAACGCGCTCGGCACGCTCAACGTGCTGGAGGCGGCCCGCGCGCAGCCGGTGCCGCCCTCGGTGCTGATGACCTCGACCAACAAGGTCTACGGCGGCCTGGAAGACGTGGAGCTCAAGCTCGAGGGCCAGCGCTATGGACCGGTGACGGCGGACATCGCAAGCCACGGCATTTCCGAAGCGCGGCCGCTCGACTTTCACAGCCCCTATGGCTGCTCCAAGGGAACGGCCGACCAGTACGTGCATGACTACGCGCGCAGCTACGGTATGAAGACGGTGGTCTTCCGCATGAGCTGCATCTACGGACAGCGCCAGTTCGGCACCGAAGACCAGGGCTGGGTGGCGCACTTCCTGTTGCGCGCGCTCGACGGCGAACCCATCACGCTCTTCGGCGACGGCAAGCAGGTGCGCGACATCCTGTTCGTCGACGACCTCGTCGATGCGTTCATGCTGGCCCAGCGCAACATCGGCAAGCTGGCCGGCGGCGCCTTCAATATCGGCGGCGGGCCGCGCAACGTGATCAGCCTGCTCGACCTTCTCGACCAGATCGAAGTGCTCGAAGGCAGGCGCCCCGAGACCGCGCATGAAGACTGGCGCACCGGCGACCAGCGCTACTACGTGTCGGACACGCGCCGCTTCGAGGCCGCCACGGGTTGGCGGCCGGCCGTCGACGCGCGGCACGGCATCGAGCGGCTGCACCAGTGGCTGCGAGAGATGCGGGCACAGCCTGCCACCACCCGCAAGAGCGGGCAGCGCCGCCCGGTGCTTGCAGCGGCCGGGAGGTGAGCATGTTCGCCAGTGTCATTGCTTCGCCGGGACAGGCTGTCCTGCGGCAGGTGGATACGCCCGAACCCGCTGCGGGCCAGGTGCTTCTCAAGCTCGAGGGCTCGGGTGTCTGTGCTTCGAGCCTGCCGCTGTGGGAGGGCCGCTCATGGTTCGAATACCCGCAGCCGGCCGGTGCGCCGGGGCACGAAGGCTGGGGCCGCGTGGCAGCCGTGGGCGAGGGCGTCACCGGCCTGGCCGTGGGCGACCGCGTGGCCGCGCTCACCTACCGCGCGCATGCCGAATACGACGTGGCCGATGCGGGTTCGGTGGTGCCGCTGCCGGCCTCGCTCGCCGATGTGGCCATGCCCGGCGAGCCGCTGGGCTGTGCGGTCAACATCTTCCGCCGCAGCGACATCCGCGCCGGCCAGACCGTGGCCATCGTCGGCATCGGGTTTCTCGGCGCCATTCTCACGCGGCTTGCCACGCAAGCAGGCGCGCGCGTCATCGCCATATCGCGGCGGCCCTTTGCACTGGAGGTCGCGCGCCAGGCGGGCGCCGCGCACACCATCGTGATGGACGACCACTGGCGCATCCTGGACGAGGTGAAACGCCTCACCGGCGAGAAGATGTGCGAACGCACCATCGAAGCCGTCGGCCTGCAGTGGCCGCTCGACCTGGCCGGAGAGATCACCGGCGAGCGCGGCCGCCTCGTGATTGCGGGCTATCACCAGGACGGGACTCGGCAGGTCAACATGCAGATGTGGAACTGGCGCGGCATCGATGTGATCAACGCGCATGAGCGCGACCCGCGCATGTACGTGCAGGGCATCCGCGAAGCCGTCGACATGATGGCCGCGGGCGTGCTCGATGCTGAGCCGCTCTTCACGCACCGCCTGCCGCTCGACCGGCTAGGCGAGGCGCTGGAGCTCACGCGCACCCGGCCTGACGGTTTTCTGAAAGCGGTGGTGACTACGTGAGGGCGGCGCACATGACGAATGCGCTGGAGCCGGCGTTGGCGACTGCGCCGTCCGCGCGCACGCACGCCGCGCCGCTTCGGCGGCCTCGGCTCGGCTTCCTGGGGGTCGGCTGGATCGGCAGGAACCGCATGGAAGCCATCGCGAAAGACGGCTGCGCGGAAATTGCTGCAGTGGCGGATGCGCAGGCTGATGCATGCGAAGCCGCCTGCGCGATGGCGCCCGGCGCGGCCAGCTTGCGCTCGCTCGACGCGCTGCTCGAACGCGATCTCGACGGGCTCGTGATCGCCACGCCAAGCGCGCTTCATGCGCGGCAGGCCGAGGCGGCGCTCGCGCGTGGCGTGGCGGTGTTCTGCCAGAAGCCGCTGGCACGTACGGCCGAGGAAACCAGAGGGGTGATCGACGCAGCGAGGCGCGCCGACCGGCTGCTGGGCGTCGACCTGTCGTACCGGCGCACGGCCGGCATGCAGCGCATCCGCGAGCTGGTGTCCGCCGGGGAGATCGGCGATGTGTATGCCGTCGACCTGGTGTTCCACAACGCCTACGGCCCCGATAAGCCCTGGTTCCGCGACCCGGTGCTTTCGGGTGGGGGCTGCGTGATCGATCTCGGCATCCACATGGTCGACCTGGCGCTCTGGACCTTGGGCTTTCCGCGCGTCGAGGCGGTGTCGAGCCGCCTTCACGCGGGCGGCCGACGCCTGGCGCTGCCTTCGGCGGTCGTCGAAGACCATGCGGTGGCGCAGATCGATCTCGCGGGCGGTTGCGTGGCGCGGCTTGCGTGCTCGTGGAACCTGCCGGCGGGCCGGGACGCCGTCATCGAAGCCAACTTTCACGGCACGCGCGGCGGAGCCTCGTTCCGCAACGTTGGCGGCTCCTTCTACGACTTTGTCGCCGAGCGTTTCGACGGCACGCGTGCAATACCGCTCGCCTCGCCCCCTGACGACTGGGGCGGGCGCGCCGCCGTGCACTGGGCTCGCGCGCTCGCGAACGGCGGGGCCTTCGACCCCGAGATCGAGCGGCTGACCGAGGTGGCGGCTGTGCTGGATGCGATCTATGAACGCTGAAACACCACAACAAGCGCCGCGCCATGTGCTGATGACGGCCGACACGGTCGGCGGCGTCTGGAGCCATGCGCTGGAGCTTGCCGCTGCGCTCACCGAGCGGGGCGTGCGCGTGTCGCTGGCCACCATGGGAGCACTGCCCACGCCGGCGCAGCGCGCGCAGGCCGCGTCGCTCCCCGGCCTGCAGTTGCACGTGAGCGAGTGGCGCCTCGAATGGATGGAGAACCCGTGGGACGATGTGCGCCGCGCCGGCCAATGGCTGCTCGGCCTTGAACGCGAACTGGCTCCGGACGTGGTGCACCTGAACCAGTTCGCTTTCGGCGCACTTCCGTTTGGGGCACCGAAGCTCGTGGTCGCTCATTCGTGCGTGGCCTCGTGGTGGCGCGCGGTGCATCGCCAGCTTGCGCCGGCGAGCTGGGACACCTATCGGCGCACGGTGCGGCAAGGGCTCGACGGTGCCGACCTCGTCGGCGCACCGACGGAAGCCATGCTCTCGTCGCTCGCGCTCGACTATGGCTACATCCACGGCGGCCTGGTGCTGCCCAATGGCCGCAGCGCGGCGATGTTCGCTCCAGGCGACAAGGAGCCGGTCATTCTCTCGGCCGGCAGGCTGTGGGATGCCGCCAAGAACGTATCGGCGCTGCAGGCCGTGGCCACGCGCTTGCCCTGGCCGGTGTGCGTGGCTGGATCGGCGTCGGCGCCGGGTGCCGGCGAGAAAAGCATCCAGGCGCCCGGCGTGCTGTGGCTCGGCGAGCTGGCTCCCGACGCCATGGCCGCGCAGTTCGCGCGTGCATCGATCTATGCCTTGCCCGCACGCTATGAGCCCTTCGGACTCTCGGCGCTGGAAGCGGCGCTTTCGCAGTGCGCGCTGGTGCTGGGCGACGTGCCGAGCCTGCGCGAGGTTTGGGGCGACGCCGCGCTGTATGTGCAGCCGGAGGACCACGATGCACTGCAGACAGCCTTGATGCGGCTGATCGACGATGCGCCGCTGCGCCAGGAAATGGCGCGTCGGGCGGCGGAGCGTGCGCGGCATTTCACGCCGTCGCGCATGGCGGACGCCTACATGTCCGCCTACGGCCGCTTGCTCGCGCCGGCGGCGTCCTCCCGTGCGGGCGGCGCGGGGCGGACCCGAAGAAAAACAAAGGAGGCCGCATGCGCTTCGTGATGTTCTGCCATTCGCTCGTGTCCGACTGGAACCATGGCAATGCGCACTTTCTGCGTGGCGTCTGCAGCGAGCTGCTTGCGCGCGGCCACGAGCTTGCCGTGTACGAGCCGCACGGCGCATGGAGCCGCACCAACCTGCAGGCCGAGCACGGCCAGGCGCCGATCGAAGAGTTCGCGCGGGTGTACCCGGAACTGCACAGCACCACCTACGACCCCGCCACGCTCGATCTCGACGAGGCGCTGCAAGACGCGGATGTGGTGCTGGTGCACGAATGGAACGACCACGCGCTGGTGCGCCGCATCGGCCTTCACCGGCGTGACGGCGGGCGCTACCGGCTTTTCTTCCACGACACGCACCACCGTTCGGTGACCGAAGAAAAGAGCATGGCCGGCTACGACCTGTCGCACTACGACGGCGTGCTGGCCTTCGGCAACGTGATCCGCGACCTGTACCGCAAGAAAGGCTGGGCGCGCCGTGCGTGGACCTGGCACGAGGCCGCCGACATCCGCCACTTCCATCCTATACCGGACGAAGTGGAAGAAGGCGACCTGGTCTGGATCGGCAACTGGGGCGACGACGAGCGCGAGGCCGAGCTCGACGAGTTCCTGCTCCAGCCGGTGCACGACCTGCGGTTGAAGGCGCGCATGCACGGCGTGCGCTACCCCGACAGGGCGCTGGACCGCCTGCGTGCCGCCCGCATCCACTTCGGCGGCTGGCTCCCCAACTACCGGGCGCCGCGCGTCTTCGCGCGCCACCGCGTCACGGTGCATGTGCCGCGCAGGCCTTACGTACAGGCGCTGCCGGGCATTCCGACCATTCGGGTGTTCGAGGCGCTGGCCTGCGGCATTCCGCTGGTTTCCGCGCCGTGGAACGACGCCGAAGGGCTGTTCACGCCCGGCCGCGACTTTCTGGTGGCCAACGATGGCGGCGCCATGCGCCGCCACTTGCGCGACGTGCTGCACGACCCCGACCTGGCGCGCGCGCTGCGCGAGCAGGGCCTGGAGACCGTGCTTGCCCGCCACACCTGCGCCCACCGCGTCGACGAGCTGCTGGCCATTCACGCCGAGCTCGAAGGCGAACCCACTCACCTCCGGAGCATTCCCGCATGAAGAAAAAGATGAACATCGCCTTCTTTGCCTCCAGCCTCGTGTCGGCCTACTGGAACGGCGCCGCCACCTACTACCGCGGCATGGTTCGCGCGCTGCACGAGCGAGGCCATCGCGTGCGCTTCTACGAGCCCGATGCCTTCGGCCGGCAGCAGCACCGCGACATGGACGATCCCGATTGGGCGGAGGTCATCGTCTATCCGGGCGAGGGCGATGCCAACGCGCGCCGCATGGTCGAGCATGCGCGCGGCGCCGACTTGGTGGTCAAGGCCAGCGGTGTGGGCGTGTTCGATGCGCTGCTCGAAGAGGCCGTGCTCGACTTGCAGGGCCCCGGCACGCGAGTCGTGTTCTGGGACGTCGATGCACCCGCCACGCTCGACCGGCTGCAGGCCGACGCGGCCGACCCGTTCCATGCGCTGGTGCCGCGCTACGACATGGTGCTGACCTACGGCGGCGGCGACCCCGTGGTGCAGGCCTACCGCCGTGCCGGTGCGCGCGATTGCATTCCGATCTACAACGCGCTCGATCCCTCCACGCATCACCCCGTCGGGCCCGATGCACGCTTCGAGGCTGACCTGGGCTTCCTCGGCAATCGCCTGCCGGACCGCGAGGCGCGGGTGGAAGAGTTCTTTCTTCGCGCCGCCAGCCTGCTGCCCGAGCAGCGCTTTCTGCTGGGCGGCAGCGGCTGGAGCGACAAGGCCATGCCCAGCAACGTGCGCTACGTCGGCCATGTCTACACCGCCGACCACAACGCGTTCAACCGCACGCCCATGGCCGTACTCAACGTGAGCCGCGACAGCATGGCGCGCTACGGGTTTTCGCCGGCCACGCGCGTGTTCGAGGCGGCCGGTTCCGCCGCCTGCCTGATCACCGATGCATGGGAGGGCATAGAGCTTTTTCTGGAGCCCGGAAAGGAAGTGCTGGTGGCCGCCGACGGCGAAGAGGTGGCGGCCCATGTGCGCCAGCTCGATGCTGCAACCGCGCGCCGCATCGGCGAGGCTGCATACCGGCGCGTGCTGGCCGAACACACCTATGCGCACCGCGCCGCACAGCTGGAGGCGCTGCTCGAAGGCCGCGACGCCGCACAAGCGCTGGAGGTGGCATGAGCATGCAGGCTTCACCGCTCAAGATCGTCATCCTCGGGCTCTCGATCACTTCATCCTGGGGCAACGGCCACGCCACCACCTACCGCGGCCTGGTGCGCGAACTGGTGCGGCGCGGACACGATGTGCTGTTTCTCGAGCGCGACGTGCCCTGGTATGCCGGGCACCGCGACCTGCCCGATCCTCCCTTTGGGCGCACCGCGCTGTATGCCGACGTTGCCGGCCTGCAGCGCGACCATGCGGCACAGATCGGCGAGGCCGACCTGGTCATCGTCGGCTCGTTCGTGCCTGACGGCGTGGCCGTCGGCGACTGGGTGCAGGCCGAGGCGCCGGGCCGCACGGCCTTCTACGACATCGATACGCCGGTCACGCTGGCCGCGCTCGCACGCGGAGGCACCACCTACCTGCAGGCGCGCCAGATTGCGGGCTACGACATGTACCTGTCTTTCACCGGCGGCCCCACGCTCGACCGGCTGGAGCGCGAGTTCGGCTCGCCTGCCGCGCGCATGCTCTATTGCTCGGTCGACCCCGAGCTGTATTACCCCGAACCCGTGGCGCAGGATTGCGACCTCGGCTACATGGGCACTTACAGCGACGACCGCCAGCCCACGCTCGAAGCGCTGCTGCTCGAGCCCGCGCGCCAGTGGGCGCAAGGGCGCTTCGAAGTGGCCGGCGCGCAGTACCCGAGCAGCATCGAATGGCCGCGAAACGTGCGCTACACGGCGCATTTGCCCCCGGCCATGCATCGCGATTTTTATAACCGGCAGCGCTTCACGCTCAACGTGACGCGCGCCGACATGATCCAGGCCGGCTGGTCGCCCAGCGTGCGCATCTTCGAAGCCGCCGCCTGCGGCACGCCGATCATCAGCGACCGCTGGGACGGCATCGAATCGCTGCTCGTTCCGGGCGAAGAGATCTTCCTGGCCGATTCGCCCGGCGAAGTGCTGCGGCTCTTGCGCGAACTGCCGGAAGAAGAGCGCCGCGCCGTGGGCGAGCGCGCGCGCCGGCGCATTCTTTCGGAACACACCGCCGCTCACCGCGCCGCCGAGCTCGAAGGCTACGCCCGCACGCTGCTGCAAGTGCGCGAGGCGGCATGAAAAGAGGAGGCATGCACGTGCACAACAACCAGAAAGCAGCCGCGGCCAGCACCGCCACCACCGCAGCCGACCCAGGCACAGACTCCGTTCGCCAGCAGATCGAGGCGCTGGGCCCCTGGTTCCACAACCTGCACCTGCCCGGCGGCGTGCAAACCTTGCCCAAGCATTTTCTCGGCGGGGACTTTCCCAACTTCAAATGGCAGGAGATCAAGCCCTTCGTGCCGGAAGACCTCAGTGGATGGCGCGTGCTCGACGTGGGCTGCAACGCCGGCTTCTACAGCTTCGAGCTGGCGCGGCGCGGCGCCTCGGTGCTGGGCATCGATGTCGATGCGCACTACCTCGCGCAGGCGCGGTGGGCCGCCGGCCAGCTTGGGATGGAGTCGCAGGTGGAGTTTCGGGAAATGCAGGTGTACGACCTGGCGCGCTCCGGCGAAACCTTCGACCTTGTCTGGTTCATGGGCGTTTTCTATCACCTGCGCTATCCGCTGCTCGCGCTCGACCTGCTGGCCGAGCGCACGCGCCGCATCATGATGTTCCAGACGCTCACCATGCCGGGCGACTCGGTCTATACCGACACGGCCGACTGCAACATCGACGACCGCACGCCGCTGCTCGAGAGCGGATGGCCGCGCATGGCTTTCATCGAACACCGGCTCGCCAACGACCCGACCAACTGGTGGGCGCCCAACCATGCCGGCGTGGAGGCCATGCTGCGTTCCAGCGGGCTTCGCATAGAGGCGCGGCCGGGGCATGAGATCTACTTGTGCGTGCCCGATGCACAGGCGCAGGGTGCACGCGCCATCTATGGTTCGCAATACGAGTCGGCCACGGGGGTGATCCGTGGCGGCGGCTGAACCAGGCCAGGAAGGCCGGACCGGGGAGTCGCCCGTCGCGGGCGTGGTCGACCGCAACATTGCCGCGCTGGTGCGGCGGCGCCAGCAGCAGAAGATATCGACCGGCCTGCAGGACCGGATTGCCGACGCCATCACCCGCTTTGCGGGCAGCATGAAGTTCGTGTACCTGCACCTGCTGATCTATGGGGGGTGGATCGCCGTCAACCTCGGGTGGGTACCCATGGTGCGCGCCTTCGACCCCACGTTCGTCGTGCTGGCCATGGTGGCATCGGTCGAGGCCATTTTCATCTCGACCTTCGTGATGATCAGCCAGAACCGCATGGCGGCGCTGGCGGACCAGCGCGCCGACCTGGATCTTCAGATCAGCCTGCTGGGCGAGCACGAGATCACGAAGGTCATCACCCTCGTCACGGAGATCGCAAAACGCATGGACATTCCGGCGGCGCACGATCCCGAGCTCGACGAGCTCCGGGAGAACGTTTCGCCGGAGCGGGTGCTCGACCGCATCGAGCGCCCTTCCAAAGAGACCGGGCGGCCGGACGAGTAGGGCGACCCTCCCGGCCGGCTGTTCATTCCTTCTTATTTCTTGCCGGTGATTCCCTGCGCGGTCGTCAGGTGCCCGTGAACCACCGGGAGCGTCTTGGCCGCATAGGCCTTCAAGTCCGCGTCGGCCGCATTGCGCTGCACCTTCTGCAGCATTTCATGCGTCTTCTTGTGGTCGGAAAGACCCGCCATCGACATGTACTGCTTGTCGAAGGTGTCGCCGCTCAGGGCCTTCAGCGCGGTCGCGGTGGCCTTGTGCTTGGCGTCGGGTTCGGTCGGCAGTTCCACGCCTTTCTTCGATGCGATTTCCTGCAATTCGCTCAGCGCCTTCGTATGGTCGTCGACCATGGTCTTGCCGAACTGCTTCACCTCGTCTTTCGAGGCTTTCTCCTGCGCCAGCTTTCCGGTTTCGATTTCGGCGAGGTTGGCCTGTGCAATGTCTCTCATCATGCGCTGGTCGCCTTTCGAGGTCTTGCCTGCCTGGTCCGATTTGCCGGCGGCGCTGCGGCTTTGCGTGGCCTGGTCGCCGCGCGAGCTTGCGCTCTGCGCGGCAGCGGGAAGAGTCGCAGCAAATGCGCAAGCGGCCACTGCGGCCATGCCGAATCGGAATGCGGTGCTTTGGATGGTCATCGATGTGCTCCTTGAGGGTGGTGATTTCGGGCCCGCCCGGTGAAGCGGGTGTCCAGGTTTTCTCTTGGCAACGCGCATGCCCGGCGCCGTGCGGGCATGCCGCTTGCCGCTCGCGTTGTTCCCTCTTCCTCCATTCTTCTTTTCAACGCCTTGGACGTCCTGTCATGAAAAGATCGCAATCGCGCATGGGCCATGCCAGCGAGTGCTATGAACTGCTTGAATTCCTCTCGCGCCGCCAGATGCCCGTGGTGTGCTCGGAGCCAGACGACATCCACAAGATCCTTGCGCTGCGCAGCGCTTCGCTGCTGCAGGCAATGACCGAGCCGACGGTGGTCTTGCGCACCGGCGAGCGGCGGATCGAACGTGCCATCGTCACGGCCATTACCGCTGAAGGCCGCGCCGCCTGCATGATGCGCAGCGCCACCGCGCAGAGTGCCGGGCGCCGCTGAGCGCGCTGCGCCGCTGCTTGCGGCGGGCGTTTCAGGGTGAGTCGGCCCCGCGAATGGCGTCCCAGCCGGCGGGGGTGAGTGCGCGGACTTCGCCGAACTGCCCGTCGCAAGAGTCCGGTGGATAGAAGCGCACGTCCACGTGCCCTGTAGCCGCGAGCCGTCGCAGGGCCCGCACCTTGGACGGCCGTGCCACGAAGATGGGCAGCCGCTTGCGGGCCAGTCTTTCGAGATAGCGGTAGGACATGCGGATATACCCTCTTACTGCGGCAACCGCGAAGCGGCCTGCGCGCCGTGGCTCGAGCCGTCGGTGGCTGTACCGAGCGCGCTGCGGCCGTCGGGCGTCAGCGCGAGAAAGCGGCCCACCTCGCGGCCTCCGGCATCGAGCTTGAAGGTCAAGGCCGCAACCAGGCCCGCGGCGCGCAGCACCAGCAGGTTGTCGATGTCGTGCGGGTTGGTCAGCGTGACAGGCGCGGGGTGCTTCGCGAGCGCGCGCAGAAACTCAATGGACATGTTGTCTCCTTGTGCGGTCTAGGCCGCAGCTCCCATTTCTCCCCCTTGCGCGCGGCGGCGTTCGAAGGGGTCGATGTTCATGCTCTGGCGGTACTTGGTGACAGTGCGGCGCGCTATGCGGAAGCCTTGCTGCGCCAGCTGGCGCGCCAGCGCTGCATCGCTCAGCGGCGCCACCGGCTTTTCGACCGCAATGAGCTCGCGGATGAGCCCCTGCAATGCCACCGGCGCGCTCGCGCCCCCGGCGGCGTGCTCGAGCCCGCGCGAGAAGAAGTGCTGCAGCTCGAAAACGCCGGCGGGCGTGGCCATGTACTTGTTGTGCACGGTGCGCGACACGGTGGACGGGTGCACGCCCACTTCCTCCGCGATCTCGCGCAGCCCGAGCGGCTTCATGGCGAGCGGACCGTGCTCGAAGAACATCTTCTGCCGCGCGACGATGGCGCGGGCCACGTCGAGAATGGTGGACGCGCGCTGCGACACGCTGCCCACCATCCAGCGCGCCTGCTCCAGGCATTCCTTCATGGCGGCGCACTGGCCCGTGCCGTGTTTCTGGCCATGCTGCTCGAACAATTTCGCATAGGCCGAGTTCACCTTCACGCGCGGCAGGGCGCTGGCGTTGAGCGAAGTCCTCCAGGTGCCGCGCACCTTCTTCACGGTCACGTCGGGTATCACGATTCGCGCCGCCGTCTCGCCGAATTGCCAGCCCGGGTGCGGGTTCAGGCGCCGGATGCAATCGATTGCGCACTGCACTTGTTGCGGTGCCGCATCGAGCGCCTTGGCGAGCTTGCCGACCTCGTGCGTGGCAAGGAGGCCGATGTGCGCTTCGAGAATCCGGCGTGCGAGTTGCCGGGTGCCCGCGTCCGGATCATTCGCATGCATCGAGGCGGCCTCGAGTTGCAGGCACAGGCACTCGGCCACGCTGCGTGCCGCCACGCCCGCAGGGTCGAGCGCCTGCACGCGCCTCAGGGCCGTGCGCAGCTCGCGTTCCGCATCCGCGCCGGTTTCTCCGAGTGCGGCGCCCACGTCTTCGAGCGAGATGCGAAGGTAGCCGTCGTCATCCAGCGCCTCGACCACGGCGCGCGCAAATGCCATCTCGCGGGCGGAAATACGCAACACGCCGAGCTGCACGTGCAAGTGGGCGCGCAGCGAATCCGGCAACGGTACGCGCTGCATCAGGTCGAAGCTCTCGTCATGCGACAGGTGCCGATCGCTCGAGGCCGGTGCCGCGGTGATCCTGTCGAAGGCCGCCGCCGCTTCGATGTCCGCGGCCGCTTCGGAGGCGGCCGACACGGTCTCGGCGATGGATTCGTGGCCGTCTTGCGGGGCGGGCTCGATCTCGAGAAACGGATTCAGTTCGGCCGCGTCGCGCAGCGCCTGCGCGTATTCCTGCGACGACATCTGCAGCAGCCGCACGGCCTGCTGCAGGCGAGGGGAAAAGATGGGGGCCTGCACCTGGCGGGCCTGCAAAACAATCGAAGTGTTCATGTTTCTCCGTAGCGCCTCCGATCCCGGTGGCGGAACTGCTGCGCAACGGTCGTGCCAGGGTATTTCGGCTCCCGCAACGCCGGAAATTAGTTTTAAAGTACGCATAAATGGGGTTCGAACGCGTCTTCGCCGTCGGTGCCTTGGAAGCCTTGCGGCAAATCTTGCGGTTCTCCCGGGGCAGACAGGGGTGGTGCGTTTGTCGCAAACTCGCGTCATGAAAAATTCATCGGGAGACAGGGGGCAGCCCCCGGCGTGTCCGGCGCTGCTGATCGGAGCTTGCCTCGCCATTACGGGATTCGCGGGGCTGGGACTCGCGTTCCGGAAGAAGGCCCGCACCGCATGGGCTGCAGAAGAGAAGCTGGCGCTGCATCAGGCGCGCATGTCGCGCCAGGCGCTGTGCGCGCAGCGCCTCGAACACGATCTGCGAAGCCCCGTGGGGGCCATGGCCGTGGCATTGGAGCTTTTGCGGACCGCCGATGACGACGACACAAAACGCGAAGCCCTGGAAGTGCTTGAGCGGCAAGTCGCGCGTATGACCTCTCTGACAGAGCAAGTGCACGAATTCGCACAGGGCTTGAACGATTGAACCGTCCGGCGTTTCCTGCTCGGTGGAGCAAGATTCGCAGTGGGATATCTACGCGGGAAGTTCGAGGCAAGCACTCCTTCGCGGTGCAGCACAGGCGTCAAGCCAGGTACGAAGTTGGGCCACACACTAATTGTTGAAGACGACGAAGATTCGGCGCGAATGATTGCCGCCCTGGTCGCGCGCGAGGGGCACACCGTGATGTGTGCGCATTCCATCGCCGCCGGACGCCGCATGGTCGCGATGCAGCGGCCCGACCTGCTGCTGCTCGATCTCCACCTGCCGGACGGGAACGGGTTCGACCTGCTGAACGAGCCGGAGATCGTGAGCGACACCATGCTGGTCCTCATGACTGGGCAGGCAAGCCTGGAAACCTCCATCAAGGCGCTGCGGCTCGGTGCGGCCGACTACCTGGTGAAGCCGATCAATCCGCAGCACCTCAAGGGCCTGCTGTCGCGCCTGATTGCCCCTTCGCAATTGCGCGCCGAGCTTGACGAGGTGCAGGAACTCTGGCGCGAGACCGGGCGCTTCGGCCACCTGATCGGCCGTTCGCAACCGATGCAGCGCGTGTACCGGCAGATCTCGCGCGTGGCCGGCACTGCGGTGACCGTGTTCATCCACGGAGAGAGCGGAACCGGCAAGGAATTGGTGGCCCGCGCGGTGCACGACCTGAGCCGGCGGCGGGAACAACCATTTCTTGCCGTCAATTGCGGCGCGCTGTCGCCGCATCTCGTCGAAAGCGAAATCTTCGGCCACGAGCGCGGCAGCTTTACCGGGGCCGAGCGCCAGCACCAAGGCTTCTTCGAGCGCGCGCACGGCGGCACGCTGTTTCTGGACGAGGTGACCGAAATGCCGCTCGAGCTGCAGGTGAAACTGCTGCGCGTGCTGGAGAGCGGTACCTTCATGCGGGTGGGTTCCACCCAGGTGCAGCAGACCGATGTGCGCATCATCGCGGCCACCAACCGCGATGCCGGCGAGGCGGTGGCGCGCGGCACCATGCGCGAAGACCTGCTGTACCGCCTCAACGTGTTTCCGATCGCGCTGCCGCCCCTGCGTGAACGCGGCGACGACATCGCCCTCATTGCCACGAGCTTTCTGCAAGACCTGGCGCGCCAGGAAGGCGGCAGCAAGCATTTCACGCCGGGCGCGCTGGCTCGGCTGGCAGCGCACCGCTGGCCCGGCAATGTGCGCGAGTTGCGCAATGTGGTGCAGCGCGCGTGGGTGATGGCGTCCGGCAACGAGATCGACGAGGAATGGCTGCCCGCCGGGGACAGTGCGGCTCCCGGGATCGAAGCCGAGGCAGCGCGCGGCCGCCCGCTCGCGCCCGGCGCGCTCAACGGCCACCGGGACTCGGCTGCGGCACCTCCCGATGCGGGGGAGGACCAGATCGTGATCGAAGTGGGCACGCAGCTCGCGGACGTGGAGCGGCGCGTCATTCTTGCCACCTACGAGCGCTGCGGACGCCACAAGGAGCGCACCGCGGCGCTGCTGGGCATCAGCATGAAGACGCTCTACAACCGGCTGAAGGAGTACCAGCAATGAGAAGGCGCCGGCGGCTGCACCGGCGTGTTCCGGCGGCATAAGGACGGCCCAGCGGCGGAGGACGCCGCGCGCATTCGTGTGCGATAGCGTTCCTTCCAGCCGCGCAGCCGAAACCTGTAGGCCGCGGCGCCTGCGGGATCGAAGTCTGTTCCCAGATAATTCGCCGGGTTTTCAAGAGGATAGCGGGCGAAATAGCTGCTGAGTTCGTTCATGCGTATCTCCGGGTGCGTGACGGTTCTCGCTCGGCGAAGGTCTCGCGCAAGGCGTTCACCGTCCGGCAAACTGCGTGCCGGTGGTGACGCTGCCGAGTCGGTACGCCGTTTGCCGAAGAGCAAGAAGGAGAAAGCGCATTGGATGAAATGAATCCCGACCATGCCGAGGAAGCACTGGGCGATCAGATCGACGACGCCGTGCCGTCGCGGGGCTATCGCATGCTGCCCGTCGTCGGGCTCGGAGGCTCGGCGGGCAGCATCGAGGCCGTGGGCGAGTTCCTGGAGGCCACGCCGGCAGACACGGGCATGGCCTTCGTGGTCGTTCTGTACCTGCCCGCGGCGCATGAGCATGCGCTGGTGCAGGTGCTGGCGCGGTCCACCCGGATGCGGGTGGTGCCGGTCGGTGGCAGGCAGCGCATCGAGCGCGACACGGTGTACGTGGTTCCGCCCGGCAGGACGCTGCGCACACGCGGCGAGCTCATCGAACTGGCGGCGCTTCCGCCGGGCCAGGCCCGCCACATGGCAGTCGACTTTTTCTTTCGCACGCTGGCCGACACCCACGGGCCCCACGCCATTGCGGTGGTTCTTTCGGGCGTGGACAGCGACGGCACCATCGGTGTCAAGCGCATCAAGGAGCGCGGCGGCCTCACGGTCGCGCAAGACCCGCAGGAAACCCGCCACAACGGCATGGCGCAGTCGGCCATTGCCACCGGCATGATCGACTGGGTGCTGCCGGTGCGTGAAATGGGCGCGCGCATTGGCGCCTACTACCGCATCGAACGGCAACTGAAGCTGCCGCCCGAGCAACTGCCGGACAGCGAAGACGATGCACCGCCCGCGCCGGATGTGGACGAGGCGGCTTTCCGCGAGGTGCTGGCCTTCGTGCGAAGCCGCAGCGGGCGCGATTTTGTCAACTACAAGCGGGCCACCGTGCTGCGGCGCATCGGCCGCCGCATGCAGGTGAACGGCGTGAGCGACCTGGCCGCCTACCTGGATTGCCTGCGCACGCGCCCCGGCGAGGCCGGCGCGCTGCTGCAGGACATGCTGATCAGCGTGACCAATTTCTTTCGCGATGGCGAATGCTTTTCGGCGCTGGAAGGCATGGTGCACGAGCTGTTCCGCAACAAGACATCGGCCGACACTATTCGCGTGTGGGTGGTGGCTTGCGCTACCGGCGAAGAGGCCTATTCGGTTGCGATGCTGCTGAGCGAGCATGCCCGCATGCTGGAAAGCCCGCCGTCCATCCAGATCTTTGCCACCGACCTGGACGAAGACGCGGTGCGCGCCGCCCGTGAAGGCATCTACCCCATGGTCAGCGAGGCCGATGTCTCGGAAGATCGGCTGCGGCGCTTCTTCATCCGTGAACAGCGCGGCTACCGCGTGCGCCGCGAGCTGCGCGAAATGGTGCTGTTCGCGGTGCACGACGTGCTGAAGGATTCGCCGTTCTCGCGCGTAGACCTGGCCACCTGCCGCAACCTGCTCATCTACCTCAACCGGGAGGCGCAGGCCCGCGTATTCGAGACGCTGCACTTTGCGCTGGTGCCCGGCGGCCGGCTGTTCATCGGCGCATCTGAGGCGGTGGACGAGGACAGCCCGCTGTTCTCGGTGCTCGACAAGAAGCACCGCATCTATGCGCATCGCCATGCGCCCAAGGCCGCACTGCCGGTGCCTACGGGCCGCAGCAGCGCCGCGCTGGCGCTGGACGTCAAGCGCGCGCTGCCCGTGATTCCGGGGGCGGCGTTCGCGCAGCTGCAGCGCAGCGCGCTGGCGCCGCTCTCCGACGGCCGCACCATGACCTGGGGCGAGCTGCACCTGCGGCTGCTCGACCGCCTGGCGCCGCCGTCCATCCTGCTGGATTCCGACCACGAGATGCTGCACGTCTCGCCCGCGGCAACGCCGTTCCTGCACTTCAGCGGCGGCGAGCCCTCGCGCAACGTGCTGCGCGCCATCGTGCCCGACCTGAAGGCCGAGCTGCAGACCGCGCTCTATCACGTGAACGAAAGGCGCCAACCTGTCGAAGTGGCGCCGGTGCGGGTGCGGCTGGGCCAAGCCGAAGCAGAGGTGTCGCTCCATGTGATGCCGGTGGAAGAAATCGGCGGCGGCTTGCTGGTGTTGCTGCGCGAGGCCGAGCCCTCCGGCGCGCGCGGCAGCATCGTGGTTCCGCGCGTGGATGCGGAGCCCATTGCCGAGCACCTGGAGCGCGAGGTGACGCGCCTGAAGTCGCAGTTGCGCGAGACCGTGGAGCAGTACGAGACATCGACCGAGGAACTCAAGGCGAGCAACGAGGAACTGCACGCCATGAACGAAGAGCTTCACTCTGCGACCGAGGAGCTCGAGACCAGCCGCGAAGAACTGCAGTCCATCAACGAAGAGCTCACCACCGTCAACCACGAGCTCAAGAGCAAGGTGGACGATCTCGGCCAGGCCAACAGCGACATGCTGAACCTGATGGATGCGACCGCCATTGCCACGGTGTTTCTGGACCGCGAGTTCCACGTGACCCGCTTCACGCCGAGCGCGGTGGCCATCTTCAAGCTGATTGCCACCGACGTCGGGCGGCCGCTCTCGGACCTGACCACGCCGCTGGACTACCCGCAGCTTGCGGCGGATGCGCGCAAGGTGCTCCAGACGCTGCAGCCCTCCGAGCGCGAAGTGGGCGACAGCGCCGGCAACTGGTACCTGGCGCGCGTGCGGCCCTACCGCACCATCGAAGACCGCATTGCCGGCGTGGTGCTCACCTTCGTGGACATCACCGAGCGCAAGGAGGCGCAGGAGTCGCTGCGGCAGTCGCAAGAGCGCTTCAGCGCCATCGTCAACCAGGCCTCGGTGGGCGTGGCGCAAACCCGGCTCGACGGCGAGATCACCTTTGCCAACACCTGCTATCACGAGCTCATGGGCTACGGCGAGAACGAGCTCGCCGGCGTGAGCGCGCTCGACCTGGTGCACGCCGCCGACAAGCCGGCCATCTCGGCGCTGTTCGCGCGGCTGGCCCAATACGGCGAACCGTTCCAGAGCGAGAGCCGCAATGTTCGCAAGGACGGCTCCTTCATCTGGCTGCACAAGAGCGTGACGGTGCTCACGGATGCGGGCGGCAAGCCTGATTCCGCGCTCATCGTGTGCAGCGACATCAGCGAGCGCAGGGCCGCCGAAGAAGCGCTGCGCGAAAGCGAGGAGCGCTTCCGGCTGATGCTGGAAAACGCGGTCGACTACGCGATCTTCTCGGTCGACATGGAGCGCTGCGTCAAAAGCTGGAACACCGGCGCCGAGCGGCTCCTGGGCTACACCGAGGCCGAGATCCTGGGCCGGTCGGCCGACATCATCTTTACCGAGGAAGACCGCGCGGCGGGCGCCCCGCTGGAAGAGGCCCGAACCGCGCTCAGCGCCGGCAGGGCGGCCGACGACCGGCTGCACCAGCGCAAGGACGGCTCGCGCTTCTGGGCCAGCGGCGCGCTCATGCCCATGCACAACAGCGAGGGTGCGGTCGTCGGCATGGTGAAGGTGCTGCGCGACCAGAGCGAGCAGCGCGCGGCGCAGCAGGAGGTGGAGCAAAGCCGCGGCGAACTGCTCGATGCGCTGCGCGCCAACGAGGCCGCGCGCCAGGCGCTCGAAGCCGCCGACGCGGCCAAGGACCGCTTTCTGGCCGTGCTCTCGCACGAGCTACGCAATCCGCTCGCCTCGATCAGCGGCGCCGCCGAACTGCTGGCGCCTGAGGAGCTTCCCACGCAGGAGCAGGCGCGCGCCGCGCGCGTGGTGCGGCGCCAGGCGGCAGCCATGAAGGTGCTGCTGGGCGACCTGCTCGATGTGTCCAGCCTGCGCCGTGGCCGGTTGGTATTGCGGCGCGAGCGGGTCACGGCGCAGAACATCGTCGATGCGGCGCTGGAGGCCACCCGCCCGCTGATGGAGCAGGGCCGCCACAAGCTCGAGCTCGACATCTTCGCCGCCGAGATTCCGCTGGACGCCGACCCGATGCGCCTGACGCAAGTGATCTCGAACCTGCTGTCCAACGCGGCCAAGTACACGCCGGAAAGAGGCGAGATCCAGCTGGCGGTGCATGCCGATGCGGATGCAGGCCATGCGATCTTCACCGTCACGGACAACGGCATCGGCATGGACCCGGACACGGTCGACACGATGTTCGAGATGTTCACGCAGAGCGTGCACGCGCACGATCGCTCGGCCGGCGGGCTGGGCATCGGGCTGGCGCTGGTGCGCAATATCGTCGAGCTGCATGGCGGCACCGTCACCGGCGAGAGCAGGGGGCTCGGCCATGGCAGCCGGTTCACCGTGCACATTCCGCTCGCGGAGCCGCTCGCATCCGAAGCCGTGCCGGTGTACGTGAAATCCGAAACTGCCTCCCCGGGTGCTGCGGCGGAGGGTGCGCCGCAGCGCGTGCTGCTTGCGGACGACAACGTGGACGCCCTCTGGGGCATGGCGCGCATGCTGTCGATCTCCGGCTTCAGCGTAAAAACCGCCGACAACGGGGTCGACGCGCTTCGGGTGGCGGAGCACTTCCGGCCGGATGCGGCCGTGCTCGACATCGGCATGCCCGGGCTCGACGGCCACGAGGTGGCGCGCCGGATTCGTGCGCAACCGTGGGGGCGCGGCATGCTTCTTGTGGCCGCCACGGGGTGGAGCCAGCCCGAAGACAAGCTTGCCGCACTGGCGGCGGGGTTCGACGAGCACCTGGTGAAGCCGGTGGCCGCGGCCGACGTTCAGCGCCTGCTGCGGGCGCGCGACGGGGCAGCGGCCGCGGGCGGCTGACGCTCCCGGGCACACCCCAGGGGCACGCCGGGCATGCCGCTTGCCCTGCAGGAAGACAACGTACTTTCGTGTACTTCTGCTGGTCAGGAATGCTGAACTCTGTTCCCCAAAACCAAGCCATTTTCATTGGCGCTTCCGTGGGCGGCGTCTATGCAATGCTCGATCTGGTCGCTGAACTGCCGGCCGGTTTCCCCGCGCCGATTTTCTTTGTGCAGCACATCGGCGCCCACCGCAGCCATCTTGCTTCCCTGCTCAACGACCGCGGGCCGAACCGGGCCGTCGAGGCGCAGCAGGGCGACGTTCCTGCAGCGGGCACCATCTACATCGCGCCCCCCGACCACCACATGCTGCTCGAGGGCGGCGTGGTTCGCCTGACGCGTGGACCCAAGGAACACCATGCCCGCCCCGCCATCGATCCGTTGTTCCGTTCCGCCGCACTGGATTACGGCCCCCGCGCCGTGGGCGTGGTGCTTACCGGCAGGCTCGACGATGGCAGCGCCGGCCTGCGCGCCATCAAGGATTGCGGCGGCATTGCCGTGGTGCAGGACCCGGCCGAAGCCCATGAACCCAGCATGCCGCAGAGCGCGATGGCCGCAGTGCAGGTGGACCACGTGGTCGCGCTGCGGGGAATGGGGCAGTTTTTATTCCAGTTGGCGCAGCCGCGCCGCGAACTGCCGGCTTGGGAGCCGTCGGCTGCGTTGCGCCGCGAGTACGCCGTGGCCTTGGGAGAGCGCACTGTGGAAAACCTGAAGGTGATCGGCGAGGCCTCCATGTTCAGCTGCCCCGACTGCGGGGGCGTGCTGTTCGAACTGCACGACAAGCACCCGGTGCGCTACCGCTGCCACACCGGCCACGCCTTCAGCGCGCGCAGCCTTGCAGCCACGCAGGAACAGGTGACCGACGCCGCCCTGTGGACCAGCCTGCGCACCATGCAGGAGAAGGAATCCATCCTGCGGCGGCTGGCCGAGGTCCAGAAGGCGGAAGGCGTCGGCAACGCCGAAGAGTCGCTGCGCGAGGCCGACCAGCTCGCGATCGTGAGCGCCGCATTGCGCAAGCTCACGTTGAAGGCGCCCAGCCCCGCGAGTTTCGACGCGAGCTGAGCCCTTCGTTCCTGCGCATTACTTCTTTGTTGGCGGCATGGTGCCATCGGCGCCCGCGGGCAGCGCCGGGCCTTCGCCCATGCCAAGCTCCGCGCCCGTGAGCGGATCGCCGTCGGGGCGCGACTGCGTGCGCGCGGCCATCTGCTGCAGCACCGGTGCATCGGCGTCGCTGAGCTCCACCGTGGCCAGGCCGTCGCCGCCGTCCACCGGCCCCGACTCTTGCGTGACGGGTACGAAGTCCCACCGCTCGCCCTGGTTCCAGGGGCCGCGCAGGTCCGCGTCGCTCTTGGACATGCGGAAGTACACGTTGGTGAAGCGCGGGTCGCCCGGCAGCTTGCCCGGCGGGAAGTTGGGCTCGATGGAATAGAGCGCCTTCTCGAAAGACTTCTGGTGCGCGATCTCGCGAGTCATCAAGAAGGTCAGCGCGTCCTTCACGCCCGGATCGTCGGTCAGGTTGATGAGCCGCTCGTACACGATCTTGGCGCGCGCCTCGGCCGCGATGTTGGAGCGCAAGTCCGCCGTGGGCTCGCCGATGGTGTCGATGTAGGCGGCCGTCCAAGGCACGCCGGCGGAGTTGACCAGCGGCGGCCCGCCGCCGTAGAGCACCTGCGTGATGTGGCTGTCGTTGCCCGCGCCGGTGATGGTGCGGTACATCTCGCCTTGCTCTTCCACGCCTTCGGCCAGCCGCCCCTTGGCGCCCTTGTTGAGCATGCCGACGATGGTGCCGATGATCTCGAGGTGGCTCAGCTCCTCGGTCGAAATATCGAACAGCATGTCCTTGCGGCCCGGGTCGTCGTCGCCGAGCGCCTGAGTGAAATAGCGGCAGGCCGCGGCCAGCTCGCCCTGCGGGCCGCCGAACTGCTCGAGCATGAGGTTGGCGAGGCCGGGATTGGTCTCGCTGACGCGCACCGTGTATTGCAGTCGCTTGTTGTGAGAAAACATGGGGACTCCTTGCGTTGGGTTGGGTCTGGGTCTGATGAATGAACGGCTGCGCCCTTCGGCATCGCCGCGCTTTTTTCGCGGCAAGCGGCGTGCCCCCCGCGCGTGCGGCGAAGACTGACAAGGCGTTGGGAAGCAGCCTTGCTTGGTCTGTGCGCACGCATCACAAACATCGGCCTTGTTTCTTTCACCAACTTTTTTTAGGAATCAACATGCCCGTCAAAAGCCTCTCCGATCTTTTCGTTCACGAGCTCTCCGACACCTACAGCGCCGAAAAGCAGATGACGCGCTCGTTGCCCAAGCTGGCCCGCGCCGCCACCGACGAGGGCCTGGCTTCGGCCTTCGAGACTCACCTGGAAGAGACGCGCGGCCAGGTCGAGCGCATCGAACAGATCGCCGAGCTGCTGCAGATCAAGATCAAGCGCATCAAATGCGAAGGCATGGCCGGCCTGGTCGAGGAAGGCGATTCGCTGATCGACCAGATCGAGAAGGGCCCGGTGCTCGATGCTGCGTTGATCGGCGCGGCGCGCAAGGTGGAGCACTACGAGATTGCGGGCTACAACTCGCTGTGCACGCTGGCCAAGAAACTCGGACACACCGAAGCCGTCTCTTTGCTGGAAGCCTCGCTGGCCGAGGAAACCGCCACGGACGGCAAGCTCAGCGCGCTGGCCGAGGCGCAGGCCATGGAAGAGGCCATTGCCGAGGAGTAAGCGAGCGAGTCAGCTTTCCATGCCCGCACCTCTGCGGGGCGGGCACGCCGTTTGCCCCGAGTGAGGTCGGCGCGCAGCGGTTGCGCGCACAGGCCCGCACTGTGTTCGCGGAGCGAAGGAAAGCATGACAATGAACGATCAAGAAGGGCGCATCCGTAGCCGCCGCGGTTTTGCAGGAATGGACCCCGAACGCCAGAGAGAGATCGCCAGGAAGGGCGGGCGCACTGCCCACGAACTGGGGCTCGCCCATGAATTCACCCCCGAGGAAGCCCGCAACGCGAGGGCCAAGAGCCTGAGTGCACGGGCGCAGGGAGCTGCCGCGACCACGCCGCAGCAGGAGTAAGTAGATATCAGGCCGCCGCGGTCAGGCGATCGCGGCGCGAAGGGCGGCGGGCTCGAAGGTCCTTGCAAGCACGGCGTCGAACCCGGCAATTCCGCCCTTGTCCTGCTGTTCTTGCGCCAGCGAGGAACCCCACACGGCCACCATGCGGCCTTCGAAGCCTGCCTCGCGCGCGCGCCGCGCCATCGAGAGCGCCGTGCCGGTCGAGGTTCGCACGTCGACCACGGCGATTTCAGGCACCCGCTTCATGAGGGCGTGGTAGCCGCCGTCGCTGCTGGCAGCAAGATCGACCTTGTAGCCGGCATCCGAAAGAAGCCCGCCCAGCACCGCCAGCAGCCTGGCGTCGTCCGACACGACCAGCGCTCGGCCGGGTTCGCCTGCGGCCCGCTGCGCATGGACGACGAGTTCGCTCATCCGGGCCGAGAGCTGCCGGACCTGCCGCGACACCACGACGGCCGCTTCGTGCAACACGTCATGCGGAAGTTCGACCCGTGCGAGCACCTCGCTCGCGGACGAGATGGCGGCCAGCGCATTGCGCGCGTCGTGCACGCAGCGGCTCAGATCCTTCGGGTCATCGACAATGGAAGATTGGGACATGTGAATCTGGAACATTGAAGGCGACACTTTCCGTGGCATACGGCGTGCCCGGCGCGGGAGCAGGGCAAGGGCAAGGGCAAGGGCAAGGGCATCGGGCTGCCGCTCGTTCCGCTATTTGCCGCAAGTTTTTCCGGCGCGCATGACCCGGTATGCGGCTTACAGCGGCCTCGGCGCCAGGACGACAAGGTGCGCCGCGGTGTCGGCCATCATGAATCGCAAACCCGCTGGGCAATGCTGCCGAGCCGGTATCCAGGAGTAAAGAATGACCCGTCCTCCCGAAATATCGCCCGTGAACATCGACCAGAACCGCGCCGTGGGGCAAGACAGCCCTGAAGAGGGAAGCGAGATCGGCCGCGAGGCGAACAAGCGCCACGGCTACCCGGGCTCGCGCGACATCGGCACCAACGCCTCGCAAAGCATGCAGGTGGGCGAGAAGCCTCCGCCCAGGGACGCGCCCAAGCCGCACAAAAGCGAGACCGATCCGGACACGCGACGTTAGAGCGAGCCGCTGAGCCGCCGAGCCGGAATCTCCGGGGCTACCCCACCACGGCTTCCAGGAACTCGACGAGGGCCTTCGACGGATCGTCCCGCGCCAGCGGAATCATCTCGATGCCCCACTGCGCGAGCACGGCCTGCTGCACCTCGTTGGCCGAAGGCGAGAACAGGTAGGAAACCGGCTGCGCCACGTCGGGCACCGACTGTTTCCATAGCCGCGAGAGCTTGTAGAACAGGTAGCGGATGTTCACGTCCGCGAGGCTGTAGCCGATGAAGACCACCGAGCGCCCGAGCACGTCGGCGCGCAGCTTGATGTCCAGCGGCGACTCGAAGTCGAGCCGGGCGAAGTAGCTGCTCTCGTCGAGCACGATGGAGGCGTCGTCCTCCAGGTCACCGTGGAACTTGATGATCTGCGTGACGCCCGGATGCAGCTTGGCGAGGTCGGCCACGCTCACGATCTTGGTGTACTTCACCTTGTGGTGCTCGAAGGCGGTCTCCAGCCAGCGGTCGTAGTTGGTGGTGTAGATGATCGGGAAGCGGCCCTTGGCCAGCAGCTCGTGGATGCGCGAGCTTTCCACCCGGACGTCGCCGCGGTGCCATTCGCGGTCCATCCAGCTGCGCAGCGGGCCGATGCTGCCGTGCCGGAGGCGGAAGTACTCGGCCAGCGTGAGATAGCCGCCCTTGTCGCCGAAGGAGCGCGCATCGATGCCGAGTTCGCGCGCCATGTGCTCGATGAGCGCCGACCACGGCGGCAGCCCCAGCTCCATCGAGATGCCTGCGCCCACGAATAGCACCACCTTGCCGCGCCGATGGGCCTCGCGCAGCTGGGCGAGCTTTTCGTCGTCGGGTTTTTGCACCGCGATGCGCGGCGCAGTGCGCGCACGCGCACTCGTGCGCTTGGCGGTGCGTCGCTTCGTCGTTGCCGGCGGCACGGTTCAGCCGACCACCCGGGTGGCAGTGCTGTCCAGCCGGGGCGGAGTCTCGAAGGTATGGAAGGGGGCGGGCGAAGGCACTTCCCACTCCAGCCCCTCGGCGCCTTCCCAGGGTTTGGCGGGCGCGGGTTGCCCGCGCTTCCTCATTGCCGGCCACACGATGAAGAGGACGAAGTAGGCCTGTGCCAGCCCGAAGACGAAGGCGCCGATGCTGGCGATGTGGTTGAAGTCGGCAAACTGCATCGGATAGTCCGCATAGCGGCGCGGCATGCCGGCAAGGCCAAGAAAATGCAGCGGGAAGAAGCCGACGTTGAAGCTCACGATGGAGACCCAGAAGTGGATCTGGCCGCGGAGCTCGTCGTACATCACGCCGGTCCATTTGGGCGACCAGTAGTAGTAGCCAGAGAACATGGCAAACAGCGAGCCGGCCACCAGCACATAGTGGAAGTGCGCCACCACATAGTGGGTGTCGTGCACCTGGATGTCGATGGGCGAGATCGAAAGAATGACCCCGCTGAGCCCGCCGATCGAAAACACGAAGATGAAGCCCAGTGCAAACAGCATCGGGGTTTCGAGCGTCAGCGACGACTGCCACATCGTCGCGATCCAGTTGAACACCTTCACCGCCGTGGGCACCGCCACCAGCATGGTCGTGTACATGAAGAACAGCTGCCCCGTTACCGGCATGCCGGTGGTGAACATGTGGTGCGCCCACACGATGAACGACAGGATGGCGATGGACGCCGTGGCGTACACCATCGACGCATAGCCGAACAGCCGCTTGCGCGAGAAGGCCGGAACCACCTGGCTGATGATGCCGAAGGCCGGCAGGATCATGATGTAGACCTCCGGGTGGCCGAAGAACCAGAAGATGTGCTGGAACAGCACCGGGTCGCCGCCGCCCGCGGGGTTGAAGAAGCTGGTGCCGAAGTGGCGGTCGGTGAGCAGCATGGTCACCGCGCCGGCCAGCACCGGCATCACGGCGATCAGCAGGTAGGCGGTGATGAGCCAGGTCCAGCAGAACATCGGCATTTTCATGAGCTGCATGCCGGGAGCGCGCATGTTCAGGATGGTGACGATGATGTTGATGGCGCCCATGATCGAACTCGCGCCCATGATGTGCACCGCAAAAATGCCGGCGTCCATGGCGGGGCCCATCTGCAGGCTCAGCGGCGGGTAGAGCGTCCAGCCCGAAGCGGCGGCGCCGTCGGCCGTGAAGAAGGGCGCAATCAGCATCAGCCCGGCCGGCGGCAGCAGCCAGAAGCTGAAGTTGTTCATGCGCGCGAAGGCCATGTCCGATGCGCCGACCTGCAGCGGGATCATCCAGTTCGCAAAGCCGACGAACGCCGGCATGATGGCGCCGAACACCATGACCAGCCCGTGGATGGTGACGAACTGGTTGTACACCTCGGGGTTGAGCAGCTGCAGCCCCGGCTGAAAGAGCTCGGCGCGAATGCCCAGCGCCAGCACTCCGCCCACCATCAGCATGGTGAGGCTGAACAGCAGGTAGAGCGTGCCGATGTCCTTGTGGTTGGTGGCCAGCACCCACCGGCGCCAACCGTACGGCATGGCGTGGTGCTCATCATGCGCGTGGCCGTCCGGCACTGCATCGTTCGCCGCGGCAAGGGAAGAAAATTGATGCGGGGTGGAGCTCATGGTGGTGGCGCGTGGGTGAAGGCCATTCGCCCTCGGCAAGCCGCGTGCCCGGCGTGCTGCGCGGGTAAAGGCGATGGCGCGGGTGAGGGCGCGCTACGACTCGCGATCGGCCGCGGCCGGCATCCGGGCGCCAGCGAGCATGCGGCTGAACTCCGCGGCAAACCGGCGGCGCTGCGGCTCGGCCAGGTACACCGCAACGGGCACGCGGGTGCCGCCGCTGCACAGCGTGGGTGGCTCGGCGCTCGCCGTGCATTCGAGCCGCGTCCAGCAAGGGTTGAGGCGAACGGTGTGCGAGCGGAAGCCGCGCGTGCATCGCACTTCGAGCGCCTCGCCGGTGAGCACCAGCTGCTCGCCGTCGAGCGCATGAACCGCGTAGTGGACCATGGCAGCCAAAAGCGCAAGGGCCTGGCAGGCGCAGAAGGCCAGCACCAGCGGATAGCCTGCAATGCAGAACCCGATGCCGATCGCGCAGCTGATGCCGGCCGCCGCGCCGATGTGCAGCATGAAGACGCGCGGCTTCATTGAAACGTTGCGCCGAAGGTTCCAGCGCACCGGGGCGTGCGCGCTGCCGGGCTCGAAAACCTGGGCTTGTGCGTCGGCAAGTGCGGTGTGGTCGGCGGGGCTTGGCAACTTCTTCTCCGGCTGTGGGCACGATCGCGGAAACGGGGCGCGCGCCGCGCCTGTTTCGGCAAGCGGCATGCCCATGCGCGGTGCCGCCGGGGCTGTGGGTGCTATCCGACGGTGCCTGTGGACGTCTGCTGGCGCGGCGCCTTTACATGCGGCCGATGCTTGCTGCCGTGTGCCACTTTCTACGGAGCAGACAGGCATGAACAAGGATTCGGTCAAGCAGATCCGGCCCGGCGCGTTCTCGGAGTCGGTCGCGGGCGAAGAAGACCCGGGCGCATCGGTCGACCTGGTGCAACCCCCGCCCATGCAGCCCGGCGACGAGGCCCCGCGCGGCACTCCAGGGACCGGGGAAACCGTTTGCCGGCTGTGCGGCGGCAGCGGACGCCGCGAGGGCGGCGATAGCTGCCCCGAGTGCGGCGGCACGGGCAAGGTGAACGTGGGCGTTGGCGGCGGCTGAGCTCGCGGCGCAGGGCTTCAGCCGCTGCGGTCGTCGGGCGCCAGCCGCGCTACCCATGAGCCGATGCGCCCCCGCGAATAGGCCAGTGCGTGATAGAACGACAGCGCACCTTGCGCCCAGTGCACGTAGAGCGAACGGCCGCCCGCCCATCGTGCGGCTGCGAACAGGCGCCTGCTCCAGCGCGTAATGGCGGCGCGCATGCGGTAGATGAGCTTTCGGCGCCAGGGCAGCGTCCGGCCGGGGCGCACCCGCTTGACCGGTTGCAGGCCGCGGCGCCGCCAGGTGAGCCGGTAGGCCAGGCCTTCGCGCCGTTGGCGAAAACCCGCTGCCTGCGTTTGCGCGAGAAACGCCCCATCGACCGGGGCCAGGTTCAGGCGCCCGGCCGCCATGGCGTTGGCAACGAGCTCATGCAGCATCGGTGAGCGGACGATCACCACGTTGGTTCCGCGCCCGTCCGACGCATAGGGCTCCACCCATGCATCGCCGAAGGAAATGTCCGCCGTCTCCGAAACCACGTCGTCGCAGAAATTGCAGGCTTCGTTCTGGAAGAACCCCGATCCCCAGTCGCCCTCCGCCAGGTGGAACCAGTCGCGCTGCACACTGCGGCCATCGCGCAGCACGAACTGCGCGGTGTACCAGTTGGCGGGCCGCCGCTCGTCTTTCAGCCGGTATTCCACGCTGCGGATGTCTTCGACGTTCACGCCCATCTGGTAGGCGAAGCTCTCGACGAGGCGCGCGCTTTTCATGTGGCCGCAAAACAGGCCCAGCGTGAACGCGATACGCTCGCGCATCAGCGGGTCTTCGCGCCGCAACAGCTGCACGGCCTTGATGAAGCACGGCACGCCGACCACGGCATAGCGGCCGGGAACGGTGCGAATCGTCTCGAGCACTTCCGACATTTCCACCGGGTAGTAGCGCGACTTGGCGCCGGTGCCGATCTCCTCGGGCGTGCGCGACAGGCCATAGCGAAAGAAGCGGTCGCCTCCAGACGGCAGCACGTGGGCCACTGCGTCGACCAGCCCGGCGCGCAGCAGCTCTGAGGCGGTCCAGCTGACCATGCCCCCGGAACTGCCTTGTGCGCGAAAGCTTCCTTCGTCGGCATGCCCCACATAGGCGCCATCGAAACGGCCCACCAGCGCGTCGGTGTGAGCGGCACCGGGGAACAGGTCGTCTGCGACCTCGGTTTCGTTGCGCGCTGCCGGAGAGAAGGGGCATGTGCGCGAGAAGGCGGCGGGGCCCTGGCGCAGCCACTCCGCGGGGCCCTGGGGCTTGAGTTCGCCGTGCGCGTCGAGCCGCATGCGAGGCGCTTCGCCGTCGTTCGCGAAGGCAGCCGGCTGCTCGCTGCGCGACTGCGCGACGCAGCTGCCGCACCCGATGCAAAGGCCCGAGCGCACGATGCTGGCCGGTGTCAGCTGCGGCCGCGGCTCATGCATGGGCACGCTCCCGTGCGGGGACATCCAGTTCTTCCCGCAGCGCCTGATGGAGGTAGTTTGCCGACGAGGCGCGCAGGGCCGCAATGCGCGCCTCCACCGAAGACGCGAGAGCTTCGGACAACACCGCGTTGCAATGCGAAGCAGGCGTACCTGCATGCGCCAAGTGGTGCTGCGCGCCCAGTGCAGACAACAAATCGTGGATCTTTATCGCGCGGTAGGCCGAGTTCTCGCAGAGAAAGGGCTTGCGGTTTCGCAGTGCAAAGACGCAGCCGTGAAAGAAGTTGGTCGCCACCGCGTCCGCGTCGGCCATGAAGCGGGCGAAGTCTTCGGGTCCGGCGGCGAGCCACTGGGTGTCGGCCCAGTCGTTGCGGTAGCCGATGCTCACCAGGCGCATGTTCCGCTTGCGCGCCCACTCGCGCATGCGCGCCGCGAACCAGTCGCTGAAGTTGTGGCCATACACGGCCACATGGCGCGGCGGCCGCGCGCTCTTGCGGTGCAGCTCGACGGGTTCGGGCGGCGGTGCGAACTGCAGGCAAGGGTCGAGCACCAGTTCGGGCGCATGGCCCAGTGCCTTGCCCAGCAGCGCGCGAGAGTTGGCGTCGCGCACCGACACGCTTTGAAATTTGTGCAGCACGCTTGCCCACTGTTGCGGCAAACCGTGCTCGGCCGGGTAGTTGCCGAAGCTTGCCGCGTAGGCCACGAGCCGCCTGGCGCGGATCCGTTCACCGAAGAACAGCGGGCAGCGCCCGTACCAGGGATGGGAGAGGTTCCACACCTCGTCGCTGCCGACAACCACGGCGTCGAATGCCTCCATGCCCTGCGGGTTCTCCAGCGCGAACGGGCGCGAGAGCGGGAGCGAGGCGATCGACGCCAGGAACTTGCGCGTCTTGTGCGCATAGAGCGTGCGGTCCGCTGGAGAAACCGGGGTGGGCAGCACCGGCTGAAGGGCGCAGCGCCACTCGGCCATGTTCACGCGGTGCGAGTGATGGTCGAGCAGCACGGCGCAGTGGCCCATGTTTCGCAGTGCTTCCACCAGCAGGCGCGCCTGCCAGTAGGAGCCGTAGTTGATGCAGCGATGAAAGGTGAGCACGCCGATGTTCATCGGCTGCGCTGCGCAGGGCGCCGGCGGATGCGCGGACGAGTGCGCGGACGAGTCGAAGGCGAGGGTGAGGGCGGGCGGTTGCATCGGTCCGACGCTAGGCATTGCACCGCGGGCAATGCGTCGGACGACGTGCCGTCGGCCGGTGCGCGCGCCTCATGGCGATGGCAGTCGTCCTACTTGCCGGGAACCGGTGCCCCGTGCGCGTCATGCGGCCCGGGGCCGGTGGGGTCTGCAATCTGCATCGCCTTGCCTTTTTGCCAGCTGTCCGCGCCTTCGGCAATGGCGGGGGCGGGAATGTCCTCGCGGTTCTTTTTCTTCTCCGCGGAATCGACGCCGAAGCGCTTGTCGCGCTGCGCCACCATGTCGGCGTTGGCCTGCCCGTCGGCGGTGAATCCCATCATGAGCTGCGGAACGCCGGTGGGGAGTTCCTTGTGCATGTCGGTGTGCCAGGTGTGAAAGGTCTTGCCGTAGGTTCCGACGAGCTTCTTCATGAGCTCGTGCTCGGCGGCCTGCGGAATGCCGGGCGCGATGAGCTGGCCGGACTTGACCTCGTGCACATGGCTGTGCCACAAGGCCTTTTCCTGTGGCGGCAGCGACTTGAAAAGCCGCTCGCTCACGATGTATTCGACGCCCATGATCCTCGCGTTTTTCACATTGCCGTCATAGATCACGCACTGGATCAGCTCTTCGTTCAGTACCGAGCAGTAGTGGTGCGCCTCCATCTGGGCCTGCATGTTGCCGCTGTAGAAATGAAAGCCGTCCAGGTACGCGTTCAACGCATCGAGGGGCGGCTTGTCCTGCAGGGCAGCGGCGCCGGCTTCGAGCGTGGCGGTTTTTGCGCTCTTGCCGGCACCCGGCGAATCGACGCTGGAATCGGTATTGCTGCCGCCGCATGCCGCGAGCAGCCCGCCCAGGGCAAGCGGAAGGAGGAATCGCAATGGCGTGGCTTGCATGGTGGTCCTCAAGGGGGAGAAGCGAAAACAGCGACCATGCGCCACAGGCGCCCGCCGGCGGCAAGAGGCGGCCGACGCGGTGTGTAGGAACAGCGCGAAAACCCCCGTTGCCTGTGGGCTTGGCCGTTCTGCAAGGCGCAAACCGCGAAAATCAGGGAAAAAACCGACCTGAAATCCGGAATATGGCGGCCACAAGGGGCAGAATTTCAGAACCGAATGCCGTACGCGGCAGGCTCCGGGGCCGCGGCCCCGCAATGACATCTCAATGCCCACATCGAATCCGCCTTCGCCTTCTTCCGCCGACAAACGCAAGCTCACGCCCAGCACGCTGAGTTTCCCGGTCGTCGGCATTGGCGCCTCCGCGGGGGGGCTGGAGGCGCTGATCCGCTTCTTCGAGCAGATGCCGGCCGATGGGGGCATGGCTTTCGTCGTCATCCTGCACCTGTCGCCCAAGCATGAGAGCAATGCGGCTGCAATACTGCAGCGCTGCACGCAAATGCCTGTGATGCAGGTCACGCAGACGGTGCCGGTCGAAGCGGACCATGTGTATGTGATTCCGCCCGGCGTCGAACTGACGATGAACGACGGCCACCTGCAGGTGGCGCCCAGCGAGCGGGTCAAGGGCCAGCACCTGGCCGTGGACCTGTTCTTTCGCACCATGGCCGAAGTGCACAAGGAGCGGGCCGTCTGCGTCGTGATGTCGGGCACCGGAAGCGACGGCGCGGTGGGGCTCACGCGCGTGAAGGAGCACGGCGGACTTGCCATGGCGCAGTCGCCCGAAGACGCGGCGCACGACGGCATGCCGCGCGCCGCCATTGCAACGGGCATGGTCGACATCGTGCTGCCCGCCGCCGAAATGGGCGAACACCTGGTCGAGCATTGGCGCAACGCGCAGCGCATTCGCATGCCTTACGGCGAGAACGCGGAACTCGTGCAGGAGCCCGACACGGGCGATGCAGGCAGGCGGGCCGAAAAAGCGCTGCAGGAGATCATGGGCCTGCTGCGCACCTACACGCGGCACGACTTTCGGCACTACAAGCGCGCGACGGTGCTGCGCCGCATCGAACGCCGGCTGCAGGTGAACCGCCTGGCCGACCTGCCGGCCTACCGCGACTTCTTGCACGACCATCCCGATGAGGCGGTGCCGCTGCTGCAGGACATGCTCATCAGCGTGACCAACTTCTTTCGAGACCCCGAAGCCTTCGAGGCACTCGAGCAAGACGTGCTTCCCAAGCTGATCGAGGCCAGGCAGCCCGGCGAGCAGGTGCGCGCCTGGGTGGCGGGCTGCGCCACCGGCGAGGAGGCCTATTCGCTGAGCATCCTGCTGCGCGAGCAGATCGACCGGCAGGCCAAGCCGCTCGACGTACAGATCTTTGCCACCGACATCGACGGGCGGGCGATTTCCACGGCGCGCAGGGGACTCTATGCGCAGGGCATTGCGGAGGACATTTCTCCGTCTCGGCTGCAGCAGTTCTTTGTGCCCGAGCAGGACCAGTACCGCGTGACGACCTCGGTACGCGAGCCAGTGCTGTTTGCGCTGCACAACCTGCTGCGCGATCCGCCGTTCTCGCGGCTGGACATCATCTGCTGCCGCAACCTGCTGATCTACCTGGACCGTGCGGCGCAGGCGCATGTGCTGGAGATGTTCCGCATTGCGCTGCGGCCGGGGGGCTACTTGTTCCTGGGCACTTCGGAATCGATCGATGCGGTGGGCAGCCTCTTCACCGCGGTCGACAAGAAGAACCGCATCTACCGCGCGAACCCCGAATTGCCGACCGGGCGCCACATGCCGCTCATCAGCGACACGCCGTTCAAAGCGGGCTCGCCCGGCCCCATGGAAGCGCTGCGCTCGCCCAAGCGCGCCGAACGCCTGAGCTTTGCCGAGCTGCACCAGCGCGCGCTCGAGCAGTTCTCGCCGCCGAGCGTGCTGATCAACAGCGAGCACGAGGTGCTGCACCTGTCCAGCGGTGTCGGCCGGTTTCTCGAGCGCGCTGGGGGCGAGCCGTCGAACAACCTGTTGAACAACGTGCGGCCCGACTTGCGGCTGGAACTGCGCACCGCGCTCTTCAAGGCCGCACAAACCTCGGGCAGCGTGGAAACGCGCCTGATGCAGAGGCGGGACGACGGGAGCCAGGTGTTCCTGAACATCACCGTGCGCCCCCTGCAGCGGGGCGATGGCGAGGACAAGGACGCGCCGAGGCTCACGCTGGTGGTGTTCGACGAGGTCGAGGACAGCGTGCGTCCGGAAGGCGACGAGCCGGCCGATGCGGCGCGCGAGCTGCTCATCGGCCAGATGGAAGACCAGATTCGCCAGCTCAAGCTGCATCTGCAGGAAACCATCGAAGGCGCCGAAACCTCGACCGAGGAACTGAAGGCCTCCAACGAGGAACTGCAGGCCATCAACGAAGAGTTGCGCTCCGCCACCGAAGAGCTCGAGACCAGCAAGGAAGAGCTGCAGTCGATGAACGAGGAGCTCGTGACGGTGAACTTCGAGCTCAAGATGAAGGTGGAAGAGCGCGGCCACATCAACGACGACCTGCAGAACCTCATTGCCTCGTCGGAGATTGCAACGGTGTTCGTGAGCCGGGGCATGCACATCAAGCGCTACACGCCGCATGCGAGCAAGCTGTTCAACCTGATTCCGTCGGACCTGGGGCGTTCGCTGTTCGACATTACGAGCCGGCTCAACTACCCGGAGCTTGCGGAAGACACGGCCTCGGCTTTCAAGGATTTGCGCATTACCGAGCGGCACGTGACCAGCGTGGACGGGCGGCACTTCATGGCGCGAATACTCCCGTACCGCACGGCGGAAGACAAGATCGAAGGCGCGATCCTGAACTTCTTCGACATTACCGAGCTGCGCGCCGCGGAAGAGAGAGTGCGCGCGGGCGAAGAGCGGCTGCGCATGGTGGCCGCGACCACGCGCGACTTTGCCATCATCACCAGCGACGACCAGGGCCAGATCACCACCTGGAACGCCGGCGCCCAGCGCATCTTCGGCTACAGCGAGGAAGAGATGATCGGCCGGCCCCTGGCGGTGATCTTCACCGCCGAAGACCAGGCCAACGGCGTGCCCGAACGCGAGATGCGCCGCGCGGTGGAGCTTGGCCGGGCCGAAGACGAGCGCTGGCACCAGCGAAAGGACGGCAGCCGCTTTTTCTGCAGCGGCGTGACCACGCCGATGGAATCCGCCGCGGGCGGCGGCTTTGCCAAGATCGCGCGCGACATGACGGGCACCAAGCAGCATGAGCTTGCGCAGGAGCACAGGCTCTTCAAGGAAAAGAAGGCCAGTCTCAGCGCACAGGCGGCCAACGAGCTGAAGGATAAGTTCCTGGCGGTGATGTCGCACGAACTGAAGCAGCCGCTCAACCTCATCCAGATGAACGCCGAGCTGCTGATGCATATGCCGGCCACCGCAGAGGTACCGGCGGTGCGGCGGCTGGGCGAAACCATCAAGCGCGCCGTGGCGAGCCAGACGCGCATCATCAACGACCTGCTCGACCTCTCGCGCATCCGCACCGGCAAGCTGCGGCTCAATCGCGTGCCCGTCGACCTGGGCGAACTGGTGCAGACCACGGCGCAAGCCGCGGTGAACGATGTGGCGGGCAAGAAGCTGGCGCTGGACGCGAACTGCGAAGCCGGCGTGCTGTGCAACGGCGACCGCATACGCATGGAGCAGATCGTGTGGAACCTGCTCAGCAACGCGGTGAAGTTCACGCCGGACGGCGGCCGCATCACGGTGCGCGTTACAGCCGACGAGAGCTTCGGCAAGCTGACCGTGGCCGACACCGGCTGCGGCATTGCGGCGGAGTTCCTGCCGCATGTGTTCGGCATGTTCAACCAGGCCAGCAGCGACGCGACGCCCGCCAACGGCGGGCTCGGCATCGGCCTGGCACTGGTGCATGAACTGACGCGGGCCCACGGTGGCCGCGTCGAAGTGCATTCACCGGGGCTGGGCCTGGGGGCCGAGTTCAGCGTGTGGCTGCCCCGCGTGGGGGTGGCGGTAGAAGCGGTGGTGGAAAAAGCCCCGGCCGAAGTGAGCCTGCGCGGCTGGCGCGTGCTCGCGGTGGACGACTATGCCGACGCGCTGGCCCCGTTTGCCGAGGTGCTGAGGCTCGAGGGCGCGATTGTCGACATTGCGCCAAGCGCAAAAAAGGGCCTGGAACTGCTCGAATCGAATGTCTACGACCTGTTGGTGTCCGACCTCGGCATGCCCGAGATGGACGGCTACCAGTTCATAGCCGAAGTGCGGCGGCGGCCGGAGACGCGCGAGTTGCGCTCCATTGCCATGTCCGGCTTCGGCCGGCGCGCCGATGCACGCCGCGCGCTGGAGGCCGGCTTCAACGCGCACTTGCCCAAGCCCGCCTCCATCGACGAACTCAAGGCGGCCATCGGCAAGCTGTGAGCGTGTGTGCGCCTCAGGCGCCGTGCCGCAGCAGGAAGCCGTTGGCAGGCGCAATCCATTCGACCTCGTCGCTGGCATGTACGGCGGCTGGGTCGGCTGCGCCGGTGAACAGCGTGCGCTCCTCGGCCAGCAGAAACTGAAGCGCGGGAGCTGAGGTGCCGCCTGGAGCGGACCGGGCCACCAGCGTGGCGCCACCCAGGTCGAGCGATTCGCCAGGAGCAGGCCACAGCACCACGGCACCGGGCCACGACGATCGCAGGCTCTCGAGCGCGTTCTCGGCCGCCTCGGTGCGCGGGGCTGTCGAGAGCAGCCATCGCACCTCTCCCGGTGCCGCGTTGCGCAGCAGGTCGCTCGGCACCGTGCCGTGCGGCAGTGGGTCGATCAATGCCCACGAGCCGCTTTCGCCGCCGACGAAATAGCTGTTGGCACCCGGTTCCGCCGACGACGCGCCGGCGCTGCCCGTCACTCGCCGCACGCGGGCGGACAACTGCATGGCCAGGCCGGCCTCGAGCGCATAGCGCGCATGGCCGGTGCCATCGGGGTCGAGGCGGCTGATCTCCTGATAGGCCGCCTCGTCGATGTTCACCGCGCGTCGTCCGGCAGGCCCGTCGGCCAGGCGCGGCATGTTCAGCGCAATGCCGGCCAGGCCGCGCGCATGGGCCATGCAACTGGCGGTGCTTTCGAATGCGGCCAGCTGCTCGAGCGTACGGCGCGTCACGTTCATCAGCTTGAGCCCGCGGTCCGGGAGTACCGCGTCTGCGGGCTTGAGCCACATGTGCTCGACGGTTTCGCGGCCGTCCGGCTTCACGCTTTGTCCGGCGGGCATCTCTGCGATAAAAAAGCGGGTGTCGAAACGGCGCGGCATGCCAGGCGGCGTGAGCCAGTGGCTGAAGTACGCCAGCCGGTCGACCGCGAGACGCCAGCCTTGCGCATCGCACATGGCCAGCAGCGCGTCGGTGCCTTGCTCTGCGGCGTGCCGCATGGCTTCGAGGCGCGAGGCGGGCAACCGGTCGAGCTCGACCACGCGGTCTTCGGCATCGCAGGCGAACAGCACGCCCGCTTCCTCGAAGCATTCGCGCACGGCGGCGGCGTAGTAGTCGAGTCCGCCTTCGGCCACGCCGAGCCGCCTGCTCGCGCCTGCGTCATCGAGTCCCTTGCACATCAGGTGCAGGCTGCGGTCGTGCGTGTCGACCACGCCGCCGGGGAACACGCTGGCGCCGCTGTTCTGGTCGTCGGCCTTCTCGGCGCGGCGCAGCAGCAGCACTTCCATGCCCTCGGCGCCGTCGCGCAAGAGGATCAATGTGGCCGCAGTGCGGGTGGGGCGGGGCGCTGGCTGCGGCGGGTTCGCCGGGGCCGTTGCCGATGGCTTGGCATTCATGGGCGCCGATTGTCGGCCAACGGGCACCCGCCTTTCCACTGCACTTTCGCTTCAGTCCTTGGGTGTCAGCTGTCCTGCCGCACCGCCGGCGGAAGAGTTGGCGGACTTGCCCAGCGATGCGCCTTCGTTGACCTTGGGCGTGGCCACCGGGCCTTCGGATTTCTTGGTAACCGGCGCCCGCTGGCTCGTGGCGGGCTGAACGGTTCGCGGGCTGCGGGTAGGGTTCGGCTTGGATGGGCTCATGCATGCCTCCTGAATGAACCCACGTTACTGGCGCCTCTGCACGCCGGTGTCGGAGACAGCCTGCATGCCGGCGTAGGACGCGGCGCGAACAGAGCGCCCTAGATGGCGCGCTGGTTCACCCGCTTGGCAAGCTCTTCGGCGCTTTCCCGGCGCTCGCTGTAGCGGTCGACCAGGTAGCCGGCCGCATCGCGCGTGAGCAGGGTGAACTTCACCAGTTCTTCCATCACGTCGACCACCCGCTCGTAATAAGAAGAGGGCTTCATTCGCCCGGCTTCGTCGAACTCGAGAAAAGCCTTGGCAACGGAGGACTGGTTGGGAATGGTGAGCATGCGCATCCAGCGCCCGAGCACGCGCAACTGGTTTACCGCATTGAACGATTGCGAGCCACCCGACACCTGCATGACCGCGAGCGTCTTGCCCTGCGTGGGCCGGACGGCGCCCATGCTCAGCGGAATCCAGTCGATCTGCGCCTTCATGATGCCGGTCATCGAACCGTGGCGCTCGGGCGAGCACCACACCATTCCTTCGGCCCATTGCGCCAGGTCGCGCAGCTCCTGCACCTTGGGATGGTCGTCGGGGGCGCTGTCCGGCAGGGGCAGGCCGGCGGGGTTGAAGATGCGCGTCTCGCCGCCCATGGCCTGCAGCAGCCGTGCGGCTTCTTCGGTCAGCAAGCGGCTGTAGGAGCGGTCGCGCAGCGATCCGTACAGCAGCAGAAAGCGCGGTGCATGGCGCGCCGGTGCGTTGCCGGACAGGCGCTCGCGCGAGGGCCGGTCGAACAGGGCAGCATCGATGTTCGGAAGCTCAGGCAGCGGATTTGACACGGCGGCCCTCCGCATCGATGACGACTTCGCCGTCTTCCTTGGTGAAGGGGCCTTTTTGCGGCGAAGGAAGAATGTCGAGCACTTCTTCGGAAGGGCGGCACAGCCGGGTGCCCAGGGATGTGGCCACGATGGGCCGGTTGATCAGGATGGGGTGCGCAAGCATGAAGTCGACCAGTTGTTCGTCCGTCCACTTTGGATCGGCCAGCCCGAGTTCGGCATAGGGTGTTCCCTTTTCGCGCAGCAGCGCGCGGGGCTGCATCTTCATGGCGGCGAGCAGCTCGAGCAGGGTCTCCTTTCCGGGCGGCGTCTGGAGGTATTCGACGACGCGGGGCTCTTCGCCGCTGTTGCGGATCAGCGCCAGCGTGTTGCGCGAGGTGCCGCACGCCGGGTTGTGAAAGATGGTGATGGATGAGTTGGTCGATTGCATTTGACCAATTATGCAACTATTATTGAACTATGGAAGAACAAGACATCGTCAGGTCCCTGGCGGCACTGGCCCAGCCCGTGCGGCTTCAGGTGTTTCGCGCGCTGGTGGTGGCGGGCCCCGAGGGCCTCACCCCCGGTGCGCTGGTCAACGCGCTGGACGTCCAGGCCACCAGCCTCTCGTTCCACCTCAAGGAACTGACCCATTCCGGCCTTGTGACGCAAGAGCGAAGCGGCCGCAATCTCATATACCGCGCCGCCTTCGAAAAGATGAACGCGCTCATCGGCTACCTCACCGAAAACTGCTGCCAGGGCGAGGCTTGCCTGCCCGCAGCGGCGCAGGTTTGTGCGTGCTGAAATGAGCACCCATGCCGCGGCGGCTCTTGTATCGTCCGCACCCCCACCGGCCATCGGCTTCTTCGAGCGCTATCTCACGGTGTGGGTCGCGCTGTGCATCGTGGCCGGCATTGCGCTGGGCCAATGGATGCCCGGCGTGTTCCACGGCATCGCCTCGCTGGAGGTCGCCAAGGTCAACGTGCCGGTGGGCGTGCTCATCTGGGTGATGATCATCCCGATGCTGCTGAAGATCGACTTCGCAGCGCTCGGGCAGGTCAAGGCGCATTGGCGCGGCATCGGCGTCACGCTGTTCATCAACTGGGCGGTCAAGCCCTTCTCGATGGCGCTGCTGGGGTGGATCTTCATTCGCCATGTGTTCGCGCCGCTGCTGCCGCCGTCGCAGCTCGACAGCTACATCGCGGGCCTCATCCTGCTGGCGGCAGCGCCGTGCACGGCCATGGTGTTCGTGTGGAGCCAGCTGTGCAAGGGCGACCCGTACTTCACGCTCTCGCAGGTGGCGCTCAACGACGCGATCATGGTGGTGGCCTTCGCGCCGGTGGTTGCGCTCTTGCTCGGGCTGTCGTCCATCACCGTGCCGTGGGACACGCTGCTGACGTCGGTCGGCCTGTACATCGTGGTGCCGGTGATCATTGCGCAGTTGCTGCGAAAGCACCTGCTCAAGAAAGGCACGGCGCACTTCCAGGCCGTTACGGCGCGGCTTGGTCCGTGGTCGATCTCGGCGCTGCTGCTTACGCTGGTGCTGCTGTTCGCCTTCCAGGGCGAAGCCATCATCGGCCAGCCGCTGGTGATTGCATTGCTCGCGGTGCCCATCCTCATCCAGGTGTTCCTGAACTCAGGGTTGGCCTACCTGCTCAACCGCAAGCTGGGCGTGGCGCACTGCGTGGCCGGTCCGTCGGCGCTGATCGGCGCCAGCAACTTCTTCGAGCTTGCGGTGGCCACCGCCATCAGCCTGTTCGGCTTTCAATCGGGTGCCGCGCTGGCAACCGTGGTGGGCGTGCTGATCGAGGTGCCGGTGATGCTGCTGGTGGTTGCCGTGGTCAACCGGTCGCAAGGGTGGTATGAACGAGGCACGAAGAAGGCCTGAGCGGAAGGGCGCGATCGCAGCCGTGTTTGACGTGGCTCTTGGCGTGCGTCCTCATCGCCCGCCCATCACCGGCCCCTGCTGCTGGTTGGCTTGCGCTGCGGCCTGTGCCTGAGCCTGAGCCTGGGCGCGCTCGATCGCGCGCTGCTCGTCGAACTGCTGCACGTCCTGCATGGTCTGCTGCATTGTGCGCAAAGGCTCCGTGGCTTCAAGAGTGGCGTATCGGCCGGGCAACGAGGTCGACCTGAACAGAACTGTTCCGTTGATGCCGTGGACGTCGCCCAGATCGTCGGGCTTCCTGATGTTCGACATGTAGCAGGCCGCCGTCGCCTGTGCCACCCATCTCGGAGACGTACCCTCGGGAAGCACCTCTTTGAGGGTGTTGTACAGCGCATGCTGGGGATGACGCGGGTCGCTGAATTCGCGCAGAAGCGGGCGGCTCGCATCAGCCGCGGCAGTGGCGGCAGTTTCGGATATCGGGTCCCTCTCATCTCGCTCATCGCGTCGCTCCAGGCCGTCTGGCCTGCGCTGCTCGGCCATGCGTGCCACCTGCTCCCGCATCGCGGCCAATTCGGCCTGCGCCGCAGCCGCCCGGGCCTGTGCCGCAGCCGCCTCGGCCTGCGCCGCCGCAATGGCTGCCGCAGCGGGTTGGGCCATCGGCTGCGAAGGTGGGAGCGTGGCGGCTCGCTCCCCGGCGGCGCCTTGGCGGTTCGGCACATGCTCTTCTCGGCTTGGGGCCGGCGCCTGCTCCTGCACGCGCTCCTGCGTGCGCTCCACCGAAGACTGCCGCGTCCGCTGAGGGCTCGGCTCGTTCTTGAACCGCTCCCTGTCCTGCGCCAGCGCAATCTCCAGGTCGCGCATATGGGCCTGCTCCTGCGCCAGGTGCATCCGGTACAACGGGCTGCCCTTGTCCATCTGGGATGTATCCAGCTTGCCCACGGGCCGCAACGAGCCCGGGGAAATCTGCTCGGGTTCGTCGCGGCGCCGGTGCGCCTCGGCAAAGCTCATGCCGCCCGGCGTGGGCACGACGCGCGATTCATGCGTGGTGATCTGGGGAATGGGGTCCTGCTGCGCAGGAGCCGTTGCAGGCGCAGTCGTCCTGAACGAACCGGGGATGGCGTGGACAGCGCCCTCTTCGTTCCGTGCGGGATTCTGCGGCGCCGCACTTTGCAACTGCGTGCCGTCGGCCGCGTAGGTTCGAACCTCAGTTGCCGACTGCGTAACGTTGCCCGCGCCATCGCGCCGGGTGATGGTCTCGGTTTCTGTGTAATGGCCGGTTGCGGCATCGCGAGCCCAGATGGTCGTGTGGGCCCTGCCTTCATGAATCACCGTTGCGGCCAGTCCCAGAGGCGAGCCGTCAGGAGCGAACCCATCCTCGACGGATGGGCCGCCAGCCTTGGCGGGTGTGCCCCCGGCTTGCTCCATGACACCCGTTTCGCGGTTGAGCGTCCAGTGAACGCCGCTTTGATAGTCGCTGGTTGCCACCAGGCGAAAGCCGTCCGGAGACGCACTGTGGTTCTCGTAGGTTTTCTCGCCGAGAAGCTCGCCGCGGGCTCTGTCGACTTCCTGCACGATGCGGCTGGCGGAGCCATCGGCATTGCGCACGTCCAGGATGTTCAGGGCTTGGCCCGGCTCGGGCGACCGAGCCCAGGTCTGGGTGGCGTGGGCACCGATGGCGGAGGGGGTGCCCCACAGCAGTCCATTGGGCCCCATGTTGTTGGCCGAATGGATCTCGCTGCGCGCAAATGCTTCCCGCAAAGCTTCGCGCTGCTGCTGGGCGGCCTCTGCCTGAGCCTGGGTCAGCTGCGATTCGAAGCCCGCCGCCTGAAGGTAGCTGCCGGTGAGTTCGGCCGCCTTGGCGCCGCTGACGACTTCCACATAGCGGCTGGGCAGCGCGAGGTTGTCCTGGATCGAGAACCAGGTGTACTTGCCTTCGATCTGCACCAGCGCGTATTGGCTTCCGTCCGATGTCGTGACAGTCGGTATCAGCGCTGTGTTGTTGGGCAGCGTCAGCGGCGGGCCGAGTTTGTCGGGAGTGTCGCCGCCTGTGAGATAGGTGCCGAGGGACTTGGCGCCTTGGGCGCCTGCGAAGGCGCCCGCAAGACCTCCGACAAACGCACCACCCGCTGACACGTATGGACCAAATGGCGCAAGTGCACCACCTAGGAGGCGTGCGCCCAACACGGCACTGCCCGCTTGCCCGCCAACGCCAATGGACTCGGTTAGAGCTTCTGCTCCGTTGCCTTGCACAACATGTTGGCCGACGTTGAGCGCGTCATTGATACCTCCTGCCAACGTAGCCGCGGACACAATGCGGGCTGCAACAAGCGCCGCAGAAGGTATGCCGATCGCGGCTTTAGCAGCACCCTGCTCGATGCCTGAAACGACAGCCGAAGGGCCATCAGAAAGCACCTCAATCGTGCCAGCGCGCCGACGCGATGCTGCCGCAAAGATGGCTGCGTTGGCCTGGAAGGTACCAGCATTAGATATTGTCGATAGCGATTCTCCCGAGAATGCGAAAACGTTTGAGACTTGAATGAGTGCGTTTGGAGTGGAAATCGGGTCACTCATGACGATGGCTTCTTATGTTGCGTGGGATATAGCCGGTGCACCAAGCTAGCAGCCAAACAGCTGCGGCAGTAGCACATGCGACAGGAATGTGTGAGAACGCGATGCTCCCAAATGCTGATCTGCCGAGAGGCGCGGCGAACAACGTACGGGTCAGCCTGAGGCTCGGATCGACCCACCATAAATTGATTGACCAAAGGATGACGAATGCAACCGCCAAAAGCGCCGAGAGCATAGTCCGTGGAGTGGAATGCCACATGGAGTAACCACGCTTTCTTCCACTGATCAGTTCTCCAACCACCATGGCGCATAGCAACGGACTTGCGGCCCATAGCACCGAGAAGTAAAAGCGATTCACATCCGGCTTGATGTTCAGCGCCGTAATGCGATCAATCTGAGGAACAATGGAAGCTATGAAATCGCTGAAGTCCCGAGCCCATGCGTTGGCCCGCAGGATGTCATCGGGGATCAGCAGACCCACGACTGCCATGACAAGGTAGTACGTCACGAGCGCAAGACCAAAGGGGTTGCGCCAGGCAGATGTCTCAGTTTGAGCAACGGGTGTGGATTTGCTCATGTGGCCTTCTTCCGGAATTCACCACTTGCCGGATAGCCGTTGCCCTGAACAACGTGACGTCCACCGATACCATCGTGGAAGAAAAATACGCTTCCAACATGGACGGTTGAGATAGGCTTATTCATGGTGCTTTTCCTTACCGTTGCGAGAGATGTAGCCATTGAGACAACCGACACACCAAACCATCAGAGCAGCAATACAAAATACTGCCCCGATATAGAACGCTAGCTGCGCAAAAAAACTGCGACCAATGGTCGATCCAAAAAGGAAAAGAGAGAGGCGCATCGAGGATTCGACGAACCACAAGTGTTGAGTCCATGCAAGCATCATTGCGAGTCCGCACATGGACAGGAGCACTTTCCTAAGTGGGGTATCCCACAGCTTCCGAAGAGTTGAGCGTGTCCGATAAATATTGAGAAACAGCAATCCAAACAAGGCTGGACTGGTCGCCCACAGGATTGAGAAGTAAAAGCGGTTCACGCCCGGCTCAATGTCCAGCGCAGTGATTCGATCGATCTGAGGAACGAAAGAAGCCATGAAGTCGCTGAAGTCTCGCTTCCATGCGTTCCCTTCAAGGACGCTGTCTGGGAGAAAAACACCGAGCCCGACCATGGCGCTGAAATAGATCAACTGCGCAATAACCAACGGACTTCCCCAGTGAGACGTACTGGTCGAATTGCTGCCAGAGAGTCGGCTCATTTTCTTCCCTTCCTACTTTCGATTAAGGATAGATCGGTAGCATCTAGTCGGTTGCCCTGCGCGATGTCGGTCGATGGTGAATGCGTCATTGACATCTGCCTACGCCGTGGCGGCCGACACGAAGTGGCCGGTAACAAGCGCCGAGAAGATATGCCGACCGAGGCGCTTGCAGCGCCATGCTCAACGCCTGAAACGACGGCCGATGGTCTGTCGGAAAGCACTTCTACCGTGCCAATGCGTTGACGCGGCATCGCTGTACTAAGAATGGCGGCGTTGACTTCGAAGCTGCCGCCGTTAGCAATCGCGGTGAGCGATCCTTCACTGAAAAGAAAGATCCTTCCAATTTGGACAGTTGAACTTTTATCGAATTTTGGTTCGGTCATCGCGCCCCTCCTTCATATTGCGGGGTATGTACCCAGTTATCCATCCTGAAAACAGGACAACGAAGCCGGCACCAAGCACAGCTGATCCAAAGGCGTACACCGAACTCCCCCAGAAGCTACGCCCGAGTGTGTTGCCCAACATCAGCCTCAGTTGACGGTTCGTTACGTCTTCCATCCAGTACATCCACTGCGCACACACGACGATCACCACGCAGATGGACATGAGTCCGATTGCCTTGAACAGTGGCATGGTCCACATGGCGTAGCCGCGTTTTCGCCCATCCCACACCAACAAGAGCGAGATTGCGAACAAGATCGGATTACCGGCCCACAGAACGGAGAAATAGAAACGATTCACGTCGGGCCTGATGTTCAGCGCCGTAATGCGATCGATCTGAGGAACGACGGAAGCCATGAAATCGCTGAAGTCCCGAGCCCATGCGTTGGCCTGGAGGATGTCGTCGGGAATCAGCAAGCCCACAACGGCCATGACAAGGTAGTACGCCACCAACGCAAGACCAAAGGGGTTGCGCCAGGCAGAAGCCGTGGTTTGAGCAACGGGCGTGGATTTGCTCATGCGGCCTTCTTTGAGAGTTCATCGCCTGCCGGATAGCCGTTGCGCCGAACAACCTGCTGTCCAACGTCGGCCGCCCGCGGGCAATGCATCAATTTGGTTCGCAATTCGGGGCAGATGGTCATGGTGTTTCCCTTTGGCTGTGGTGCCTTGTGTTTCGAGCGAGTGACCTCGGCAGTTCAGGCGCACGGTTTCACCTGATGTGGTCGTTCGATGTCGGCTCATTACAGGCCGGGATTTACGGGCGCTGACGTGCCGGGCGCGTCGTAGTTCACACTTCTCGCCGTTGTTTTTGGATGCGTGCTTGCACGCTTCCGCCATCGCAGGGCGTGTTCTCCGACAAGACCAGGGCGGCTTTCGGGCCATGATCCGGCCACTTGCTTCTTGTTTCATGCAGCGCCCGTGAAGATTGCGACCTTCAACGTCAACGGCATCAACAGCCGGCTTCCACGCCTGCTCGAATGGCTCGAGGAGTCCCGCCCCGACGTCGCCTGCCTGCAGGAACTCAAGTCTCCCGATGCGAACTTTCCCGCGGCGGCCATCCGCGAGGCGGGCTACGGCGTGCTGTTCCATGGCCAGCGTTCATGGAACGGCGTGGCCATCCTCGCGCGCGGAAGGGAGCCGATCGAAACCGGACGCGGGCTCGACGGAAACTCCGAAGACAGCCAGAGCCGCTACCTCGAAGCGGTGGTGAACGGCGTGGTGGTCGGTTGCCTGTACCTGCCCAACGGCAATCCGCAGCCCGGCCCCAAGTTCGACTACAAGCTCGAATGGTTCGAGCGGCTCAATGCCCATGCGAAGCGCCTCTACAGCTGCGGCCTGCCGGTCGTGCTGGCCGGCGACTTCAACGTGGTGCCGACGGACGCCGACAGCTACAACCCGGCTTCGTGGCGCAATGACGCGCTGCTGCAGCCCGAAAGCCGCGCCGCCTTCGCGCGTCTGCTGGCCCAGGGGTGGACCGATGCGATCCGAACCCGCCACCCGGGCGAGGCGATCTACACCTACTGGGACTATTGGCGCAACCGCTGGCCGCGCAATGCGGGCCTGCGGATCGACCACCTGCTGCTGAACGAGGAACTTGCGCCCTTGCTGGTCGATGCGAATGTGGACCGCGAGGTGCGCGGCCGCTCCGGCGCGAGCGATCATGCGCCGGTGTGGATCGAACTCGACTTGCCCTCCTAGAATTCCCGCCAATGCCAAAAGGAGTTCCCAATCCAGCCCCCATGTACGGGATTTATGCCCGCCCCTGGGGTTTCGAGGTTTCCATCGTCCGGCGCGGGGTCCGGTATTTCCAGCAGTTCGGCAACGGCAGCTACGGCGGCGCCGAGCATGCGCTGCGGCGGGCGCAGGAATGGCGCGATGCCGTCGTGAGAAGCGTGCCGCCGGCCACGCGGCGCGAGCGGGCGGAGAAGCTCCGGGCGAGCAACACCACCGGTGTGCCGGGCGTCTTCTGCCTGGTGGCGCCCGACGGAAGAGGGCTGTCGTGGCTTGCCAAGACCTACATCGCGGCCGAAGAAATACTGCGCGCCAACTTTCCGATTCACAACTGGGGCGATGCGGCGCGCACCATGGCCATCGAGGAGCGGGCCAAGCAGTTGAAGCACATGACCGGCTTGGCGGCCCTGCATCCCGCCGAAGAGTCGATTCGCAAGTCCGCGAGCGCACCGACCGCGACTCCAGCGCCGCGCAAGCGCTCCCGCTCCGAGATCCTTCGCAAGTCGAATTCCAGCGGCGTCAGCGGCGTGCACTACAAGCAGCCCCGGCCCGACCACCCCGGTTATTGGCTGGCCATTACCTACACCGCAGGCAAGGGCAGCGTGAGCAAGGCGTTCTCCATCAAGGCCCATGGCTACGATGAAGCCAAGAGGCTGGCCATTGCCGAACGCACTCGCCAGTTGGCTCAAAAGGGTATTGGCTGATTGGCGGGTTACATTTATGCGCTATCGTCCGCGTTGTAGGTAAAAGTAATTAATAAAACTCTCCCCCGCGAGAATCCACACCAGTGACTACCGAAACAGCGGCCAATGCCAGCTTTCCCGGCTCCGATGCCGGGTTTGTGATGGCTTTCCAGCCGATCGTGGACTTCGAGCGGCGAGAAATCTTCGCGCACGAGGCGCTGGTGCGCGGCACGTCGGGGGAAGGGGCGGTCCAGGTGCTTTCGCGGGTGAGTCCGCGGCACCGGTTCGCGTTTCACGAGGCCTGCCGCATCAAGGCCATCGAGACGGCTTCCGCGCTGGGCATGGAATCGAAGCTCAGCCTCAATGTGTGGCCCAACGATCTCACCGACCGCACAGAGTGCTTCCACACCGCCATGGACACGGCCCGGCGGTGCAACTTCCCGCTGCACCGCCTGATGTTCGAGATTGCCGAGTGCGAACACGTGGCCGATCTGCCGAGGCTGGCCGCCGCCTTCCATGCCCATAAGGCCTTCGGCTTCACTTCGGCCATCGACGACTTTGGCGCCGCCTATGCCGGCTTCGAGCTCCTGGCCGGCTTCCAGCCCGATGTGGTGAAGGTCGACATGGGCCTGGTGCGCAACATCCACACCGATCCGGTCCGGCTCAGCATCGTGAAAGGCTTTGTCGGCACCTGCAGCGAACTCGGCATCCGGGTGGTGGCCGAGGGCGTCGAAAGCTCTGACGAAGTGCACGCGCTCCAGGCACTGGGCGTTGGCCTGTTCCAGGGCTACCTGTTTGCCCGGCCCGCCGTGGCCATGCTGCCGGCGGTGGCATGGGATGCCGCCTGAAGCGGTCAGCCATGCCCTGACGAGCCGCGACCGAACGCGGCGCTGACTCAGACGTTGCTGGTCGCGCGGACTTCCTCGATGGTGGTCTTTCCGGCCAGGACCTTTTCGATGCCGTCCTGCCGCAGGGTGCGCATGCCTTCGCGCAGCGCCGCTTCCTGCAGCTCCTCGGCGCGGGCGCCGCCCTGCACCAGCCGCCGCAGCGTTTTCGAGATCACCATCAGCTCGTGGATGCCCACGCGTCCCTTGAAGCCCGTGTTGTCGCAGTGCTTGCATCCGGTGCTGGCATAGGCGAGCAGCTGGCCGTCCTGGCCATAGTGGCGGTGCCAGCCATGGCGTACCGACTCGCGTTCGGCCGGAGTGTCATGCGCGCCGAACGAGTGCATGTAGTCGGACAGCAGTTCCTCGACTTCCTCGGAGCGCATCGGCCGGCTGGTCACGCAGTGGCTGCAAAGGCGGCGCACCAGCCGCTGCGCCAGCACGGCCAGCAGCGAATCCGCGAAGTTGAACGGGTCCATGCCCATGTCCAGCAACCGGGTCACGGTTTCGGGTGCGCTGTTGGTGTGCAGCGTCGACAGCACCAGGTGGCCCGTCAGCGAGGCCTCGATGGCGGTCTTGGCGGTTTCCTCGTCGCGGATTTCGCCGACCATGATCACGTCCGGGTCCGCGCGCACGAAGGCCCGCAGCGCCTTGGCAAAGGTCCACTCGATGCGCGGATTGACCTGCACCTGGCGCAGGCCGGCCTGGGTGATTTCGATGGGGTCTTCGGCCGTCCAGATCTTGCGTTCCGGCGTGTTGATGTGCATGAGCGCCGAGTGCAGCGTGGTCGTCTTTCCCGACCCCGTGGGGCCCACGCAAAGCACCATGCCGTAGGGGCGCTCCACCGCCTTGGTGAACTCCGCGAGGTTGTGCTGCGACAGGCCGAGCTGTTCCAGCGCAATGGGTTTTGCCGAAGCCAGGATGCGCATGACCACGTCTTCGAGACCGTTGCTGGTCGGGATGGTTGCCACGCGCAGCTCGATACGGTGCTGCGGCGAATACTTGGCAAAGTTGATCTTGCCGTCCTGCGGCTTGCGCTTTTCGCTGATGTCCAGGTCGCACATGATCTTCACGCGCGCGACCACCGCGTTGCGGTAGCTGGCCGGCAGTTCCAGGTGGGTGTGCAGACGCCCGTCGCGCCGAAACCGGATGCGGGTCTTTTCCTTGCCCGGATAGCTTTCGATGTGGATGTCGGACACGCCTTCGCGGTGCGCATCGACGATCATGCTGTTGATCATTCGCACCAGCGAGTTGTCCGATTGCTCGATGCTCTTTTCTTCTTCGAGGGTGGGAGCGGGGCGTTCCTTCTCGAGCGTGACCAGGAGCTCGCTGGTGGCGGCCGGCTCGAAGTCGAGCGGCCGCGAGGGGTCGTGCACGATGGTCGGGTCCAGGATGGTGTCGTTGCCGATCTTCCCGTAGGCCTTGTAGAGCACCGTGTCCAGGACAAGGCATTCGCCGATCACGGGCACCACCTTCATCTGCGAGATGAACTCGACTTCGTCGATGGCGGCGCGGCGGCTGGCCGGATCGTCCAGGGCAAGGATGAGGCGGCCCTGGTGGAGCATCAGTGGCATGACCTGCAGGCGCCGGGCAACGCCGTGGCTGATGGTGCGCAAGGCGTCGACCGCCACCGGGAACAGGTGCAGGTTGACCAGCGGGTAACCCATCTTTCGTACCAGCGCGGCCTTCAGTTGCTCCCGGGTGACCACGCCCATGCGGACCAGCGTTTCGCCCAACGGCACGCTGCGGTCGAGCTGCTGCTGCGCCAGGCCCTCGCGCAGTTGCTCTTCGGTGACCGTGCCCAGGGCCATCAGCGCCTGGCCGATCCGCAAGATCGGCATGCGGCTTTGAACTTCCAGGGCGTGCAGCAACTGCTCGGGCGTGACGACTTCGGTGGGCGACATTAAATTGAATCTCCTGATGCGGTGATTCTGGGGTGCACCGGCAGGCTTGTCAGCAGGAGCACACCCCGTGCGAAGGCTCGGTGCAACGCCGCGTCACTACCAAAGTTCTCAGTTGAAGCGCGTCAATCGGAAAAACCGTAGGTATTGCGCCCCGCGAACTTGGCGCGGTACAGCGCGGTGTCGGCACGCGCGAGCAGCTCCGACGGCGTGGCGGGTGCTTCGCTCGCCGGGTGAAACGCCACGCCGATGCTGGTGGTAACCCGAAGGCGCTGCCCGTCGAGCTCGAACGGCGCGCCGCCAATCTGATCGACGATCTTCCGCGCAATGGCGGCCGCCGCTTCTTTCGCCTGCAGGTTTTCGAGCACCACCACAAACTCGTCGCCCGCGAACCGGGCCACGGTGTCGGTGGCTCGCACGCTGGCCAGCAGGCGGCGGGCGTATTCCACCAGCACAGCGTCGCCGGTCGCGTGGCCGAGCGTGTCGTTGATGGTCTTGAAGCGGTCGATATCGAGAAACAGCACCGCCAGCGCGCTTTGCGTGCGCTGGGTGCGGGCGATGGCACCCGGCAGGAACTCGTTGAACGCGAGCCGGTTGGCCAGGCCGGTGAGCGTGTCCACCCGCGCCAGGTCGCTCAGCTTGCGCTCCACCGCTTTCAGCGCACTGATGTCGAGGCTCAGCGAGAAGATGCCGCGCGTGACGCCGTCGGCCCCGGTGTCGGGCACGTAGCTCACGCGCGTGGTGCGTTCGCCGTCTTGCGTGAGGGTCTGGGCCTCGAACTCGACCCGCTCGCCCGCCAGCGCACGCTGGATCATGTGCCTGCGCGAGAGATACAGTTCAGGCCCTGCCACATCGCTGATGTGGTGGCCCAGGATCTTGGAAGGCTCCACGCCCAGCCATTCGCGGTAAGTGGCATTCGCGAAGGTGATCTTTTCCTCGCGGTCGATGTAGGTGATGAGCGCCGGCAGGTTGTCCGTGATGGTGCGCAGGCGCATCTCGCTTTCGGCCTGCCGCACCTCGGCCTTCTTCAATGCGGTGATGTTGAAGGTCATGAGGTAGAAGCCCAGCACCTTGCCTTCAAGGTCCTTGTCGGGAATGAGGTTGACCTGGAAGTAGCCGGTCTTGCCATGCAGCGGCGCCCGCACCGGAAATCTCACCGCCTTGCCCTCGCGCACCATGGGAAGGTAGGGCTGCTGCTGCCGGTACACCGTGTCGCCCACCGCCATGCGCAGGTCGACACCGGTGAGCGGGCCGTCGTCCAGGCCGGCCATCCGGCGTGCCCGCACGTTCGCGAAAAGGCAGTTCTCGTCGTTGTCGAAGTAGCCCACCAGCGCGGGAATGTTGTCGGTCACGTCGCGCAGCCGCTTCTGCTGCTCGGTCAGGGCCTTGCGGATGTTCACCTCGTCGGTGATATCGAAGGTCATGGCGAACACGCCCTGCACAACGCCGTTTGCGTCCTGGTCGGGGATGTAGTGCGCCTTGAAGGTGCGATGGCCGATGCCCAGCGCGGGATCGCCGGCTTTTTCGATCACCACCGTTTCGCCGCCAAGCGCGCGCCGGTAGGAGTCTTCGACCACCGCAAAATCCTCGACGCCGCGCACCTCGGGCATCGAACGGCCGATCATGGCCCTGTCCTTGTGCAGCGCCTTGACCTTTGCATTCACGAACGTGTATCTCAGGGACGAATCGACATGCGAAACCAGGGCCGGGATGTTGTCGGCAATGATGCGCACCTGCGCTTCGCTGTGCGCAAGGCTCACCTCGATGCGCTTGCGCTCGGTCACGTCGAACGTCATGGCGTAGTAGCCGCGCACCAGCCCGGCCTGGTCGCGGTCGGGAATCAGCTCGGTCTGGAAGAAGCGGTCCTGCTCGCCAAGGCGTGCGTCGCCCGGGCTTTCGAAGCTGACCGCCTCGCCGGCCAGCACGCGCTGAACAGCGGCGTCCACCGCCTCGTTCTCGCCGATGACCTGCGCCGTGCGACCGATCAGTTGCGCCGCGCCGCGATCGAGCTTTCTGCAGAGCGGCGCGTTCACGAAGGTATAGCGGCCCTGCGCATCCACGTGCGACACCAGCGCCGGCAGGTTGTCCGTGATGTCGCGCAGGAACTTCTCGCTCGTCTTGCGCTGGCGCATCAGTTCGTCGAAGGTTCTCGCAATATCGCCTATCTCGTTGTTCGGATAGGTGCGGGGCATGGTTCTTTCGAGCGCCGCGTTGTCCACATCCAGCATGTGCCGGTGCAGGTAGCGCAATGGCCGCAGCTGCCAGCTCACCACCGTCAGGGCTACGGCACCGGCAATTACCGCGAGTACCAGCGCGCCCACCCAGGCCGCGCGCTCGAGGGCGTCGATGGGCGCGAATGCCTCCGCGGACGGATACATCGAGCCTATGACCCAGTTCGTCTGCTGTATGCGCTTGAAGGCGTACAGGCCGTGCACGCCCGCATGGTTGACGCCGTCCGCGGCGCCCTCGTAGCCCTCGATGGGGCGGTCGATCTCGGGGTTGCCGGCACCCTTCGGGCCGGGCTGGTTGGTGATGAGCTCGGTGCGCGGGTGGTCGATCACCACGCCGTCCGTGCTGGTGATGAACAGGTAGCCCGTTTCGCCGAACTTCACGTCGGCCAGTTCGCCCAGCACGTTGCGGTCCTTCAGGTTCAGGGCGCCCGAAATCACGTACTTCACATTGCCGGCCGGGTCCAGCACCGGCTCGGTGATGGCAATCTGCGCCAGGCCGGTCAGCCGGTTGAGGTAGGGCTCGGAAATGACGCTGGCCTTGGACGCAAGCGTTTTCTGGAAGTACGGGCGGTCCTTGATGTTCACCCTGCCGGGCTGCTGCGCGCCGTTGAGGCTGGCAATCAGGTCGCCGTCGGCGGTGAAGAACGCCACATTGCTGAACGCCTTGTGCAGCGGCTGGTGCTTTTCAAGAAAGGCCTGCAGCGCCTGCGTGTCCTGGAAGTCGTTCGACTCCACGCTGGTGGCAAAAGTCTCGAGCAGGGTGCGCCGGCTGATGAACTTCTGGTCGACTGTGTTTGCAACGGCCGACAGCCTCGCGAACTCTTCGCTTTCGATCGAGGCCTTCATGCTGGCCTTGACCAGCTGCAATGCCACCGTGCCGATGGCTGCCGTGGCTGCCAGGACCACCGCGGCAACGCCGATGCCGAGGCGCGTATTCAAGTTGAGGCGAATGTTCCTGAGGCCTGATGTGTTCATTGTCGTGGACAGGCATCGCGATGGAATCCGCGTTGCGCATGTAGTGTGTCAGAAGCAGGGTCTCGGGTACTTCGCGCAATCCCCCATACCTCGCTGCGTTAACCGGAGGGGGCTCACATCTCGTCGCGCTTGAGCAGGTAGTCCAGCGCACCCACGCGAAACCACCGATAACCGTACGACTCGATCACCATGCAGTGCTTTCCTTTCGCGTTGGCGCGGCTGTGGGCGTTCGACAGCAGGTTGATGAGTTGCCCGCCGTGCTTGCCCAGCGCCTTGGCATCGAGCTTGATCTCCAGCGGGTTCGCATCGAAATTGTGGACGAAGACCACCCCATTGCCGCGCCATTCGTAGCGAACCACCAGCACCGAGTTTTCCTCGTTCGGAATGACGGTGAAGTCGCCCCAGCCGATCTCGGGCACCTCCTTGCGCATGCGGAACACGCGCTCCATCCAGTTGAGCAGCGAGTCGGGGTCGCGCCGCTGCGCCGCCACGTTCACGTGCTCGAAGCCGTAGGCGCCGCCCGTGACTACCGGTAGCACTGGCTTGGACGAGGTGGTGAACCCGCCCTGGCGCTCCGTCGACCACTGCATGGGCGTGCGTGCGCAGTTGCGCTCCGGCAGGCTCAGGTCGTCGCCCATGCCGATCTCGTCGCCGTAGCGCATCACCGGCGTGCCGGGCAGGGTGAGCATCAGGCTGTAGGCGAGCTCCAACCGTCGTCGGTTGCCGCCGAGCATCGGCGCAAGGCGCCGGCGTATGCCGCGGTCATAGAGCTGCATGTCCTTGTCGGGCCCGAAGGCCTCGAACACGCGCTTGCGCTGCGCGGGCCGCAGGCGCCCGAGGTCGAGCTCGTCGTGGTTGCGCAGGAACATGACCCACTGCGAAGTGGCAGGGCGCTCCCGTGTGGCCTCCAGCGCCTTGACCAGCGGCCGCGTGTCGCCGGCGGCCATGGCATAGAACAGGTTCTGGTTGACCTGGAAGTTGAACATCATGTGCAGCCGCTCGCCCTCGTCGCCAAAGTAGGCCATGTTGGTCTTGGGCAGCACGTTGGCCTCGGCCAGGATGATGGCGTCGCCCCGGCGCCACTGAAGCAGTTCGCGGAACTGCCGCAGCATGTCGAACCTTTCGGTGGGGTACACGACCTTCGGCCCCTTCGCGCCGATGACAAAGGGCACCGCATCCATGCGAAAGCCCGACACGCCCAGCTGCGTCCAGAAGCCCATGATCTTCAGGATTTCGGCCTGCACGTGCGGGTTGGCCGTGTTCAGGTCGGGCTGGAACTCGTAGAAGCGATGAAAGTACCAACGCCTTGCAAGCTTGTCGAAAGTCCAGGTCGATTTCTGCACGCCCGGAAAGACCACACCGTCGGTGAAGCGGGGCGGCTTCTTGTCTGACCACACATACCAGTCGTGGTATTTTGATTTCAGACCCTTGCGCGCATCCTGGAACCAGGGGTGCTGGTCGGAGGTGTGGTTGACCACCAGGTCCATCAGCACGCGCATGCCGAGCTGCTCGGCCGAATGCGTGAACTCGACGAAATCGCCGAGCGTGCCGAAGCGGGGGTCTACGTTGTAATAGTCCGAAACATCGTAGCCGTCGTCACGCCCCGGCGATGGATGGAACGGCATGAGCCACAGCGTTGTCACGCCGAGGCCGTGAAGGTACTCCAGCCGCCGTGTCAGGCCCTCGAAGTCGCCGCAGCCATCTCCGTTGGAATCCATGAAGGTTCCCACCGAGAGGCAATACACCACGGCGTTCTTGTACCAAAGGTCGTTGATCATGCCGGGGGAACCTCCTAAAAATGGAAGCCTCGCAACACAGAAAACGAAAGGAAAACCTGATGTCGGCCGATGCTTGGTGGAAGAACGGAATCGTTTATCAGATCTATCCGCGTTCGTTCCAGGACAGCGACGGAGACGGCATCGGCGACTTGCGGGGCATACAGAAGCGGCTTGATTATCTGGTCGAGCTCGGCGTGGATGCTGTCTGGATATCGCCGATCTACCCCTCACCAATGGCCGACTTCGGGTACGACATTTCCGACTACTGCAACATCGATTCGCGTTTTGGCACTCTGGAAGACTTCGATGCCCTGGCCGCGGAGTGCAAGGCGCGAGGTCTCAAGCTGGTGCTGGACTTCGTGCCCAACCACACGTCGGACCAGCATCCGTGGTTTGTGCAAAGCCGGGCCTCGCGCAACAACCCGAGGCGCGACTGGTACCTGTGGCGCGACCCGGCTCCGGGCGGCGGGCCGCCCAACAACTGGCTCAGCAATTTCGGCGGGCCGGCGTGGACCTTCGATGAATCCAGCGGGCAGTACTACTGCCATTCGTTCCTGAAAGAGCAGCCTGATCTCAACTGGCGCAACCCCGAAGTCCGCGAAGCCATGTACGACGTGCTGCGCTTCTGGCTGCGGCGCGGCGTGGACGGTTTTCGCATCGACGTGCTGTACCACCTCATCAAGGACGAGCTGTTTCGGGACAACCCGCCGAACCCGGCCTTCCAGCCGGGGCAGGACCCTTCGCACCGCCTGCTTGCGCTCTACACCACCGACCGCCCGGAGATGCAGGACATCGTCGTCGAGATGCGCCGCGTGGCCGACGAGTTCAGCGATGAAAGCTCGGCCCGCGTATTGATCGGCGAGCTTTATCTTCCGCTCGAACGGCTCATGGCCTACTACGGCGCCACGTCCGAAGGCCTGCTGCAAGGCGTGCAGCTGCCGTTCAACTTCCAGCTCATTACCGCGCCGTGGCATGCGTCCGAAATCGATCGCATCGTGCGCAACTACGAAGCGGCGCTGCCGCACGGCGCGGCACCCAACTGGGTGCTCGGCAACCACGACAAGCCGCGCATTGCGAGCCGCGTGGGGCAGGAGAGGGCGCGGCTCGCGGCCATGCTGCTGCTTACCCTGCGTGGCACGCCCACGCTCTACTACGGCGACGAGATCGGCCTGACCGACGTTCCCATTCCGCCCGAGGAAGTGCAGGACCCGTTCGAGAAGAACGAGCCCGGCAAGGGCCTGGGGCGCGACCCGCAGCGCACGCCCATGCAGTGGAGCCGCGCGCACGCGGCCGGCTTTACCGACGGCACGCCATGGCTGCGGCTCGGCGGCGACTGGCACATGCGCAACGTGGAGGCGCAGATGGCCGATCCGGCCTCGATGCTGCAGCTCTACAAGCGCCTGATCGCGTTGCGCCGCCATGAATCCGCGCTGCACGAAGGCAGCCACGAGCAGCTCGATGCGGGTGCCGACGTGCTGGCCTATGCAAGAAGCTCGGGCACGAGGCGGCTGGTGGTGCTGCTGAACTTCGGCATCACGGAAACGCGGGTCCGCGCCGACCTGCTGCCGCACGAAGTCGTGGTGTTGGCTTCAACGCATGCCGACCGGACCGGCGCGGTGAAGGGCGAGCTCACGCTGCAGCCGCTCGAAGGGGTGATCGTCGCGCAGTAGCCGGCGTTCGCGAGCGTGCGCCCCGGTGGGCTATTTGCCGGACGGATATGTCTCTGGCAGGCCCGCGTCGTCAGGCGCGGCATCGCGGTCCAGCGGGACCACCGCCTGGGTCCGATCGATATGCAGCAGCGCATCGAACTGCACCGGCAGCCGCGCGAAGAAGTAGTGGCTCTGCCGCTCGGTCTCGGGCCGGTAGATGACGCCGATGGCGCGTTCCAGCCGCTGCTCCCGCAGCGCGAAATAGTGGCTCCCTTCGCCGCGCAGGGGCAGCATGAAGCGTTCGAATCCGGTCTGGTGCATCAACGCCTCGTAGCTGTCCGGCCGCGAGGGCAGAACCTGCTTCCGTTCGGCGGGTGCCCCCCAGTCGGAAGCCGCCATCACGGTGCCGGTGTGGGTGGTAAAGCCCACCAGCACCGCATCGCGGCCCTGGCGTTCGCGCACCAGCTGTCCGACGTTGAGCTCGCCGCGCTCCTCGCCCATCTCGGTGGCACGCGCATCGCCCAGGTGCGAGTTGTGGGCCCACACCACGATCTTCGGGCGCTCGCTGCCGCGCCAGAGATGGCGCTCCACTTCGCCCAGCGTCTCGACCATGTGCCGGTCGCGCAGGTTCCAGGATGAAACGTCGCTCAGGTACATCGAGCGGTAGTACGCCTCGGCATTTTTCACGAGGCGCGCGTTCTGCTCCGCATTGAACGCGTCTTCCTCGTTGGCCGTGTTGCCGCTGCGCCAGGCCTCGCCGGCGGCACGCCGCATTTCAAGCAGCATGTCGACCACGGCCTGCTGGCAGGAGGCCGTGTTGCCGACGCCGGCCATCAGGCCGTACATCTGGCCACGGTCGCCGAAGCGGTCGAAGCAGCCATAACGCTCGCGCGCAAGCCGGGCCGCATCGGGATCGGTTCGCTCGAAGTACGCGAGCACGGCTTCCATGGAGCCCGAGAGGCTGTACAGGTCGAGCCCGTAGAAGCCGGTTTTTCCCTGCGGCGGCGCGGAGTCGTTGAAGGCACGCTGCCATTCGACGAAGCGCGCTACCTCTTCGTTGCGCCACATCCAGGTGGGAAAGCGCCGAAAGCCGGAGAGTGCCTCGGCCGCGCTGGTGTCATCGCTGGCCCCCCTGACATAGCGATTCACGCGATAGGCATCGGGCCAGTCGCCTTCGATGGCCACGGCGTTGAAGCCCTTCTCGGCCAGCAGGCGCCGCGTGATGCTGGCGCGCTCGGCGTAGAACTCCTGCGTGCCATGCGAGGCCTCGCCGAGCAGCACATAGTGCGCATCGCCGATCAGTTCGAGCAGGGCGTCATGGTCGCAAGGGTTTCCTTCCATCGGGTGCGCCGCCGAGCGCAGCGCTTCCGCTTCCTTCGAAATATCGGATGGTTTCATCGTGCAAGGTCCTCGGGCTGCCGCGTGCGGGGGCGGCTCGCTTCTTCGAGCAGGCGGCATACCTCCTCGTCGCTGGTCTGGGAAAAGTCGAGGTACCACCGGCCGACACCCAGGAAAGGGTCGGGAATCTCGGCGCAAACGACATCGTCCGCCTCGCCGTGCAAAAGCGCGCAGGCTTCGGGGGATGCGACAGGCGCCGCAACGACGACACGGGCCGGTTCCTGCTGGCGCACCGCGCGCACGGCCACGCGCATGGTGGCACCCGTGGCAAGCCCGTCGTCCACAAGGATGACGATGCGGCCCGCCAGGTCGGGCGCGGGCCGGTCGCCGCGGTAGGTACGTTCGCGCCGCTCAAGCTCATGTTGTTCGTTGCTCACCACTTCATCGACCGCCTTGGCGCCTATGCCGAGCTCGCGCACAAGATTGCCATCGAGCACCTGTTCGCCGCCGCTCGCAATGGCGCCCATGGCGTATTCCTCATGGCCCGGCACGCCCAGCTTGCGCACCACCAGAACGTCCAGCGGCGCCTGGAGCGCCTGGGCCACTTCATACGCAACCGGCGTGCCGCCGCGCGGCAGGGCCAGCACGATCACGTCGGGCCTGACGGCATAGATGGCCAGCTCCTGGGCGAGCACGCGGCCCGCGTGCTGCCGGTTCCTGAAATACTCGAATGCCATTTCGGTGTCCTTGCGGCCACCTTAGGTTTGCTCCAGCGCCAGCGCTGTAGGGGGATGCTCACATCGGCGTAGGCGTGCTCTGCCCCGGCTCCGAGCGGTAGCGCTGCGCCGCCTCCCAGGCCTCGACGATCAGCGCGCGGGCCTTCGGGTGCTCAGGGTCTGTCACCACCCATTCCGGATACGCGTGCGGAAGGCTGGACGCCGTCACGCGGATCGCATCGAATTCGGTAGGAGCGAGCGGCGGCGTTGCGCTGGCGCGATGCGTCAGCGTCTTGCGCAGGCCCGCCTTCCATGCATCCGGCAGGTGATCGACGGCGGGCAGGAGCGCCAGCGCGATATGCGCCGCGCGCGGGCTCAGGGTTTCGGCGTCGGCGCGCAAACGCGCCAGGCACTCGGTACCGCTCATTCCTCACCTCCGGAGCATGTGCTCATGGCGGGCTGCTTCACGCGGCCTGGATCTCGATGCGCCGCGGCTGGGCGTGCTCGGCCTTCGGAATGCGCAGTTTCAGCACACCCTGCTTCAGTTCAGCCGAGATCGCGGCCGTGTCCAGCTCCTTGCTCAGCGTGAACACGCGGCGGAAGCGGCCGAGGCCCACCTCCGTGTGGCTGGATTCCAGCCCCTCCGGAACGGCCAGGTCGGACTCCGCCTCGATGGTCAGCGTGTCGGACGCCACGTGCAGGCCGAGCTTCTCGCGCGAGACGCCGGGCAGGTCGGCAAAGAGCGTGATGCCGCCGCTGTCCTCGATCACGTCGACTGGCGGCGTGAGGGCGGCGTCGCTGTAGCGCGCGTTCTCCTTGCGGGCGAGCTCTTTCGATTCGGCGACGCGAGGCGATGTGTTGCTGTTCATGATCGTCTCTCCTTTCTTTGCTTGTCACTGAACGGTGATGCGCCGGGGCTGCGACGAGGCGCGCCGCTGCACGGTGATGTGCAGCACGCCGTCGCGGTACTTGGCCTGCACGGCGTCGGGGTCGGCATCGTCGGGCAAGGTCAGCACCCTGCGGAAGCTGCCCTCGAAGCGCTCGTTGATGTGAACGGCCGCCTTGGCATCGGTCTCGGGCAGCGTGTTGCTGCGCGTGCCGGCGATGCTGAGCAGGCCGCGCTCCAGGTTGACTTCCAGGCTGGACGGGTCGACACCCGGCGCAAACGCGTAGATCTCCACGGTCTGCGGTGTGCCGCCGACGTTCAGTGCAGGGAAGCCGTTGCGGCCCAAGCCGCGGATGGTGGGCGACAGATCGAGGGCCTGCTGCATCTCGCGCTGCAGGCGATCCATCTCGGCGAACATGTCGCGCGGAAACAAGGATCGGTACATGGCGAAAACCTCCATTCGAAAGTTGAACAGGGCGCCGGAGGCCTCTCCAGCGCTTCCGATCAGCGAAATAGGCGCGGCCATGCTTTTTTCAAGAGCCCTTTTGCAGCTGCTGCGGCGGGAGGAGTCAACGCTATGGGCCAGCCGCGCGCGATAAAAAAGACCTTCCGGCCGCGCCCTTGAAGCCCGGCAAGGCGGACCTAATTCGAACGTCGTCGAAATCGTCAGTCGTCATTCCAAACCTAGAGGAGATTTGTCATGTCGATGGACCTGCTCAAGCAGATTGCCGCATCCCGCCTTCCCATGTCCTTCCGGACGCCCAAGGAAATCGACGAGGTCAGGATTCTTCGCCAGGCCGGGCTCGTGATTGCCTTCGTTCCGGCACCCGCCGACCCGTTGAAACTGTCGGGCGCGGAGCCCGCGGCGCAGGTGCTTGCCATTACCGAAAAAGGGCGTGAGGAGCTGGCACGGGTGCGCTATCCGGGCGAAGCGCCGCAAAGCAGCAAACCGCGCCACATGGGCTTGAAAAACTGGCTCGCCGGCGGGCGCCGCAGGCATGGATTGCAGCAAGGTTTGCTGTCACGAAGCCATGATTCACGGCCCTCCCGAAGCGTGTAGGCCGCATCCTTCCTGAACATGCGCGGAAGTCCATGCCGACGCATGCGCACTTCCGCGCTCAATGCGGTTCGCAATTACACAAGCGAACACAGGAGACAGACATGGACTTCGAAGGCATCTACTGCTTTGACACGGCGACCGTCCGCTTTGCGATCTATCCGGACGGTCCCGACGGCGCGCGCATCATCGCGCAGATTTCGGAAGAAACCCTGCACGATGTTTTCGGCACCAGGAACCTCGGCGACCAGTTGCTCGAAACATGCAGGACGCACTTCGGCGACATCGGCGCCGCAGCGCTCAAGCGGTACCGGACCAACCCCAATCAGGCCATCAACCTGACAGTGGACGACTTCTCCCGGCGCATTCTTCCGCGCTCCGCCGGGGTGCAAGGCGCATGGCCGGCAGCCTCGCTTGCGGCCTGAGATAGCCGCGCGCGCGGCGCGGCCATTTTTCGTCCCTCTTCGCGTTATGGGGAACTCTCCGACAAGGCAAGGAGGTTTCAGCCTTACCCGCCGGACCCGAATTCTTTGCAAATTGTGTGCTCAGGCCTTTGGGTTGCCGAGAGCGTGTTCCTTTGGACACCCGGTCGCTGGCCTTCAAGCAAGCAAGGAAGACCGGTGCCAGTGACTCAGCAGCTACCCGAGCCCGAGGCTCAAGACGCCTACCTGTTCCGCGAAGGAACGCACTCCCGCCTGTACGACCTGATGGGTTGCCACCTCTTGAAAGAGGGCGGCGCCCGCTTTGCGGTGTGGGCGCCGAATGCGGAGTCCGTTGCCGTGGTCGGCGACTGGAATCACTGGTCCGGCGATGCCGACCCGCTGGTGCCGTCCCCCGACGGCACGGGCATCTGGCTTGGCCATGCGCCGAACGCGGCCCTCGGCCAGACCTACAAGTACCGCATCCGCTCGCGGTTTGGCGGGTACACGGTCGACAAGGCCGACCCCTTCGCCTTCTGCTCCGAGCATCCGCCTGCCACGGCTTCACGCATCTGCGAGCTTTCGTATGAATGGAACGACCGCGAATGGATGGCCACGCGCGCCGCGCGCAATGCACTCGACGCGCCGATGTCGGTCTACGAGGTGCACCTTGGCTCCTGGCGGCGGCGCGATGGGCACTTCATGGGTTACCGGGAAATCGCCCATGAGCTTGCGGAGTACGTGAAGCACATGGGCTTCACGCACGTGGAGCTCATGCCGGTGACGGAGCATCCGTTCTACGGTTCCTGGGGTTACCAGACCACGGGCTACTTCGCGCCCACGGCGCGCTTCGGATCGCCGCAGGACTTCATGTACCTGGTCGACCACCTGCATCAGAACGGCATCGGCGTGCTGCTGGACTGGGTGCCTTCGCACTTTCCGACCGACGAGCACGGGCTCGCGTTCTTCGACGGCACGCACCTCTACGAGCACGCCGATCCGCGCCAGGGCTTTCACCCGGAATGGAATTCGAGCATCTTCAACTACGGCCGCGCGGAGGTGCGCAGCTTCCTGGTGTCGTCGGGGCTGTTCTGGCTCGACCGGTACCACCTGGACGGGCTACGGGTGGATGCGGTGGCGTCGATGCTCTACCTCGACTACGCGCGCAAGCACGGCGAGTGGATTCCCAACCGCCATGGCGGTCGCGAGAACCTCGAGGCGATCGACTTCTTGCAGACGCTGAACCGCGCCGTGTACCGCGAGCACCCTGATGCGATCACCGTGGCCGAGGAGTCGACCGCGTGGCCGCGCGTTTCGCGCCCCACCGACATGGACGGCCTGGGGTTTGGCGAGAAATGGAACATGGGCTGGATGCATGACGTGCTCTCCTACATGAAGGAAGAGCCCGTCAACCGCAAGTACCACCATCACAAGATGACGTTCTCGCTGGTGTATGCGTTCCACGAGAACTTCGTGCTTCCGCTCTCGCACGACGAGGTGGTGCACGGCAAGGGCTCCCTGCTCGGCAAGATGCCGGGCGACCCCTGGCAGCAGTTTGCCAACCTCCGCGCGCTGTTCGGCTTCATGTGGGCGCACCCGGGCAAGAAGCTGCTGTTCATGGGCGGCGAGTTCGGCCAGCGCCGTGAATGGACGCACGACGGCGAACTCGAATGGTGGGTGTGCGACCTCGAAGGGCACGCGGGCCTGCAGCGGCTGGTGTCGCAGCTCAACCGGGTGTACCGCGGTGCCCCCGCGCTCTACCAGCAGGACTTCACCCCGTCGGGCTTCGAGTGGGTGGTGGCAGACGACGCCGAGCGCAGCGTGTTCGCGTTCGTACGCAAGGCTCGCGACGGCCATCCGCCGCTGCTGGTGGTCAGCAACCTGACGCCGGTGCCGCGCACCAACTATGTGCTGGGCGTGCCGCAAGGCGGCTACTGGCGCGAACTCATCAATACAGATGCAGTGGAGTTCGGCGGTTCGGGCTGGGGCAACCTGGGCGGTGTCGAGTCCGCACCGGTGCGCTCGCATGGCCGCATGCAGTCGGTGTGCATCACCTTGCCGCCGCTTTCCACGCTGATTCTCGAGCACCGGCCATCATGAAAAAACTGTTCGCAACCCCGCAGACGCCCGCAGCTTCGAGAATGCCCGAGATGAGCGACGGCAACCGCCGCGCCGTGGTCGACGCCGTCTTGCCGGCGGTGGACAACGGCCGCTTCCCGGTGAAATGCATCGTGGGCGAAATGGTGCACGTGAAGGCGCATTGCTTTACCGACGGCCACGACGTGCTGCGAGTGGTGCTGTGCTGGCGGCCGCACGACAAGACCGAATTCCGCGAAGTGCCGATGAAGCCGCTCGTCAACGACGTGTGGGAGGCCGCCTTTTCGCCACCCGCGCTCGGGCGCTACTTCTATACCGTGGTTGCATGGGTCGATCCTTTCGAATCGTGGCGCAGTGAAATGGCACGCCGCGTGGACGCCGAAGACGTGCGCATCGCATCGCAGGTGGGCGCGCTCGAGGTGGCCGCTGCCGCCGAGCGGGCCGAAGGCGCGGACCGGCAGGCGCTCGCGCGCTGGGCCACCGAGCTCGATGCCGTGGCCGCTCATCCGGCCACGGAGGTGTCGACGCTCAAGGCGCTTGCGCTGGACGAAGAGCTGGCCATGCTCGCCCGCCGCCATCCCGACCGCCGGCACCAGGTGCGCTATTCGGTCGAGCTGCCGCTGGAGGCCGAGCGCGAGCGCGCCCGCTTCAGCACGTGGTACGAGCTGTTCCCGCGCTCGGCGAGTCCGACGCCAGGCGTGCACGGCACCTTCAAGGACGTGGAGGCGCGCCTGCCGGCGATTGCCGCCATGGGTTTCGACGTGCTCTACTTTCCGCCGATCCATCCCATCGGCCGCGTGCAGCGCAAGGGCCCCAACAACGCACTGGCCAGCGGTCCCGAAGACGTGGGCAGTCCCTGGGCCATCGGCGCGGCGGAAGGAGGGCACAAGTCCATTCTTCCGGCCCTCGGCACGGCGGAGGATTTTCGCCACCTGTATGCGCAAGCCAGGGCGCACGGCCTCGAGATTGCGCTGGACATCGCGTTCCAGTGCGCCCCTGACCACCCCTACGTGAAATCGCACCCCGACTGGTTCCGGTGGCGCCCCGACGGCAGCGTGCAATACGCGGAGAACCCGCCCAAGAAGTACCAGGACATCTATCCCTTCAACTTCGAGAGCGAAGACTGGCGCGGCCTGTGGGTGGAACTGCGCAGCGTGATCGAGCACTGGATCGGCGAGGGCGTGTGCATCTTCCGCGTGGACAACCCGCACACGAAGGCCTTTTCGTTCTGGGAGTGGGTCATAGGAGAAATTCGGCGCGAGCACCCGGAGGTGATCTTCCTGGCCGAGGCGTTCACGCGGCCCAAGGTGATGCACCGGCTGGCAAAGCTGGGCTTCTCGCAGTCGTACACCTACTTCACCTGGCGCAACACCAAGCAGGAGCTCACCGAATATTTCACCGAGCTTTCGACTGCGCCGGGCGTCGACTACTTCAGGCCCAACGTGTGGCCGAACACGCCCGACATCCTGCATGAGCAATTGCAGGGCGGAGAGCCTTCGGTGTACATGGCGCGGCTGGTGCTGGCCGCCACGCTGTCGGCCAACTACGGCATCTACGGGCCGGCTTTCGAATTGCGCGAGCACCTGCCGCGCTCGCCCGGCAGCGAGGAATACCTCGATTCCGAGAAATACCAGCTGCGGCACTGGAACCACGAGGACCCCGGCAGCCTGGCGCCCTTCATCGCCCGCGTGAACCGAATCCGCCGCGAGAACCCGGCGCTGCAATGGGACCGGAGCCTGCGCTTTCTGGAAATCGACAACGACCAACTGCTGGCCTATGCCAAGGTGTCCGAGGGCGGCGACAACGTGATCGTGACCGTGGTGAACCTGGACCCGCACAACGTGCAGTCGGGCTGGCTCCAGTTCGATCCGCAGAGCGCCGGCATCGACAGTTCGCGCGCATTCCAGATGCACGACCTGCTGAGTGGACAGAGGTTTACGTGGCAGGGCGGATGGCATTACATCCGGCTCGATCCGCACAGCGTGCCCGCGCACATCTTCGTGGTCCGGCGGCGCCATGGCGACGAGCGCGACTTCGACTACTTCCTGTGAGGCCGCGCCACCATGAATGCACCTGTCTCCCACATTGCGCTTGAAACGGTCGAGATCGACATCAGCGACGACCCGCTGTGGTACCGGGACGCGGTGATCTACCAGCTCAACGTCAAGGCCTTCTTCGACTCCAACAACGACGGCATCGGCGACTTCAAGGGCGTGACGGCCAAGCTCGACTACGTGAAGGAGCTGGGCGTCAACACCATCTGGCTGATGCCGTTCTATCCCTCGCCGCTGCGCGACGACGGCTACGACATTTCGGCCTACGAAGACGTGAACCCGCAGTACGGCACGCTGGACGACTTCCGCGAGATGCTCGAAGCCGCGCACGAACGCGGGCTGCGGGTGATTACCGAACTGGTCATCAACCACACTTCGAGCGACCATCCGTGGTTTCAGGCCGCGCGCCGCGCGCCGGCCGGTTCGCCCGAGCGCGACTTCTACGTGTGGAGCGACACCGACCAGCTCTATCAGGGCACGCGCATCATCTTCACGGATACCGAAACATCGAACTGGGCGTGGGACCCGGTGGCCAAGGCCTATTACTGGCACCGCTTCTTCAGCCACCAGCCCGACCTGAACTTCGACAACCCGGCCGTGCTGGAGGCCATCTTCAAGGTGATGCGCTTCTGGCTGGACATGGGGGTGGACGGCTTCCGGCTCGACGCCATTCCCTACCTGGTCGAGCGCGACGGCACCAGCAACGAGAACCTGCCCGAGACGCATGCGGTGATCAAGAAGCTGCGCGCCGCCATAGACGCGCAGTACAAGAACCGCTTTCTGCTGGCGGAGGCCAACATGTGGCCGGAAGACGTGCGCGAGTATTTCGGCGACGGCGACGAATGCCACATGGCGTACCACTTTCCGCTGATGCCGCGCATGTACATGGCCATTGCGCAGGAAGACCGGCATCCCATCGTCGAGATCATGCAGCAGACGCCGGACATTCCGGAGGGCTGCCAGTGGGCGATCTTTTTGCGCAACCACGACGAGCTCACGCTCGAGATGGTGACCAGCAAGGAGCGCGACTACATGTACACCATGTATGCCGCCGACCTGCGCGCACGCATCAACCTGGGCATTCGCAGGCGGCTGGCGCCGCTGATGGAAAACGACATCGACCGCGTGAAGCTCATGAACGGCATGCTGCTGTCGATGCCGGGGTCGCCGATCATCTACTACGGCGACGAAATCGGCATGGGCGACAACGTGTTCGTGGGCGACCGCAACGGCGTGCGCACGCCCATGCAGTGGAGCCCCGACCGCAACGCCGGCTTTTCGCGCGCCGACCCGCAGCGCCTGTACCTGCAGCCCATCATGGACCCGATGTTCGGCTACGAGGCGCTCAACGTGGAGGCGCAGGCGCGCGACAGCAGCTCGCTGCTCAACTGGACGAAGCGCATGCTGGCCGTGCGCAAGACCAGCCATGCCTTCGGGCGCGGCAAGCGGCGCTTCCTGAAGCCGGGCAACCGAAAGATCCTCGCCTACCTGAGCGAGTACGGCGACGACATCATCTTGACGGTGTTCAACCTCTCGCGCGCCGCGCAGCCGGTGGAACTCGACCTTTCGGCTTTCAAGGGCCGCGTGCCCATCGAGATGCTGGGCCGCGCGCCGTTTCCTCCCATCGGCGAGCTGCCGTACCTGCTCACGCTGGCCTCGTATGGGTTCTACTGGTTCAGGCTCACGTCCGACGCCGAGATGCCCAGCTGGCACCAGGAAGGCGTGGCGCTGCAGGAATGGCCCACGCTGGTGCTGTTCGACGGCTGGACCAGCTTCTTCCGCGACCGGGTGATGCCGTGGCGCATCGGCATGTCCGAGCGCATGCGCGCGCAGTTCGAGCAGGAGGTGCTGCCGCGGCATATCGAGATCCAGCGGTGGTACGCATCGAAGGGAACCACCATCGAGCGTGCGCGGCTGGCGGACCACGCGGTGTGGGAGTCCGGCTCGTTGAGCTGGATGCTGCCGCTGCTCGAGCTGGACGGTCCGCAAGGCGGCGCCACCTATTTCATGCCCCTGGCCCTGGCCTGGGAAGAGCGCGACGAAGAGCGCATGGCCGGCGTGGCACAGGCCGCGGTGGCCAAGGTGCGGCAGCAGGCGCAAGTGGGCCTGATGGGCGACGCCTTCTACGACGAGGCTTTTTGCCGTGCGCTGCTGCAGGCCATCCGCAGCGGCATGGACCTGGAAACCGCACATGGACGGCTGAGGTTCCGTCCCACGGCGGCGTTTGCCGCCGTCAAGGCCGACATCGACAGCCTGCCTGTCGGGCGGCCGAGCGGCGTGAGCAGCAACACGGTGGTCACGGTGAACGAAACCCTGTTTCTCAAGGGCTACCGGCATCTGCGCGAAGGCCTGAACCCCGAACTGGAGATGGGCCGCTTCCTGACGGACGTGGCGCACTTCCCGCACTGCGTTCCGGTACTGGGCGCGCTTGAATACACCGCCAACGACGGCCGCACCATGACGCTGGCCATGGTGCAGTCGTATGTGTCGAACCAGGGCGACGGGTGGGAGCACACGCTGGGCTACCTGGAGCGGTTCCTGCGCGACTTTGCCACTACCAACGGCGCGCTGCCCGACCCGCTGGCCGCGCACGGCGGCTTTCTCGCGCTCATGGCCACGCTGGGGCGGCGCACCGCCGAGCTGCACAGGGCCCTGGCAATGCGCACGGGCGCCGCGGCCTTCGAGCCCGAGCCGCTGCTGGCCGAGGACATCGCCCGCTATGCAGCGCAGGCCAGGGCCGACGTTGCCACGACGCTCTCGCTCCTGCGCGACAGGCTGGGCCAACTGCCCGGGCCGGCGCAGATCGACGGCCAGGCGCTGCTCACCATGGAAGACGCGCTGCAGGCTTCGATCGCGGCGCGCAAGCCGCAAACGCAGGGCGGCATCAAGAGCCGCTACCACGGCGACTTCCACCTGGGCCAGGTGCTGGTGCGGGACAACGATTTCGTCATCATCGATTTCGAGGGCGAACCGGCCCGCAGCTTCGACGAGCGCCGGGCCAAGGGATCGCCGCTGCGCGACGTGGCGGGCATGCTGCGCTCGTTCAACTATGCGCGATGGTCGGCCCTGCGGCGCGTGGCGCAGAGCGTGGAAGAAGCCGCCTACCTGGCGCCGCCCGCCGCGGCATGGGAGCAGGCCACGCGCCAGGCCTTCATGGACGGCTACTCGCAGGCAGCCGGCGGCGACGGCAGTGCGCACATCGACACCGAGCTGCTCGCGCTGTTCGAACTCGAAAAGGCGCTGTACGAGTTGCGCTACGAGCTCAACAACCGCGCCGACTGGGCCCAGGTGCCGCTGAACGGCGTGCTGGCGCTCCTGCAGGCAGAGCGGCCCGGTTGATGCCTGCACCGCATCCGCCGCTTTCGTCCGCAACCGCATTCACGCACCGGAGAGACTCATGGACCGATTTGGCATTCACCTGGAGCCGCTGAACGCAATGCTCTACCAGGTTGGGGCCTTCGTGCCTCGCCTGGCCATTGCACTCGTCGTGGTGCTCGCCGGTTGGCTCATCGCCAAGACGGTGCGGTTTGCCGTCACCAAGGCATTGCGCGCCATCAACTTCAACGTGCTGACGGAACGCGCCGGTCTGGACAACTTCTTGCGCCAGGGCGGGTGGGGCGGCGACACCAGCAGCCTCTTCGGCGTGCTGGCCTACTGGCTCGTCGTTCTTGCCGCGCTGCTGGTGGCCTTCAACGGCCTGGGGCTGAGCTACATCGCCGACCTGCTCGGGCGCGTGGTGTGGTTCGTGCCGAATCTCTTCGTCGCCTTGCTGGTGCTGGCCTTCGGTTCGTATTTCGCCCGCTTCGTGGGAGAGGCGGTGTCGAGCTACTTTCGCGGCGCGCAGATGCGCGATGCCGTGCTGCTCGGGCAAATTGCGCGCTATGCGGTCATGGCCTTCGTCATCCTGATTGCGCTGGACCAGATCAAGGTGGGCGGCGACATCGTGCGCGAGAGCTTCCTGGTGGTGCTGGCGGGCGTGGTGTTTGCGCTGGCCCTGGCCTTCGGGCTCGCGGGCAAGGACTGGGCCGCGGCGCAGATCGAGCGCTGGTGGCCGCGCACGCCCCACGACAAGAGCAACACCACAACAACACCGACGATCGTCGTCGAGCCCAACAAGGGCAGTTCGCCCGGCGAGCGGCCACCGCGCTGAGCGCCTTCTCTCTTTCTTCTTCGCCTCTTTCTCTCATACCTGACTCGATGACACGCAGCAAACGACCTTTCATCACGGCCGTGTGGCCGGGCCGCCCGTATCCGCGCGGCGCCAATTGGGACGGGGAGGGCGTGAACTTCGCGCTCTTCTCCCAACACGCACAGGGCGTCGACCTGTGCCTTTTCGACGAAAAAGGCCGCCACGAAATCCAGCGCATTCCGATCCGCGAGCGAACCGACGGCATCTGGCACTGCTACCTGCCCGAGGCACGCCCGGGCCTGGCCTACGGCTACCGCGTGCACGGGCCGTACAAGCCCGAAGAGGGGCACCGCTTCAACCCGCACAAGCTGCTGGTCGACCCCTATGCGAAGGACCTGATCGGCGAGCTGCGCTGGGGCGATGCGCTCTATGGCTACACCGTGGGCAGCAAGCGGGAAGACCTGTCGTTCGACCGGCGCGACAGCGCACCGCTCGTGCCCAAGGGCCGCGTGCTCGAAACCGCCTTTACCTGGGGCGACGACCGCCGGCCATCCATACCCTGGCAGGACATGGTCATCTACGAGCTGCACGTGCGCGGCTTCACCATGCGCCATCCCGACGTGCCGACCGAATTGCGCGGCACCTACGGCGGCTTGTGCTGCGCGCCGGTGGTCGACTACCTGAAGCGGCTGGGCGTGACCACCGTGGAGCTTTTGCCGGTGCACAGCTTCCTGAACGACAGGCACCTGGCCGAGAAGGGCCTGCAGAACTATTGGGGCTACAACTCGCTGGCCTACTTCGCACCCGAAATGCGCTACAGCGCCTCCGGCAAGGTGAAGGAGTTCAAGACCATGGTGAAAACGCTGCACTCGGCCGGCATCGAGGTCATTCTCGACGTGGTCTACAACCACACCTGCGAAGGCAACCAGCTGGGGCCGACGCTCTCGATGCGAGGCGTGGACAACGCCTCCTACTACATCGTCAACGCCGAGAACCGGCGCTACTACGACGACTTCACCGGCTGCGGCAACACCGTCAACCTGGAGCATCCGCATGCGCTGCAGCTGGTGATGGATTCGCTGCGCTACTGGGCCGAGGAAATGCATGTCGACGGCTTTCGCTTCGACCTGGCTTCTGCGCTGGCACGCGAGTCGGGCAAGGTCGAAAACCTTGGCGGGTTCTTCGATGCGATCCGGCAGGACCCGACGCTCAACCGCGTCAAGCTCATTGCCGAGCCATGGGACTTGGGCCATGGCGGCTATCAGGTCGGCAACTTTCCGCTGGGCTGGGCCGAATGGAACGACCGCTACCGCGACGGCATGCGCGGCTTCTGGAAGGGCGACGCGGGCGTGATCGGCGAAGTGGGCAAGCGGCTCACCGGCTCCGAAGACCTGTACGGCTGGTCGGGCAAGCAGCCCACTGCGAGCATCAACTTCATTACCGCGCACGACGGCTTCACGCTCAACGACCTGGTCTCCTACAACGACAAGCACAACGAAGCCAACGGCGAAGACAACCGCGACGGCAACAGCCACAACATCTCGTGGAACTGCGGCACGGAAGGGCCGACCGACGACCCCGCGATCGTGGCGCTGCGCGAGCGCCAGAAGCGCAACATGCTGGCCACGCTGCTGCTTTCGCAAGGGGTGCCCATGCTGCTGGCCGGCGACGAGCGCGGCCACACGCAGAACGGCAACAACAACGTCTACTGCCAGGACAACGAGCTCGGCTGGCTCGACTGGACGCCCACGCCCGAGCGGCAGGCGCTGGTCACCTTTGTGGAACGCGCGATCGCGCTCAGGCGCGCGCACCCCTCGTTTCGCAGGCGCAGCTTTTTTGCCGGCAAGCCGAGCGAGGCCGAGAGCGTGACCGACGTGCTCTGGCTCAAGCCCGACGGCGCCGAAATGCGCCCGGAGGACTGGGGCGACGCCAACGCCAGGTGCTTTGCCATGTACATGTCCGGCGGCGGCATCGTCGACCGGGGGCCGCGCGGCGAGGCGCTGCACGACGACGACTTTCTGGTGTTGTTCAACGCGCACCACGACGAGATCAAGTTCACGCTGCCGCCCGCGCCGTACGGCGCATGGCGGCTGCTGCTGGACACCGCCAGCGCCTCGCCACCGCCCGCCACCGAAGACGTGGCCGCGCTTGCGCCCGCGTGGTCGGAGCCCGCCTACCCGCTGCAGTGCCGCTCGCTCGTGGTGCTGAGCCGACCGGATGTACGGCCATGAAACGCGCTCATCGCATGCCCTTTGGGGCTACCGTCAACAGCAACAACGGCGGCGGCGTCGACTTTGCACTTTGGGCTCCTTCCGCGGACGGCATCACGCTGGTGCACACGCCTGCCGGCGGTGCGGACGCTTCGCACGCGATGCCGCGCAGCGAGGATGGATGGCACCGCCTGACGCTGCCGGATGCGCGCCATGGGGATAGCTACGCCTATCGGCTGGCGGATGGAACCACCATTCCCGACCCGGCATCGCGCTACAACCCGGACGACGTTCATGGCCCCAGCCGCATCGTCGACCCGCACCGCTTCGAATGGACCGACACCGACTGGCGCGGGCGCCCCTGGCACGAGGCGGTGGTCTACGAACTGCACGTGGGTACCTTTACGGAAGAGGGCACCTTCGAGGCTGCGCGCGAGCGGCTCGGTGAGCTTGCGGAACTGGGCATCACTGCCATCGAGCTCATGCCGCTGGCGGATTTTCCGGGCGCGCGCAACTGGGGCTATGACGGCGTGCTGCAATTTGCGCCCGACGCCAGCTACGGAACGCCGGACGATCTCAAGGCGCTGGTCAATGCCGCGCACGCACTCGGCCTGATGGTGCTGGTCGACGTGGTCTACAACCACTTCGGGCCCGAAGGCAACTACCTGCACGCGTGCTGCCCCGAATTCTTCAACGCGGCGGAGCGCACACCCTGGGGCGCCGCCATCAACTTCGACGGCGACAAGTCGCGCACCGTGCGCGACTTCTTCATGCACAACGCCTTGTACTGGGTGGAAGAGTTCCATATGGACGGCCTTCGCATGGATGCGATCCATGCCATTCGCGACTCGTCCGAAAAGCACATCGTCCAGGAAATCCGCGAGGCGCTGAACGCCGGCCCGGCGCGCGAGAGGCAGGTGCACCTGGTGCTGGAGAACGATGCCAACCTGGCCTCGCTGCTGGCACGCGACGGCGCCGGCCTGCCCGTTGCGGGCACCGCACAGTGGAACGACGACCTCCACCATGCGGCGCACGTGCTGACCACCGGCGAGCACGACGGCTACTACGCCGACTATGCCGACGACCCCGCGTGCCGCCTTGCGCGCGCGCTGGCCGAGGGTTTCATCTACCAGGGACAGGCATCGGCCTTCCGCGGCGGCGAGTTGCGCGGCGAACCCAGCACGCAGTTGCCATCGACCGCTTTCGTGTCCTACCTGCAGACCCACGACCAGGTCGGCAACCGCGCCTTCGGCGAACGCATCCATGCCATGGGCGACCCGGCGCTGGTACGCGCCGCGTTTGCCTGCGTGCTGCTCTCGCCGCACGTGCCCATGCTCTTCATGGGCGACGAATTCGCGGCGTCGTCGCCGTTCCTGTACTTCTGCGACTTTGGTCCCGAGCTGGCCTCTGCCGTGGCAGAAGGGCGGCGGGCCGAGTTCGGCGGCTTTGCGGCCTTTGCGGACGAAGCGGCCCGCGCGCGTATTCCCGACCCCAACGCCGAAGAGACCTTTACCGCCTCGAAGCTCCGGTGGCGCGAGCGCGGCACGCAACCGCACTTTGCACGGCTGTGCGAAATGCAGCAGTTGCTCGAGGCGCGCCACCGCATGCTGGTGCCGCACCTGGCTGGTGCCCGGCACGCTGGAACTTATCGCTGCGAAAACGGCGTGGTCCAGGTGCAGTGGGAGCTGGTGAGCTCCACGGCCGGCGAGCCGGCCAGGCGCCTTCACCTGCTGGCCAACTTCGGTGCGCAGGCCGCCACGCAAGCCGCGGCGCCGCCCGGTGCGCAGGTCTACAGCTCAGGTGCTGCGGCAGATGCGGCGGGCCTGCGGCTTGAGCGCGGCGCGGTGCACGCGACGCTGGAGGACGTGTCCGGTGGCTGATTCGACCCAGTGGTCCCCCGATGCGCTGGAGCGCCTTTGCAGGCACTACGGCATCTCCGCCGCCTATTTCGACGCTTTCGGCACGCAGCGCCATGCGACGCCCGAAAGCCTTGTCGCATTGCTGGCCGAGTTCGGTGTGCAGGCGGGTGCCGCAGCGGGCGATATTGCGCAGCAGGCCATGCCGCCGGTGCTCGTTGTCGCAGCGCAGGCGCCGCACTGGAGCGTGCATCTGCCGCGGCAAGGCCATTTGGCGGGCAGGCTGCGCTGGCACTTGCGCGATGAAGAAGGCCGCCTTCGCGACGGTGAGGCCGATGCGCACGCACTGCACGACGGCGGCTGCATCCTGCACCTGGCGGAACCGCTTGCGCCCGGCTATCACTGGCTGCGAATCGATGGGCTGGACGGCGAGACCATGGTCGTCGCGTCACCCGGGCGCTGCTACCGGCCGCCGGCGGTGCGCGACGGTGGCCGTGTGTGGGGGCCGGCAGTGCAGCTGTATGCGCTGCGCTCGCCGCGCAACTGGGGCATCGGCGACTTTGGCGACCTGGACGCGCTGATCGACAGCATGGCCGGGCAGGGCGCCGATGTCATCGGGCTGAACCCGCTGCATGCGCTGTTCCCTACGGACCCGCAGCGCGCGAGCCCCTACAGCCCTTCGTCGCGGCAACGGCTCAACGTGCTGTACATCGACATCGAGGCGGTGGACGACTTTGCCGCGTGCGAGCCCGCGCGCCGCCGCGTGGAATCGCCCGAGTTCCAGGCGAAGCTGGCCGCACTGCGCGAGTTACCGCTGGTGGACCATGTGGGCGTGGCCGCTGCCAAGTTCGAAGTGCTGGAACTGCTTTTCGAGCACTTCAGAACGCACCACCTTTCGCTCGCCGGCGGTGCCGACCCGGCCGGCAAGGCCTTCCTGGAATTCGTTGCCGGGCAGGGCGAATCGCTCCGGCGCCACGCGTTGTTCGAAGCGCTGCAGGCCCACTTTGCGGCGTCAGACCCGCAATGCTGGGGTTGGCTCGTGTGGCCCGAGGCCTACCGCGACATCGACTCGCCCGAAGTGCGGGAGTTTGCGGATCGGCATGCGGACCGCCTGCAGTACCACCAATACCTGCAATGGCTGGCCGAACGCCAGCTTGCGCGTGCGGGTGCACGCTGCGAGGCGCTCGGCATGGGCATCGGCCTTTACCTCGACCTGGCGGTTTCGGTGGATCGCGGCGGCTCGGACGCATGGGGCGCGCAGCATTGCTTTGCGGTGGGCGCAAGCATCGGCGCGCCGCCGGACGAGTTCAACCCGGCCGGGCAGAACTGGGGGCTGCCGCCGCTGCGGCCGGACCGCCTGCGCGCCAATCACTACCAGCCCTTCGTGCAGATGCTGCGCGAGAACATGCGCCACGCTGGCGCGCTGCGAATCGACCACGTCATGGGGCTGATGCGCCTGTTCTGGATTCCACCGGGCCGCACCGCGCACGACGGCGCCTACGTGCGCTATGCGGTCGACGAGATGCTCGCCATCGTGGCTGTGGAAAGCCATCGCCATCGCTGCATGGTCGTGGGCGAAGACCTGGGCACGGTCGAAGACGCAATGCGCGATGCTCTCGCGCGGGCCGATGTGCTTTCTTACCGGCTCCTTTACTTCGAAAAGCAGCAGGGCGGCGTGTTCACGCCGCCCGCGGCATATCCACCGGCGGCACTGGTGGCCATCAGCACGCACGACCTTGCCACGCTCGCGGGCTGGTGGTCGGGACATGACCTCCGGCTCAGGCTGGCGCTGGGCCTTTTTCCGGACCCTGGGCTGTTCGACCGGCAACTGCTCGATCGGGCGCAGGAGCGAATCCGGCTGATGCTGGCGGTGCGCGAGGCGGGGCTGCTGTCGCACGACGAAGCCGCGCAGGCACTGGCGTTGGCAACACCCTCGCCGCAGACCATGCAAGCGATCCACGCGTTTCTGGCCGCTGCGCCGTCGGCGCTGATGGTGTTCCAGCTCGAAGACGTGGCCGGCGAGGTGGAACAGGCCAACATGCCCGGCACGGTCGACACGCATCCGAACTGGCGGCGCAAGCTCGCGTCGTCGGTGGATGCACTGGCCGCGAGCGACGCCATGCAGGGCCTGGCCGGGCATCTGCGCGCTGCGCGGCCTCGCCGAAGCGCAAGCGCAAGCGCGGAGCCGGTGCCGCTCATGCAAGCGCGCGTGCCGCGGGCCACCTATCGCCTGCAGTTCCACAAGGGCTTCAGCTTCGACGATGCCATCCGCGTGCTGCCCTACTTGGCGCAGCTCGGCGTGAGCCATGTCTATTGCTCGCCCATCCAGCGGGCCCGCGCGGGCAGCACCCACGGCTATGACGTGGTGGCCCATGCGCAGATCAATCCCGAACTGGGCGGCACCGAAGGTTTTGCGCGCTTTGTTGAAGCGCTGCAGGCCAACGGCCTGGGGCAGCTGCTCGACATGGTGCCCAATCACATGGGCGTGCTCGGCGCCGACAACGCCTGGTGGATGGACGTGCTCGAGAACGGCCCGGCCTCGCTATTCGCGCAGTATTTCGACATCGACTGGCAGCCGCTCAACCAAGAGCTGACCGGCAAGGTGCTGCTGCCGGTGCTCGGCGGCCACTACGGAGAGGTGCTCTCCGGCGGTGACCTGGTGCTGCATTTCGAAGCGGCGCAGGGCAGTTTTGCGCTGCGCTATTTCGACCACCGGTTTCCGCTTGCGCCCGAAAGCTATCCGGTGGTGCTGGGGCGTGCGCTGCCGCACCTGAAGGACCCGGTGCTTGCGGCGGAACTGGCCAGTCTCTCGGCCGCCTTCGGCCACCTGCCGGGCCGCCATGCGCAGGCGCCTTCAGAGCGCACCGAGCGCGTGCGCGACAAGGAGCTGTTCAAGACCCGGCTCGCGCAACTGGTGCAGGCGCATCCCGCGCTGGCGCGCGCCGTGCTTGCAGCGGTGGCCGAACTGAACCTGGCATCGGACAGCGCGCGCGACGAACTGCACCGGCTCATCGAGGTGCAGGCCTACCGGCTCGCGTACTGGCGCGTGGCGGCGGATGAAATCAACTACCGGCGCTTCTTCGACATCAACGACCTGGCGGCGGTGCGCATGGAGCGCGACGAAGTGTTCGAGGCCACGCAGTCCTTTGCGCTGGACCTGGCCGCTGCCGGCGTGGTGGACGGCCTGCGCATTGACCACCCCGACGGCCTGTACGACCCCGCGCGCTACTTCAGGCAACTGCAGGAAGGCTATGCGCGCCGCGCCGGCATCGTGCTGCCGGCCCCAGGGCCCGACGGCAGGCCCCAGCGCCCGCTGTATGTGGTGGCCGAGAAAATCGCCGCCTCTGAAGAAGAGGTGCCGGTTGAATGGCATGTGCACGGCACCACCGGCTACCGTTTTGCCAACGTGGCTAACGGCGTGCTGGTGGACACCGCCGCGGCCGACGCCTTGCGGCAAACCTGGCACCGCTTCACCGGCGATGCGCAAGATTTCGATGCAGTGGCCCGCGCAGGCAAGCACGAGGTCATGCGCAGCGCGCTCGCGTCGGAGCTGAACGTGCTCTCCACCGAGCTGCTGCGAATTGCACGCGCCGACCGCACCACGCGCGACTACACGCTCAACGCGCTGCGCCGCGCACTGGCCGGCGTGGCCGCATGCATGCCGGTGTACCGCACCTACATCGTCGATGCGCCATCCGCGCAAGACGCGCATTTCATCGATGCAGCCACCGACGCCGCCGAACGCCAGAGCCTCGATGCCGACCGTTCCATCTTCGCCTTTGTGCGCCGCTCCCTGCGCGGAGAGGCCGCTGAGCATGCGACCCCGGCACTGGCCGAGCGCGTGCGCCGGTTTGCTGTGCGCTTTCAGCAGTTCAGCGCACCCGTTGCGGCCAAGGGCGTGGAAGACACCGCGTTCTACCGCTACTTTCCGCTCAGCGCGCTGAACGAGGTGGGCGGCGAGCCCGATCAGTTCGGCTTCGATGTGGAAGAGTTTCATTCGCTCAGCGCCGACCGCGCGTGCCACTGGCCGCACACCATGCTGGCCACTTCCACGCACGACAACAAGCGCTCGGAAGATGTGCGCAACCGCATCGACGTGCTTTCGGAAATGCCGGACGAGTGGCGCGATGCGCTCACGCGCTGGCATGCGCTCTGCCGCGGCGGGCACGAGGCGGCTGCGCCTTCGCGCGCGGACGAATACCTGCTCTACCAGACCCTGCTCGGCACCTTGCCCTTCGGCGGACTCAGCGCCGAAGCCGCGCCTGCGTATGAACAGCGCGTGCTGCAGTACATGCAAAAGGCCGCGCGCGAATCCAAGTCGCACACGCGCTGGACCCAGCCCGATGCGCAGTACGAAGAGGCACTGGAGGCCTTGGTACGAAAGATTCTTTCCGATCGTTCGCAAGGCGGCTGCCTTGCCGACATCCAGCGCATGGCCGATCGCCTCGCGTGGTTCGGCGCGTGGAACGGCCTCACGCTGACGCTGCTGAAGTACGCCTCGCCGGGCGTGCCCGATCTGTATCAGGGCAGTGAACTCATCGACCTGAGTTTGGTCGACCCTGACAACCGTCGGCCGGTGGACTATGAGCTGCGCAGTCAGCGGCTCGATCAGCTTCAGGCGATGGCCGGCGAAACCGACCAGCCGGCGCGGGTGCAGTCGCTCGCCGAGGCGCCTCACGACGGAAGCGCGAAGCTCTGGTTCATCTGGCGGATGTTGTCGCTGCGACGCGAGCACGCGGAGCTTTTTCGCGACGGCAGCTATGAAGGGCTCGCGGTCGAAGGGCCGTTGGCCCGGCATGTGGTGGCCTTTGCGCGGAGGCATGAAGGGCGCACGTTGGTGGTGATTGCCGGGCGGTTGTTTGCTGGCATTGCGCGTGGTGAGGCGGAAAGGGGTGCGCCGGTGCTTCCTGAAGCGGCTGCGTGGCGGGGGACGAGGGTGGTGTTGCCTGAAGGGCTTGGGGGTGCGAGGCTAACGAATGTGCTTACTGGGGAAGCGCTCGTAGCGGACGGCAATGTCGTCCCGCTCGAAGGGGCGTTTTGTTGGATGCCGTGGGCCGCCTTCATCCAAATCGCGGAACCATCGGCGTGACTCGCTCGACACACCCAGGCGAAGCATCAGCCCTATCCCGGCGCAAACCGTCGGAGATCACCGGCGCGGACGTTTTCCTACTGCAAAGGTCGTTTTTTCCCTTCGCCGGCCGAGGTGACGCTGGCTACCGTGACAGCGTATCCACCACCGAGGCAGTCAAATGAAAAGCATCATCCTCTGGCTATGCGGCGTCCCCATTGGCGTCATCATCTTGTTGAAGGTATTCGGAGTCTTTTGAGAGCGATGAGGGGGATTGCCCTTTTACAAAGACGTTCCAGTTCGCCGCCACCGTTCACGGCGCGTGCTGTTCGGCGCTGTTCACGGCCGTCACACGCCACATCCCGCAAGGCCTACGACGCGCCCCGCGGACCGCGCGGGGTGTCCAGATGGTCAAGGCTCTTCGCACTGAAAGCGGATATTCCGTCAGCGTCCGGAATTGAGGCATCTGAAGAGGCAAGCGGCAGTGCACCTTATCTTCGGTGCGGATTCAGAGATGCATCACTTGGCGTCAACCCGAGCGATCGGGCTAGGCGCATCGCGCAGCGCGGCGCACGCGGCCGTCCACGCCGAGTCTGCCGGGTTGAGCGCGGTGCGCAGGTAAGCCCACGTCAGCTGCGCCACCGCCTCTACGCGCGCCGGGCTTTCGTCGGTAGTTTCCGCCGCGTCATAGCCGGAGATCCCGCCAAGGATGTGCTCGCCTGCGAACACGGTGAGCAGGTCCTTAGGGCCAGGGCTCAGGGTATACGCGCCGGCCCGATAGGCCGCCTGGTCGGAGAACATCGGATTGATGTCCCGATCGCCGACGACAACGAGCGCGGGCGCCGTCATCGCGGAAAAGTCGATCGTGCGGAGGATCGGATAGCGGTCTCGCGCAGCCCCCGTCAGAAACGCCGGATTGCCCGGCCCGGCGATGATGACGCCCGCGGCGATGCGCGGGTCGCGCAGATCGACCACGGTACCGTCGGCGTCGGTGACGCGCTGGCCGAGGAGCATCCCCGCTGTCATGCCGCCAAGCGAATGTCCAGCCACCGCGACCCGACTCCGGTCCACCCGCCCACGCAGCCCCGGGACGGCTTCTTCGAGCGCGTCGAGCGCGTCAAGGACTCGGCTCATGTCCTCGGCGCGTGAGCGCCAGAACAGCGCTCCCTCGGGTCCGCTCGGGTCGACGACGCCACGCAGGGTTGCCGACGACAGGTGCGTCGGCTGGATGACGACGAAGCCGCGAGCAGCCCAGTAGTTGGCGAGGGGCCCGTACCCGTTCAGCGACGACAGGTTGTTCGACGCGCCATGCCCGTGGGAAAGAAGGACGATCGGGAGATCGCGGCCGGTCGCCGGTGCGGACACGCGCACCTGCAGTGCGACGGCGCGCCCCGGCGCCGGAAGCACGATCGGGCTGACGGAGACGACGGGAACAGGCTCAACGGCGGCGATGGCGCCAAGGGGCGAGATGGAGGTGGACATGAGAGGTTTCCTTCAGAGGTTGGGATTGCTTGGCTCGCATCGACGACCGACGGCGCGGTACCAATCGGTCAACGATACTGTTGGAAGACAGGACTGCATACAATGCAAAGTCCATGATTCGTGTTCAAGAGTCCAAAGAATGTTGGTCGATCCCCTCGCCGAGGTCGTGACCCTGCTGCACCCGAGTGCTCCGTTCGCAAAGCTAGCCACGGCCGCCGGGCGGTGGGTGGCGCGTCGCGCTGAAGCAGGCCGCCCGTTCTTCTGCGCCGTCTTGGAAGGAGCCGCTCGGCTGACGGTTCAGGGGCAGGAAGCCCTGGTACTCGAAGAGGGAGACTTCGTCCTCGTTCCTGCCGCATTCGACTTCTCGGTGTCGAGCCTGGAGCCACCGGCCGACGGCGAGGAGACGGCGTACGCCTTCCGCCCCGACGGCGAGATCCGGCACGGTGACCCGGACGCGCCGCCCGATGTGCGGCTGCTGGTCGGCTACTGCATCTTCGGGTCGCCGGACGCGCAACTTTTGGTGTCGCTGCTACCGCAGCTCGTGCACGTCCGAGGCCAGCCGACGCTCACCACGCTCGTGTCGCTGGTCCACGCGGAGTTCCGCGCCCGGCGCCCTGCGCGCGACGTCGTGCTCGCCCGCCTGTTGGACGTGCTGCTGATCGAGGCGCTTCGATCGACGCCGGAACAGGCGGCCTCGCCCGGACTCGTCCGCGGCCTGGCCGACGAGCGACTGGCCCAGGCGATCCGACGGATGCACGAGCAGCCGAACGCATCGTGGACCGTCGCCCAGCTCGCGCGCGAGGCCGCGATGTCAAGGTCTGCGTTCTTCACCCGGTTCAGCCGACTCGTCGGCGTGACGCCGATGGAATACCTGCTCGGGTGGCGCATCGCGGTCGCCAAGCGCTTGCTCAGCCTTGATGGCGCAACGGTCGCCGACGTCGCTGGGCGCGTCGGGTACGGCTCGGCCAGTGCTTTCAGCGTCGCATTCACGCGCCATGTAGGCCAGCCCCCCGCGCACTTCGCGCGCCGCCCGAATCGTCGTGCTACTGCAGCCGTCAACGCCGACACCTAGGCATCAAGCGTTCGTCAGAAGGCGCTCTTGACGACGCCGCCGTCGACGCGAAGGGCCGCACCCGTCGTCGCCGAGGCGAGCGGACTTGCCACGTAAGCCACGAGCGAGGCCACCTCCTGCGGCGAGGCGAAGCGCTTGATCAGCGAGGTGGGGCGAACGTGGTCGAAGAACTCTGCCTCTACCTGCTCGAAGCTCTTGTCGCTCGAGCGTGCCATGCCTTCCACGAAGTCGCCGACGCCGCGCGATTTGGTTGGGCCCGGAAGTACGCTGTTCACTGTGATGTTCGTTCCGGCGAGCGATTCGGCAAGACCGCGCGACACCGCCAGTTGCGCGGTCTTTGTCATGCCGTAGTGAATCATCTCGGTTGGTATCTGCACGGCGCTCTCACTCGAGATGAAGATGATTCTTCCCCAATTGGCTCGCTTCATTTCCGGCAGTACCAGTCGTGCGAGGCGAACGCCGCTCAGCACATTGACATCGAAGAAGCGCTGCCAGTCTTCATCGGGAATATTTTCGAATGCCTTGGCCTCGAAGATGCCTAGGTTGTTCACCAGGATGCCGATGCCGGGATGACGACGCACGGCTTCTTCGGCGGCATCTGCCCGGCTCAGGTCGCCGGCGTAGCCGAGCACCGTGCCTTGCGTTTCCGAACGGATGCGCTCTGCCGCCTCTTCGACCGCGGCCTGCGATCTGCCGTTCACGATCACGCTTGCGCCCTCCTGGGCGAGCGTGCGCGCAATTGCGTAGCCGATGCCGGCGGTGCTTCCACTCACCAGCGCGAGCTTTCCATCGAGTTGCAGATCCATCTTGGTTCTCCTGGGTTGGTTCGGCGTTCATGTTCGCCGAGTTCTGTTGTTCGTGCCACCCGCGGGCCGCGAGTTCGCGGCAGTTCCCCGTCAGCCGAGGAAGTTGACCAATGCCGGAATGACCTGCTCTGGCGCCTCTTCCATCAACCAGTGCCCGGAGCCTTTGACGATGACGCCCTGCACATCGGTTGCGACCATCTTTCCCTGCTCGATCAGAAAGCTCCCGCCGGCCTTTTCACCGGAGAGCACCAGCATCGGCATGGGCAGTGGCGTCTTGCCCAGTTCGGCGAACTCGGCCGCATCCTGCTCGAAGGCCTTGAAATATTCAAACCCTGCTCGCATGCCGCCGGGTTGCGCATAGGCCCTGGCGTAGAACTGGCGGTCGGCTTCGGGCACCGAGTGCTTGGGGTCGGCCGCAAAGTCGTTCCAGAAGTGCTCGAAATAGATGCGCTCGCGCCCTTTCACAAGCGCCAGCGGCGTGGCACCGTGGAAATGGAAATGCCACAGGTCGCGCAAGAGCCACACGTTCTGCCATTCGCCGATCCCGGGCAGGAAGGCGTCCATGAGCACCACCTTGTCGGTCTCCGACGGAAACTGCGCGGCATACGCGTAGGCCACCATCAGGCCGATGTCGTGCCCGACGATGCTGACGCTGCGAATGCCGAGCGAGCGCACAAGCTCGTGGATGTCGACAGCCATGTTCTTCTTGCCATAGCCCGTCTCGGGCTTCGAGGAATTGCCGGCGCCCCGAAGATCGGGCACAACCACCGTGTGCGTCCTGGCCAAGAGCGGCATCAGCGGGTTCCACATGTGCCCCGTTTCGGCGTAGCCATGCAGCAACACGACAGCCGGCCCGCTGCCCCCTATGCGGTAGTTGATGCGGGTGCCGTTCACTTCCGCTTTACCCGAGCGGAAGCCCGGCACCGCGTCGGAGGCGGGTGCCGCGTGCGCGGTGCCGCCCAAGCTCAGGGCGGCGCCGACGGCGAGCGCGCCAGCAAGCAGGTCGCGGCGGGTGGGAGTGGAGGGGGCGGCGGGGTTGAAACGGGTTGCGGTCATGTTGAGCTTCCTTCTGTTGGTTTCTGGGATGGGGTGAATTTATGGTTCAGCTTCACTTCCAGAAAGAGGCCAAAAGTGGTTTACTCATTCAGCTTTCATGAATGATTGGACGTGCCGCTCATGGACCGATTGCGTGCGTATGAGGTGTTCGTCACCGTGGTGGCGCGGGGCAGTTTCACCAAGGCGGCCGACGCGCTGGACACCTCGCCAGCCAACGTGACGCGCTACATCAACGAGCTTGAGGCACACCTGCGCACGCGGCTCATCAACCGCACGTCGCGCCGGCTGTCGCTCACCGAAGGCGGTGAAGCGCTTTTTGACAGGGCGAAATCGATTCTTGAAGAAGTGGCGGAGACCGAGGCCCTGGCCACCACTGCGTCATTGCAGCCTCGGGGGCGCCTTCGCATCAACGCGCCATTGAGCTTTGGCAGCCTCGTGCTGGCGCCGTTGTGGCCGAAGTTCATGGCGAAGTACCCCGACGTCGAACTCGACGTCGCGCTCATCGACCGCGTGGTCGACATCGTCGAAGAGGGCTACGACCTGGCCATCCGCATCTCGCGCACCACCTCGGGCAGCCATATCGCACGCCGCCTGGGCCGCTCGCCGAACCTGGTCTGCGCCTCGCCCGGCTACCTTGCGGCCCATGGCATGCCCCAGGTGCCGGCAGACCTTGCCAGGCACCTTTGCCTGGGCTACACGTACGGTGCGACATCCGACGAGTGGCAGTTTGCCGGCCCCGGCGGAACGCTGGAGTCCGTGCGGGTGCGCTGGGCCTTGCGCGCCAACAATGGCGAAACCGCCCGGGCCGCGGCGCTGGCTGGTGCCGGCGTCATCTGGCAACCGAGCTTCGTGATCGGCAATGATGTGCAGGCCGGTCGGCTGGTGGAGGTCATGCCCGGTTATCACATGCCACCGGTCGACATCCTGGCGATTTATGCAAGCCGTCGGCACCTCAGCGCAAAGGTGCGAGTGATGGTCGACTTTCTGGTCGATGCTGTGCAAGACTCGCCGCTGGTGAAGGGTGGGGCGGCAGCGGTGGAGAAGTGAGCCTGCGCCTGCGTGAGCTTTCATCACGACGTTTGAACTGGCGTCAGACAACAATTGGCCAGGAACAATCCTTCAACACGGGCGCTTGGGTAAGCCGACTCGAGACATCAGCGATGCGGTCACGGGAGAAAGTGCCATAAGGGTACGGCAACAGTCGGCCAAGAGCGGACGTAGCGCACGTCTTTCCAAATTGGACGCCGAAGGCGTTCTCCCCTCGACAATGCGCCGGGTTTATTCGTCCGCAAGCAGTCATCGATAGGATAGGTCTCGCATGTCGGCCGCTTGGTCTTCGCTCACCGCACGCGGATTCACGGGTGCGACTCGGCGCCACGCCCGTCCGGTCGACCCGCCGCCTCCACCAGGAAACTGACCAGCGCCTGCACCCGCGCGCTGCGCCCCTTGCGCGTGGGCACCAGCACCACCACCGGCGCGGCGCCAAATTCCCAGTCCGCCATCACGCGCTCGAGGCGGCCGGCGGCCAGCGCTTCGGCGGCATCCCATTGCGAACGAAGCACGATGCCCAGGCCATCCTCGGCCCACTGGCGCGCCACGCTGCCGTCGTTGCTGACGAACGCCGGGTTGATGCGCATCGTCTCGCTCTTGCGGGCGCCGCTGCCCGCGGGTCGCATGTGCCACAGTGTCACGTCCTCGTCGTTCTCGCGGATGCAGATGCAGGCGTGGTAGGCCAGGTCCGCCGGGTTGCGGGGCGTGCCGTGCTCGCGCAGGTAGCCCGGGCTCGCGCATAGCCAGCGTTCGTTGGAAGCGAGCGGATGGGCCACCCAGGACGAGTCGCGCACCGCGCCCACGTGCACCACCGCGTCGGAATCGTGCTTGTCGGGCCACGGTGTTTCGCGCAGGTCCAGCTGCAGCCGCAGGGCCGGATGCAGCCGGGAGAAACGGGACAGCCACGGCGCGACATGCGTGCGGCCATAGCCGAAGGACGCGGCCACCCGAAGCGTTCCGCTCAGGCGCCGGTCGTCGCGCTGCAGGGATTCGCGCAGGCCGTCGAACTTCAGCAGGAGTTCATAGGCCTCGCGCCCGAACCGTTCGCCTTCCGAGGTCAGGTGCAGCTTGCGCGACGTGCGGTTGGCCAGCACCAGGCCCAGCGAAGCCTCGAGTTTGCGCAAGCGCATCGACAGCGCGGGCGGCGTGACACCGAGCGAGCGCGCAGCCGCGCTGAGCGAGCTCTCGCGCAGCAGCGCGGCAGCCAGGCGAAGGTCTTCGATCTGCATCATTCAGTAAAGCTTAACTATTGATGACGAAAGAGTGAAGCACGAAAGCGCCTTGGCACACCTAAAGTGAGCGCCATGCAAAACACTTCGACTCCCATTGCCGCCGCGACCGGGCGCTACCCCCGGGCCGTGCTGTTCGACCTGCTCACTGCGCTGCTCGACTCGTGGACCGTCTGGAACGCGGCTGCGGGCTCCGAGCAGATGGGCCGTACCTGGCGCGCCGAATACCTGCGGCTGACCTATGGCTGCGGCGCCTACGTGCCCTACGAAGAGCTGGTGCGGCAGGCTGCCGCTACGGTGGGGTTGCCGGCGAGCGCGCCTCAGTCGCTGGACGACCACTGGGACGAGCTGCCCGCATGGAGCGGCGCCACCGAACTGCTGCGGGCGCTCCAGCCTCACTGCAAGCTGGCCGTGGTGACCAACTGCTCGCGGCGCCTAGGCCAGCGTGCCGCCGAGCGCCTGGGAATCGACTGGGACGTGGTCGTGACCTCCGAGGAGGCGGGCTTCTACAAGCCCGATCCGAGGCCCTACCGGATGGCCTTGGAGCGCCTCAACGTGGAGCCGGCCGAGGCAGCCTTCGTTGCCGGTTCAGGCTACGACATGTTCGGCACCGCCAGCGTGGGCCTGCGCACCTACTGGCACAACCGCGTCGGCCTCGCCCGGCCCGAAGGCGCGCCGCCGGCGGAGGTCGAGTCGCCCACGCTCGATGACGCACTGCCATGGCTGCGCGGCTTCCGTCCGGCCGCTTCCTGATTCAACCCACCACTCCAGGACCTGCCCATGATTCGCTCCCTTCGCCTGGCCGGCAGCCTTGCTTCCCTCTGTGCCGGCTTGCTGGCTGCGTCTGGCGCCTTCGCACAGTCGTATCCAAACCGCCCGGTCACCCTCATCGTCCCCTTCCCGGCCGGCGGCCCCAGCGATGCACTGGCCCGCGCTGTCGCACAGAAGATGGCTGCGCCGCTGGGCCAGCCCATCGTCATCGAGAACCTCGGTGGCGCGAACGGCGTCATCGGCCTGACCAAGGCGACCAAGGCCGCCGCCGACGGCTACACCATCTCGTTCGGAGGCATCGGCACGCATGTGGCCAACCTCGCGCTGTACAAGAAGCTGGCCTATGACCCGGTTGCCGATTTCGCGCCCATCGGCCCCGCGGGCGCGGCACCGATGCTGCTGCTGGCCCGCGCCGACCTGCCGGCGAACGATCTGCGCGAGTTCAGCGCCTGGCTGGCGAAGCACAAGGACAAGGCCTCCTACGGCAGCGCGGGGGTGGGGTCGATTTCGCACTATGGCTGCGTGCTGTTGCTGTCCTCCCTCGGCCAGAACGTCACGCACGTGCCCTACAAGGGCGTTGCGCCGGCAATCAACGACTTGATGGGCGGGCAGACCGATTTCATGTGCGACCAGACCACCACCGCGCTGCCGCAGATCGCCGGTGGGCGCATCAAGGCCGTCGCCGTGCTGTCGGGCACGCGCCTCACGCAGCTGCCGCGTGCAGCCACCGCGGCGGAAGCTGGCCATGCCCTGGACGTGCGTTCCTGGAACGCCTTCTTCGCCCCGCGCGACACCCCGCAGCCCGTGCTCGCCAAACTGACCGGCGCGCTGCAGCAGGCAGTGGCCGATCCGGCGCTTCGCAAGCAGATGGAAGGGCTGGGTGTCGACTTGCCCGCACCCGCCGATGCAACACCCGCGGCCGTCACCGCGCTCATCGCGCGCGGCATCCGCGACGACGTGCCGGCCCTCAAGGCCAAGGGCCAATACCTGGACTGATCCGAAAGAACAACATGCAGAACGCCCCGCCAAGTCATCTTGCCGAGATCGACACCCCCGCAGCGATCGTGTCGCTTCAGCGCATGCAGCGGAACATCGCGCGCATGCAGCAGCAGGCCGATGCGTTGGGCGTGCGCTTCCGCCCGCACGTGAAGACCAGCAAATGCGCCGAAGTGGTCGCAGCCCAGCTTGCCGCCGGCGCGGCGGGCATCACGGTGTCGACGCTGAAGGAGGCCGACCAGTTCTTCGCCCGCGGCGTGACCGACATCCTCTATGCCGTCGGCATGGCGTCGCACCGGCTCGCGCATGCGCTGGACCTGCGCCAGCGCGGCTGCGCGCTGCAGATCCTGACCGACAGCGTCGAGGGCGCGCGGGCCATCGCCGAATACGGCCGTACGCATGGCCACGTCTTCGAGGTGCTCATCGAGATCGACACCGACGGCCACCGCTCCGGCATCAAGCCGGGCGAGGACGTCCTGCTCGAAGTCGGCCGCGCGCTGCACGAAGGCGGCATGCGCCTGGCTGGCGTGCTCACGCATGCGGGCTCCAGCTACGAACTGCACACGCCCCAGGCCCTGGCCGCCCTGGCCGAGCAGGAACGCGCTGGCTGCGTCCAGGCTGCGCAGCGCCTGCGCGCCGCGGGCCTGCCGTGCCCCATCGTGTCGGTAGGCTCCACGCCCACGGCGCTGGAAGCCGCGTCTCTAGAGGGCGTGACCGAACTGCGTGCCGGGGTCTATGTCTTCTTCGACCTGGTGATGCGCAACGTGGGCGTCTGCAGCGTTGAAGACATCGCGCTGAGCGTGCTCACCACCGTCATCGGGCACCAGGCCGACAAGGGCTGGGCCATCGTCGATGCCGGCTGGATGGCCATGAGCCGCGACCGGGGCACGGGCAAGCAGCAGCGCGACTACGGCTATGGCCAGGTGTGCACCGTGGACGGGACGCCGATCGAGGGCTACCTGCTGTCGGCCGCCAACCAAGAGCACGGCATCCTGTCGCGCGAAGGCGCCGCGGACCCGGACATCGTGGCGCGCTTCCCGGCGGGAACCCGGTTGCGGATACTGCCCAACCATGCCTGCGCGACCGGTGCGCAGTTTCCCGCCTACCAGGCGCTGGCTGCGGATGGCACGGTGCAAACCTGGGAGCGCTTCCATGGTTGGTGAGAACGCCGCTGAACCACGCAATATGTCGGGCCCGGTCCATGTCGCAGCGCCCGCCCTGCGTGATCGGGCGATTGACCGCTTAGGGGCGACGCGACCGGCTGCTTCGGGCTTCAAAGCTAAAACCCGCGACCGGCTACAGTCGGCCAACAGCGGACTTTCCTCCAGCTTCCCAATGGCGGTCAACAACACCTCAATCGTCGAATTCGTTGCCACGGACAAGCAGGCCGGTGACGTTCGGATGGCATAGTTCGCCTAAACATGTACTTTCTTTCCGTCTTCCAAGACCAACGCGAAATCGTGGTACGGCGACCGTTCTCGGACTTTGCCGAGGCGATCGCCGCTTGCGGCGAGTACTATGAGCCGAGGGCGGTTGGAGCGGCCCTTGAGTTCAGTGTGCAGGTGACCGGCAAGATATTTCGCCGTGCTACCGCTCAGCTAACGCGACCAGAGGACGTCCCTTCCGAGCAGGCCAATTCGCCCGTTGGGTGGAGAGCGGCGAAGCAATCAAACGCCTTTCGTTTCGACTTCTCCTATACCTTCCTGGTCGAAAGCGATGCTGGCATCGAGCAGGCTGAGGAGTGGCTGCGCGACGAAGAAGCAGACGCCGAATAGCAACAGCCTTCTTGCTCAGGGCTGAAGGTCAGATGACCGCAACAGGCTGCAGCCGGCCAATAGCGGCTGTTGAAGAGGAAGGAGAATTTTTTGCCCAACACGGCGCACCTTCTACCAGTCGACAAACACGATCTCCCAAAGGCAGAAGCAATCGTCGCTCTCGGCTACCCAGCCGTCGACGCGCTGCTTCCTGCGTTGCTCGCCTGGATGCAAGACATCAACTGGCCTGTCACAAAGGTCCTCACTCCCTTCTTGGCCGGAATTGGTGAGCCGCTGGCACCTCATTTGCACGCGATCTTCGAATCCGAGGATTACGTCTGGAAGTACTGGGTACTCGAGAAACTTGTTGATCCGTCATCTCAACTCGCGGCGGCGGTCGAGCCGCACCTTCTGCGCATGGCCCTGAACCCGAGCGCAGGCGAAACCGACGAAGGGGTTGATGTGATCGCTCGCAGGATTCTTGCGAAGAGGGCCGCCTGAGCAGGACGCTATTGAGGATTGGGAAGGCACCTCTGGCTCATCTCTGCTCCGCCGCTTGTGGCAACATCCGGCCAAAGCAGACCTTCGCCACGTTGGCCTAGATGGCAGCTGGCGAACAACATAATCGCCGCAAGCACGCCTGCCGAACTCCGATGAAATTCAATGATCTTGCCCGCAAGGCCGCCAAGGGCTCCGGCCCACTGTCCTACGGTGGCGCGGTTCATCCGGAAGACTTGATTCGGTTTTCACTCGCGTACGGCGCGGACGGTGCTGATGAGATTGAGCGGCTCTGCGAGCAGCATGGATGGCACCAGGACGGCGTGCTGGCAGACGGAACAAGAGTAACGCCGCTCGCGCGCTGGGCTGCAGCCTGCATCGCCTACGGCCGCGGCGGCATCGCCTCACTGAAGCAGTTGCTCGCCGATCGAGCACTTGCAATATTTGCCATTGCGGTTTTAAGCGAAGTTCGCTCTGAATCTAGCGTAACGGTGTTGTTGGACTACTGCATGTCGACCACCCCTCTATCGGACGAGCCAGATGATCCGTTCTGGCGAGCGCTGGGCGCGTTGAACGGATTGACGAGCTTCGATGACGGGTTGGTGCCGCCGCAAGAACAACAGAAAAAGCTGCAAGAGCTCGTGATCAGAACATTCTCCAACTCCGGGACGGCATATCAGCAGACGCTTTGCCTGTGCGCGTTGAGAGGAGCGCCCATCGAAGGTTCATTGGAGTGGGCAGAAGCCCAGACGGTGAACGATCCTGGGGCGATGCGCGCAAGATCTACCGCGATAAAGTCCCTCCGGCGACGCCGTTCCGACGCTTACAAGCCGCCTAGTGCTGAGGAGAAACGTCAAATCCGCAGGCAGCGAGCGCTCGATGTCTAGCGCGCTAGCTGCGTCCTTGCTCTCGATCTCGAGGCGACTTCGAGTCCGTTAAGGCAGAGCCCGCACTCGGCCAACAGCGGACATCGACCACTGAGGCTTAAATCCACCACCACGTATGACCACTGAAGAGCTGCTTCGCTCCTACATCGAAGATGGACAGCCAGCCGCTGAACTAGAGCGCATGCTGGACAGCGCAACTGAACGGCAGGCGTTGTACCGATTGCTATTCAAAACGCAGCCTCGTCCCTATCGCCGGTTACTTCTTCGCTTGCTGGACAAGGAGATTTCATTCAGAACCGCCGTCTGGGAAGGAAGCGTTGCGGGCGACGAGGAAAGCGCGGAGGGGATTTTCCACTGTGCCTACCTGCTCAGCCGGTGTGGCGAGCCTGCGGATGCACTAGAGATCTGGAAGGCCCAGTATTTAAACCAGGACGTCGGTGAACTGGAGGTCGGATTTTTTGTTGGTGCTGGCGTGGCACCGACACTGGCGTTCTTGGCCGGAGCGGATGATGAAACGTCGCAGGAGGTCAGGGAGTACATCCGCAGTTCGCTAAGCAATCCCGATGCGAGTAGATGGCTGGAGGCTTGGGAAGCGTCACGCTACGCTGCTTTAGCCAGGAACAGTTAACGCACTTTCGCTCAAGCGAGAGACGCCTGTGCTTGTGGAGCATGAAGCGAGTGGCTGCATCGGAGCAAGCGCGATGTCCGCTTCAGACCCAAAGCTCCAAGGCCGCGACCGGCTACAGTCGGTCAGAACCAGACTTTGGAATGATCGATGGATAACGACTTCTCAATCGAGGTGTTTGCCCCGAAAGGCCATGAGGCCCTCAGGCCCCATCTGCCTTCATGTCCGTTCCCGTTGACCATCGAGTGGTCAGAGGAGGCGAATACCGGGGTGCTTGTTCAGGACCGAGTGTCGCCCACGACCGGCTTCTTCTTCGAAGCGCGCGAGGGCGATTCGTACTTGTACGGAGCTTGCGGCGCTGACCGCGACATTGAAGGCCTTTCGGCCGTGCTTCGTGCTGCTGGAATGTCCCACCACATTGAGCGAGTCCGACACGAACTCGATACTGACGACGAGTTCATCGCTTACCTCGATGAGAACGACGGCAAACCAGAACGATGGCTTTTCTCACGCGGTTGATACCTAGCTGAACGACCGCTTCGGAGCAAAACGAACTTCGGCTTCGGGCCCGAAGCTCCGAGGTCGCGACCGGCTACAGTCGGCCAAGACCGGTCATTCGGTGCGAGCACTCAATTTCATGGAAATGTTCATTCGCTAGCATCGACGAACCTTCCTTTTTCTTGGAACAGAAAGCATGTCTGGAAAAGATAGCTGGCCGCGGGAAAAGCGGTGGAAAGACCTCTACACGCGATCCGACAAGGTGGCTCGGGCCGATCAACTCGGATTCGACTATCCGCGGGTCTCGGAAAATCAGCTTCTGCGCGAAGCTGCGAGCGAGTTCGTCGGCGAGGGGCGAAACGTCTTGTTCGTCTGCAGCAGGAATCAGTGGCGCAGTCCCACCGCCGAGCAGGTCTGGCGCAAGCACCCCAAGTTGTCCGTTCGCTCGGCCGGAACGAGTCCGAATGCCCGACGCAAGTTGTCGGTAGAGGACATTCGCTGGGCCGACGTGATCTTGGTGATGGAGGAGAAGCACAAGTCACGACTGCTCGCCGAGTTCACCCGGGTGATCGCTGAAAAACCGGTTCACGTCATGGACATCCCCGACAACTACAAGTTTATGGATCCAGAACTGGTTGAAGAACTGCAGTCGTCGGTCGCGGCAATCCTTGGGCTGGAATGTGATTTCGCAATCGGCAGGCCCCTCGACTGACGTCAGCCGGCCAAGAGCGGACGCTCGTTGGGTCGATCCAACTCATCCCTCTGACTGACTAGCGTCGATGGAAGACAGAGCGAGCACGCCAGCCGCGTCTCATTGCATTGATTGACAGCACCAATTCGAAAAAATGAATTACATCCTTGAGTGTTCGCTTGCCGCTGCCTTGGTAGCAGGGCTTATTGGTTGCGCCAGCAGGCCCGCTGACGCCCCCTCCAATGCTCCAGCAAGCACAAGTGTCTGCGCTCGCCAATACGCAGAATCGGCCACCAGCGCAGAGCAATTGCAAGCATTGCTCGATCGTTGCGGCTGGGATACCGAGGCATCCATTCCCGCCCTGCAAAAGCTCAACGGTTTGCCAGCCCCAAGCAATCTGCAGCCCATTGCTCTCAAGCGGCGTGTTGCCGGGGCGCAGGTGGTCGCGGTTACCCTCGAGGCGGACGTTTTTTTCAACCTCATGCAAGCCTACCCGCATCCCCTTGCCTTCTCCAAACTGGACCAGCTCGCAGCCAGGATCAGCGAGGGGTTCGAGGTGACTCGCATCGAGATCACCGGCTACGCAGATCCCAACGAACGCACCGAGATGCCGCAGTGGGCTGTGGACCGCAAGCGTGCAGAGTTCATGCGCAAGTATTTCGAGGCCCGTGGCATCCCGCCAGGCCGCATCATCGTGACGGCCGCTGCGCCCAGACATGAGAACACCCTCGAAGGGCGCGCGCGGGACCGTTCGACCGCGGTGAAGGTTGTCATCCTTCGTCAGAATAAAACCTGACCACCACACACCTGATCGCTACATGAAGGTCGTCGCCAGACATACGTAGGGGCCGTGTACCGCACTCGTTAAGTGACCGCTTTGGAGCAAGGCGTACAGCCGGATAGGGCCCCTAGCGGAAGTTCATGCTTCTCCGAAGCAGACCTTCAAACTCCGCGATGCGGACAAAGATTGTCTCAACGCCTGTCTTTCGACACCCATTCCAAAATGGCGTTGATGCTCGTTGGCTGACCCGCTTCTGCTTTCAATCTGTCGGCATCAGCAGGGGGCAATGCCTGAGAAACTAATTGAAGCGGAAGCCCTCGAAGAGATTCGGCTGCGGTCAAGCGCACCGTCGCCGGCCCTACGCGGTACATCGCCAGAAGCAACGCCGCCTCTCTTGCAGACATGTCCCAGCCAAGTACGTAGGCGAGCCTGTCTTGCCAATCCACACTCTGGGTTTCCCAGCCAGCGGCCATCTCCGCAAAATCCACATCGCCCATTTCGCGGATAGCCGCCTGCGAGTGTTTGCACCCTTCGTCATACCAATAGTCGACGCTTGAGGTATTGATGAAGGATGGGTCAAACATTCTGAACTTCCGCTCCTGGCCGCTTTCTGCGCGCAGCGCGAGGGCCGGCATGCCAAAACAGACAGGTCAAACCCGCTTGGCGGGTAGCTTAGCAGCGACGAGCGCGAACAAAGCAGAGTGATCTACCTCGCCAAGGTTGGAAACGAACCCGAAGCGTCCATCCCGCCGGAACACCGTGACCCATTCATAGAGTTCATCAACCAGCCAATCGGGCGACGCCTCCAGAAGATCAAGTGAAGCGCCGCTCGCAAGTTGCTCTGCGACCCAAAACGTTGCATCTGATCGCATAGCATCTAAGCGCAGGAAGCCAGTCTCCCGCTCGAGCGCATACGTCTCCTCCAGAGTGCGATGCAACTTAGCAAGTAGAGCGGCCGGTGATTTCATGGATGTCCGTTGATGGCCGCAGGCTGACTTAAGTCCCGTGGCGGCAAGGGTTCCTAAGGCCATATAGGTAACCCCCAAAAATCGCTGATGCCATAGGAATTCCGAAGGACCAGCCAAAGAACCAGATTGGACCGGTCTGAGCCTCAGGGCTTGCTAGCATAACCAGCGGAAACAGCAAGCCAAGGGCTCCCGCAGCGCTCGCTTGAACCAACGGTCGGCCCCGCCCGTAGTGGGCGGATACATAGCCGCCGAGTGCGGCCGCGCAAACAGTTGCGAGCATGCTCAGAAGGCCGACCGTTGAAAAAAAGCTCGACGCAAGCAAGCTGGCTGCTTGCTCCCGCGACGCTCCCTTCGCCATCCACACTCGTTGACTGACAACCGCAACCAGCGTGCCAAGAAAGGCTTGGCCACCGGCGGAAAATCCGGCGCCGAGCACAGCGGCTCTCCATGAAAAGCCTGAAACGCCGGTGTGCGCAGCCGAGGGGGTGGTCATTTTTACGGTTCAAGTATGGACGGCAGGGCATTTCGGTCTAACAAGCAGGCCTGGTCTTGCCCGCATTCTGCCGCCAGCGAATGACTGGTTCTGGTCGCATCGTACCGGCACGGCGAACGGCCGGCTCTAGCCGGTCCCGTGCGTTCTCCAGCCATGATGGGCTTAGTTGATAATTTCCCCCATGCCCTCCTGCACACGGCGCCTCAGTTCCCGAACGAACCCGGCATCGAAGGTCTCCCAGGACTCGATCTCACCGACGACCTTCAAAGGATGCCGGCTTCTGTATGAGCGCGTCGGATTTCCAGGAAACTTCTTGTCCGTCACGTTGGGATCGTTCTCGAATTCGCCGGTCGGCTCGACGTTCCAATGCTACGGCGACTCACCTGAGCAACAATCCCCAAGTCGCACCAGATTGGGGGTGGAATATGAATGTCACTGTTGCAACCCTGCAGGCCTTCGCCGTTGCTTGGAACAGCCACGATGTTGAATCGCTCATGAGCTTCATGACAGACGACTGTGTGTTCGAAGCGTCCGCCGGCCTCGAGGTTTGCGGAACCTCGTACGTCGGCAGAGAGGCCGTTCAGGCCGGCTTCTCCGATGCCTGGAAGACTTTTCCCGACGCGCGGTGGCTTTATCCTCATCACTTCGTTTGCGGCGACCGCGGGGTGTCCGAATGGACATTCACCGGAACGCAGGCAGACGGCTCGCGCGTCGAGGTCAACGGTTGCGACGTGTTCACTTTCCGGGAGGGAAAGATTGCGGTCAAGAACTCGTACCGCAAGAATCGCCCGCCACTTCCGGCGAGATAGCGCGCCACCTTTTTCCACTCTTGCCGGCCGAGTATCCATCGAAGTTGCCTCCAAATTCGAGCAACACCACGCAGGTCCTCCACCGGGCACCTTCTTGGAGCGGCTCATGGACAAACGATGGTGCACCGCTTGCGGCTGTGCATTCCTCGCTCGTGCGCAGGCGCCCCACCAACGCTACTGCGCAGAGCCTCAGTGCCAGCGCGAACGACGACGACTTTGGCAGCAAACAAAGCGGCGAAGCGATCTCGACTACCTCCAGAACCAGGTGCAGGCCCTGCGCGCGTGGTCGAAACGAAATTCTGCCTACTGGTCAGCGTATCGGGAAAGTCACCCCGAATACGCAGCCCGCAACCGCATCAATCAACGCATTCGCAACGCCAAGCGCTCCACCGCCGGTATTGCAAAGATGGGTGCGTCGAATGGCACGCCATTCTTCGATGACAAGCTCTACGAACTGCGCCCGCTAGAGGGCCTCGGATTTGCAAAGATGGTCGTGGACTGTTCAGATCACGGTGCTTGCTCACCAGCACCTCTGACCGCGCCAAATTTCGGTGATTGCAAAGAGAGGACTTGATCGATCCCTGAGCACAGGACTGGTACCTTGCCGATCTGCGGGCACCCGGTGTCGCCAGGCGTTCGCTGCGAAGAATTCGCTTGAACGGACTGGATGGGTACTTACATGGACACAAGTGCACCCCAGCCTGTCCCCTGTGTTGGGCTGGCTTGCGGTGCTAGACAGCTCGAATTCACGCCTTTCTGTATGCCAATGTGTCGCATGGCGACTCGGATACATGAGGGTCCAAAAACCCCGGCGGCTCGACACATCGGAGATACAAGCGATCGATTCAATCGACGCATCGGACAAGACCCGGGTGAGACCGGTTCAGCCGATGTACCGCTCAATCCCGTTGTTGAAGGAATCCACGATGAACACCCGAAAGCTTCTGACCGCCATCGCCGCCATGTCGCTCGCCTCGCTTCTCTCCGCTGGCGCCAGTGCCGAGGAATATCAGGGCGTGCTGCAGTTCAGTTCCACCGCGAGCCGTGCCGATGTGCGCGCGCAGGCCGCAGTTGCCGCCCGCAGCGCCGACCCATATGCCGAAGGCGCGTCGGCCGGAGTACCTGTTGCAGTCGCAGGCCTGGCCGATCGCGCGTCGATCCGCGCCGAGGCCGTCGCTGCTGCTCACGCCGGCAATCCCTATGGCGATGGTGCTTCCGTCGGCACCCCATCCCGCTCCGGCACTGGGTTCGCCCGCATCACGGTGCGCAGCGGCGCCTGATGCAGCGAGTTCTTCCCAATTATCAAGATAACGGAGCATCCAATGAAAACGACTCGGCTCATGGCGGCAGCGTTGCTGGTCGCCGCTTTCGGTGGCATGGGACCGCTGGCCTATGCCCAGCCCTCCGGACTGGGACGCACCGACGTCCTGCAGCACGATCTCGGCATCGCGGAGCGCAAGGTCGTGCAGGTACGCGTCGACTTCGCGCCGGGCGTGTTGGCACCGAGGCACTCGCATCCGGGCGTGGAAGTCGCCTATGTCCTCGAAGGCACGATCGAATACCAGATCGACGGCAACCCGCCGGTGACGCTCAGGAAGGGAGATGCCTTGTTCATCCCGGACGGCGCGATTCACTCGGCCAGGAACGTGGGCGACGGCAAGGCGTCGGAACTCGCCACCTATGTCGTTGAAAAGGGCAAGCCCGGCTTCGTGCCGGCGAAGTAGGCAAACACGACGCGACCGGCTGCGTACACAGCGATCGACAAGCCGGCGACTGGCTGAACGTTGCCGCCCTGCAAATCTCACCGACTCCCGTTGGAGACCAACATGAAAAAACTGTCCCTCGTTGCCGCCGCAGCGCTTGCCTCGCTCGCCCTGACTTCCGTCCATGCGGCAGGCGAGGCCGCGGTGGAGGTCGGGCGCCCGGCGCCGATCCTGCCGATCGCGGCGGAGTCGCAGCCCAAGCTGGTCGTTTATTCGCCGTTGCCCGAGGCACTGGCGCGGGGAGTCGTGATCATCCAGTACCGGACCGAGAACGTGCGCGTCATCCCGGTCTTCGGCGAGGGGGCTCGAAGCGTGTCGCCGCGTGTAGGCCACCTTCACATCACGGTCGATGACCGGCCGGGCACCTGGGCGCACACCAGCTCGGACCCGATCATCGTCGTCGGGCTCACGCCCGGCGTGCACAAGATGTTGATCGAGGTCGCCGACCCGACCCACAAGATTCTGACCAGCGAGACCGTTTCAGTGACCGTTCCAGACCGGCCGGCCGCAGCGCCGCAGGCCCACGCGCATTGAGGCGGTTGCCTCGACTTGCATCCCATCGTCGCCTGAAGGGACCAGGAATGCGTAGCGAGCCAGCAAGCAGCAATCTGATCGCTTCCTTCGCCGCCCCAGCAGGACAAAGGCGTCAAACCTTCGCGGGGGCTTCTCTTTTGGGATCCGGCGGCCAGGTGAGGAACTCGCGCGTATGACCGGCATGCAGCGATTGCCGACATCTGCAGAACACGTACGAATGGGTACTTTCGGCCAACACCGGACGGTCGATCTCGCCTCAGAATTCGTTCGGAAGCGGACATTTGCAGCGCGCGTCCGACGATACAGTCGGGTCAACCAGACATTCGAGAAGAAGAGGTTAGATGGGACGAGTAGTACTCGAAGACCCGTATCGTGGGACGAAGTTTATTGCGCAACCCTCGCGGCCAAGGCCACGCGCACGGATTCGATCGCGGTATCGGCGGTGCAGATGCGGTGTTGCAGTTCGGCGTTAAGCAACCTCAAGAGCGCGCCGAGTTCGCTCCGGTTCATGTAGACCTCTGCCGGGTCTTTCAAGCGCTGTGTCTCGATGAGTCCTTCGAGGCATGCGTATGCGCGGTGCACGTCGTGAATGTTGTTGATGTCATCGGACGCCTGAAGCGCGAGCGACTCGGCGCTGTCTTGCAGCGGGCACAAGCTTGATTCAGCTGCGGCGTCTGGACTTGGTATCGCGTCCGGCGCAGCTGTGACGTTTTCGGAAGGGGTGGGGAGCGCGGGGGCGCGAGCGGATGCAGCCATGAGTGGCCTCCAAGAGGTGCGGTTTGCGAAAACCGCCGCATTCGCTGCTAAACGATGGCGGCGACTCGGACGGGTTAGCAGACCGGGCACCTCTTGCGAGAACCGGCAGGGCTCGCGCCCTCCCATCCGAGCCGCCAAAACTGGAGGCACGAACGAAAAAGCCGCAAGGCTCTGCGGGGAACTGCGGCTTTCGTCGCAGAGGTGCTTCGGGCTGCTAAACCCAATCACGCCATGGTGGGACGTGATGGGCGCAGTATAGCGAGCAGGCTTTCTCAAATTCCCAAGGGGCCGACCACCTGCCCGGCATCTGTCCGACATCCTCTCTCCCCAAAATCTCCGACCGTGCCATGAAGACACTTTCAGGAGAATTGCATGGCTCAACCTAACCAACCAATCGACAGGAGCGAATCCCACAGCCCCGGTCATCCCGCACCATCGCCAGCAGACCTGAAAAGGGCCGCCGACGAATTCACCGAAGGGCCGAACGTCGAAGCAAGCCCCTGGGAGCTCCAGGCCGCGCGGGGAGAAACACCGCTCGAAGGCCCGCGGGCGGAAAATGCCCTCGATTGGGACGAGTTCCTGGCGCGCTACGGCGAGTGGAAAGAGGCGACCGTTCGTTTCGAGGCCGCCGTTCGCGAGATGAAGGCGGGCTCAGAGCAAGCCCGCTTGCAGGCGCAGGAGATAGCGCGCGAGCTTGCGCGCCTGCACCATGCGTTCATGGAGTCCTCGCAGCCTTACTTCCAGGCGTCGAAGGTCGATTGAGGAGGAGGACGCTCCCCGCCGCCACCGCATGGTTCGGCGGGGATGCGCTCAACGTTCCCTCTGGCTCTCTTACAGACCGTAGTACTTGTCCACCGTGCCGCTGTACGTATCGTCGTAGTCAGGCACGCGGTCGCTCGCATACTTGGGCGCGCCTTCGAGCTGCGCCTTGTCCAGCGGCACCACATAGCCGTCCTGCGAAAGGTCGTACTTCAGCATGGGCCAGGGAATCGGATAGCGGTCGGTGCCCATGCCCAGGAAGCCGCCGAACTCCATCACGGCGTAGCGGACCTGGCCCGAAACCTTGTCGATCATGAGGTCGTCGATGGTGCCGAGTTTGTCGCCCGCCGCGTTGTACACGGTGGTCCCCTCGACACGCTCTGAAGAAATAACCGGATTGGAACTTGTCATGGAAGGATGTCTCCGGCCGGCATTTCTGGGGATGACGGCGTTCAATGTTGCAAAGCCCAGAGCTGCAACTCTCCGCGTTCGAAAATTCAGCCACATCGGTCGAGAGACCGTCGTGTTGTAGGCGCCTTTCGGCCGCCTGCGCGTGTTGCAGCCCGCAAGATGCGCTGGAAGGTCGGGCATTCCATGTGACTGGGCGCGGGGCAGGCGGTGGCATGGCGCAGGCCGTCGCGCATGGCAGTGAGCTTGCGAATAGTCTTGTCGAGCTCGTCGGCCTTGGCCGCGAGCACTTGCCGGTCGATGCGCGGCACTCCCCCGGGCGCGAACATGTGGCCGATCTCTTCGAGCGAAAAGCCCGCGGAACGGCCCACTGCGATGAGCGCCAGCCGCTCGAGCACGTCTGCGTCGAACAAGCGGCGCAGGCCGCGCCGGCCGGTGGAGGCGATGAGCCCCTTCTCTTCGTAGAAGCGCAGCGTCGATGCGGGAACGCCCGATTGCTGCGCCACTTCGGCAATGTCCAGATGAATTGCTGCCATTACCTCTTGACCTCAAGTCGACTTGAAGTTGCACAGTCTAGCTTCCGCCTCTTGGGGCATGCAAGGAAAACGACGACCATGAATATCAAACAGCACACCGCGGAAGGCCACGAACAGGCCGCGCTCTGGAACGGCCGCGCAGGGCGCGCCTGGGTCGATGCTCAGGCCTCGCTCGACCGGTTGTTCGCGCCGTTTGAAAACCTGCTGGTGAGCGAGGCACGCACTGCGGCTGCGCGCCGGGTGCTCGACGTGGGCTGCGGAACGGGTGCGACCACGCTGGCCATCGCACGGACGCTCGGCGGGGAGGGCGCCTGCACCGGCGCCGACATTTCCGAGCCGATGATTGCCGCAGCGCGCGCACGCGCCGAGCGGGAGGGCGCCTCCGCAAGCTTCATTTGCGGCGATGTGCAGAGATACCCTTTCGAGTCGGCAAGCTTCGACATGATCGTGTCGCGTTTCGGCGTGATGTTCTTCGACAGCCCGGTGCAGGCCTTTGCAAACCTGCGGCACGCCGCCAACGATGGCGCGGCGCTTCGGGCAATTGCGTGGCGCAGCGCTGCAGAAAACCCGTTCATGACCACTGCCGAGCAGGCTGCGGCGCCTCTGCTGCCAAATCTGCCAGTCCGCAAGCCAGGCGCGGCGGGGCAGTTTGCTTTTGCAGATCGGGATCGGGTCGCTTCGATCCTCGAAGAGAGCGGCTGGGGCGGCATCGACATTCGTGCGATCGACGTGGAGTGCACTTTTTCAGAAAGCGATCTGCTGGGCTATCTCACCCGGCTCGGCCCCGTCGGCCTGGCTCTCCAGGACGAGGCTGACGAGCGCAGGCGCGCGGAGGTCGTCGAAACCGTTCGCGCCGCGTTCGAGCCGTATGTATACGGCGCCGGGGCTCGCTTCACCGCCGCCTGCTGGATGATCGCCGCTCAGGCGCTTTCGGTGCCGGCCGAGCCGAAGGGAGCCACCCATGCCTGAGGCCGTGAGTTACGTGGTGTGCGCCGTGCTGATTGGCTCCGGCGCAACGGCGGTGATGGACATCTGGGCGGTCGTGCGCAAGCGGCTGCTGGGCGCTCCCTCGCTCGACTACGCCCTGGTCGGCCGCTGATTCGTCTATCTGGGGCGTGGGCGCTTTCGACACCATCCGATTGCTGCCTCGCCGCCGGTGAAGGGCGAGCGGCTGATCGGCTGGATTGCTCACTACCTGACCGGAATTTTGTTTGCGGGCGTGCTGCTCGCGTTGTGGGGACTTGGCTGGGTTTTTCAGCCGTCGCTCGGCCCTGCATTGATTGTCGGAATCGGCAGCGTGGTGGCCCCGTTCTTCTTGATGCAGCCGGGCATGGGCGCGGGCATTGCGGCCAGCCGCACGCCGCGCCCGGCCGCGGCGCGCTTGCAGAGCCTGGTGACGCACGGGGTATTCGGCCTTGGGCTTTATGGCGCCGGCTGGGTTGCGAAGTGGGTGCTGATTGCGAGCACGTCGGTGCTATTCAACCCAGCAGTCGCGGCACCAGTTGCACCGTAAGTGCACCGATGATTCCCTGCGCGGTCACGCAGTGCCACATGAGCCCGGTGTTGTCGATGGTCGCGCGGGCCGCGGGCTGCAGCCGGCCCGTCCAGGAGCGCACCAGCACGTAGCCGCCCATCAGCATCAGCACGGCGATGTGAAAGGCCTGGTAGCCCAGCAGCATGCCGACCGATGCGCTCCAGCCTTCCGCACGCGGGTCGAGCGATTCCAGCAAATGCCCGCCGATGTCGAGCGCGGCTGAGGCAGCCGCGCCGGCCATGGCCAGCGCCACGAGCACGCGCAGCCAGCGCTGGCCGCGCGCATGCGAGGTGCGGACCATGCGCGTGGCAGCCAGCATGGCGCCCGAACTGGCCGCGAGCAGCAAGGCCGCGGCCAGCGGCCAGCGCATGGCCGGCAGCGCGGCACCGGGCGGCGGGCACACGTCGCTCGCCATTGCCAGGTGCACGTGGGTGTAGAGCAGCGAGACGAAGATCGTCATGTCCACCGCAATCAGCACGATCATCGCCCACCATGAATGCGATGTGCTGCCGTGCGCGCCCACCGGCAGATGCACGCCGTGGCCCACGTCCACGGTTGCAACCGGCGGCGGCTGATCCGAATCCCACAACCAGCGCAGGATGAACGCTACAGCGAGTACGCCGCATGCAAACGCCGGCAGCGGCTGCGAAACCGTCAATAGAAGAAAGAAGCCCGCCGTGCCCGCGGCCGCTCCCAGCGGCCACCAGCTGTCGGTGGGCAGGCGCAGCAGGTGCAGCGGCCGTGCGTCGCGCAGGCTGGTCATCAGCGTTTCCCGGCCGCCGAACACAGTGCCGGGCAGCCAGTGGTGGCCGGCCTCGACTTCTCGCGGCAGCGCGGGGTTCTTCCACAGCGGGTAGGCCGAATCGACCTGCGGGATGCTGCGCGCGCCGTATTCCCGCGGCGGCAGCCATTCGAGCGTGCCCGCGCCCCATGGATTGCCGTGGTCGGTGGAGGGCCGCCGCAGCGTGCGGAACGCATCGATGAAAAAGATCAGCAACCCGGCGGCCAGGATGTAGGCACCCACGGTCGACAGCATGTTGAGCGCGTTCCAGCCCAAGCTGCCGTCATAGGTGTACACGCGCCGCGGCATGCCGAGCATGCCCGCGATGTGCATTGGAAAGAACGCCAGGTTGAAACCGCCGAACATCAGCCCGAACACCCAGCGGCCCCAGCGCTCCGACAGGCAATGGCCGTTGAAGAGCGGTGCCCAGTAGTAGAACCCCGCAAACACCGGAAACACCATGCCACCGATCAGCACGTAATGCAGGTGTGCAACGACGAAGTAGCTGTCGTGCGCCTGCCAGTCGAAGGGCAGCACCGCCACCATCACCCCGGTCAGGCCGCCCAGCACGAAGATGAAATGAAAGCCGAGCAGGAACAGCGTGGGCGCGTTCAGCGCCACGCGGCCGCGCCAGAAGGTGGCGATCCATGCGAACACCTGCACGCCGCTCGGTATGGCGACGATGAAGCTCGCTGCCGACACGATCAGCAGCGAGAGGTTGCCCAGCCCCGCGGTGAACATGTGGTGCGCCCACAGTGCAAAGCTCACCACGCCCACGCCGATGAGAGCCAGCACCACCGCGCGGTGGCCCACCAGCGGCGTGCCCGCAAGCGTGGCCACCATCATCGAGACCATGCCCGCCGCCGGCAGGAAGATGATGTAGACCTCCGGGTGGCCGAAGAACCAGAACAGGTGCTGCCACAGCAGCGGATCGCCGCCGCGCGCGGGAATGAAAAAGGGCCAGTCGAAAGCGCGCTCCAGCTCCAGCAGCATGGTGGCGGCAATCACGGCCGGAAACGCGATGACGATCATCAGCGCGCTCACCAGCATGGCCCAGGCAAAGATGGGCATGCGCATCAGCTTCATGCCCGGCGCGCGCGTGAACAGAATGCCCACGATCAATTCGATGGCGCCTGCAATGGCCGAGATCTCGATGAAACCGATGCCCAACAGCCACCAGTCGGCGCCGCGCCCGGGAGAAAACTCCTTGCCGGTGAGCGGCGGATACATGAACCAGCCGCCGTCCGGAGACTCGCCGAAAAAAATGGTGCAGAAGAAGGCCAGGCCGCCGATGAAGTAGGCCCAGAACGCATAGGCGGAGAGCAGCGGAAACGGCAGGTCGCGCGCACCGAGCATGCCGGGTAGCAAATAGATGGCCACGGCCTCGACGATGGGAACCGCAAACAGGAACATCATCACGGTGCCGTGCATCGTGAAGAGCTGGTTGTAGGTGTTGGCGTCGATCAGGCTGTTGCCGGGCACTGCCAGCTGCGTACGCATCAGGAGCGCCAGGATGCCGGCCAGCACAAAGAACAGCATGGCCGCGGCAATGTAGAACACGCCGATGCGCGTGTTGTTGACCGCCGAGAGCTGCCGCCAGCCAGTGGGCGGCTTCCAGGCACGCTCCAGCGCCTCGCGCTCCCTCTCGGGGCGAGGCGGCAGGTTTGCAACGTCGTTCGCAGCGTGGGTCATTTCAGTTGCGCGAGCCAGGCCGCGATCAGTTGAAGGTCGGCCTCGCCGATGCGCTCGGCGGACGAAGGCATGCGTGCACCCGGCTTGAGCTGCTGCGTGTGGGCAACCCACGCGGCCAGTTGGGCGGGTTCATTGGGCACGGTGCCGGCGCCCAGGTGCAGCCGGCTGCCCACGTGGGTGAGGTCGGGGCCGAGGCGGCTTTCTTCGCTCACGCCGCGCACGGTGTGGCAGGCGTTGCAGCGGTGCGCAAGAAAGGCTTCGCGGCCACGCTCGACGTCGCGCGGCAACGCGGGTGAGGTGGCCGCGGTGGCCGCCGGCTTTGCCTGTGCCGCAAGCCAGGCGTCGAAGGCCTCGGGTTCCTCAGCCACCACATGCAGAGCCATGCGCGCGTGCTGCTCGCCGCAGTATTCGGCGCACTGGCCGCGCCAAGTGCCGGGCCGGTCCGCCTGCAGCTGCAGGTGTTGCACGCGGCCCGGCAGCATGTCCATCTTGCCGCCGAGCGAAGGCACCCAGAAGCTGTGGATCACGTCGGCGCTGCCAAGCCCGAAGTAGACGGGCCGCCCGACGGGAATGCGGATTTCGTTCGCGGTGACCACCTCGGCGCCGGTGGCGGGGTCGCGGTAGCGCACCTCCCACCACCACATGTGGCCCGTCACGCCGACGATCAGCGCGTCGGGCGGCGGAATGGGGCGCCATGGCGGCCGGTGCCATTCGCTGTAGAAGAAAAGCGCGACCAGCACCACCGTCGGAAACACCAGGCCGCCGCCAATGAGCCACCAGCGCGGGTTCACGGTGCCGTTGCGGCGGCGCATTGCCAGCACCAGCAGCAGCATGACCCCGGCAAAGATGAGCGTGCCGCCGACCGCAAGCACAGTGCTCACCTCGAGCAGCGTATGGGCGACCGGCCCTGCGGCCCGGAGTGCGGATTGCGGCGGGCCTTCGCTCATTCGAGTGAGAGCAGGTAGGCCGCCATGGCGCGGGCATCGTCGGGTGAAACGCCCATGGCCGGCATGAGGGTGCCGGGCACCAGCGAGCCGGGCGCCACGATCCAGCGCTCGAGGTGCTCGGGCCCGTTCGGCACATGCCCCGCGATGTAGCTGCGGCGGCCGAACGCGGCCAGCGTGGGGCCCATGCGCCCGCGGGCCGCCTGCACGTCTGGAATGGCGTGGCAGCTGCCGCACTGGTATTGCGCGAGCAGTTGCCTTCCTCTTTCTACCTGCGCATGCGGCGCACGATCGAACGGAGGGGGGATGTCTTGCGGCATGCACCCGCCGAAGAGCAACGCCAGCGTCAGCACGGCGAACGGCAATACGGCGCGATACGGCAGGGCGGCCAACATGCCGCAATTGTGCGGACGGGAACGCGGCTTGCGCCGACACGGCGGCGCCGGAGCGCGTCGGACAATGCCGCCAATTGAATGTTGCCGATGGGTGCACCCAAGACCGTTCTTCTTACCGTTGCCGCGCTGGGCCTTGCAGGCGCGGCGGCGGGCGCGCTGGTGGTTTACGGCGGCCTCTACAACGTGGCCGCCGCGGTGCAGCACACGCAGCCCGTGTATTCGCTGCTGGAAACCGCCATGCACCAATCGGTGAAGCTGCGAGCCCGCAACATCGAAACACCGAAACTCGACAACGAGCGGATGGTGATGCGCGGCGCGGCATGCTTTCGCGACAAGTGCGTTCAGTGCCACGGCGCGCCCGGCGTGGCGCAGGGCGACATCGGAAAAAGCATGCAGCCGCTGCCCGGGCCGCTGGTGGACGCGCGGCACCACTGGGAGCCGCGCGAGCTGTACTGGCTCACCAAGCACGGCATCAAGATGAGCGGCATGCCGGCGTGGGAGTACCGGTTGTCGGAGGAAGAGCTGTGGTCGGTGGTGGCGTTCCTGGCCCGGCTGCCCGACCTGACGCCGCAGCAATATGCCGAAGCCACGCGCGTCGAAGCGACCGGCGTGCAGGGCGCGCCCACAGGGCCGGCATGCGGGGCCGCTCCGGACAGCGCAGCGGTTCGCTCGGGTGACGTCGACCGGGGCAAGCGGGCGCTTCACCAGTACGCCTGCAGTGCCTGCCACACCATTCCGGGCGTCACGAGCTCGTCGCCGCACGTCGGTCCGCCGCTGGCGGGAATAGCAGGGCGCACCCTCATTGCCGGAAAGCTCGCCAACACGCCCGACAACATGGTGCGCTGGCTGCGGCATACACGAGAGGTCGATCCGATGACGGCCATGCCGGAGCTGGGCGTGACCGAACAGGACGCGCGCGACATCGCCGCGTACCTTGCAACCGTGCGTTGAGGAGGATTGCCTGGGCTAGAACTTCGCGGCGGTGCGTTCGTCGTCGACCGTGGCGATGCGCAACCGCGCGCGCTCGTGCTTGATGACGAGCTCGGCGCATCGCTCCTGCATGGAGGCATCCGCCGGCGGTTGCTCCCTGCACTCCACCAGGAGCTGCGACTCGTCGAAGTCCAGCCCATGAAGAACCTCCTGGCCATGCGAATTGATGGCCAGGAGGTTTTCGGCGGACAACTGCGTGCGCAGGGTCTCGGAAATGGCGAGCGTTTGCACGGGCTTCACCGCTTCACCGCTTCGTCGTCCCGGCGCAGGCGTGTGGAATGACTCCCGCCATCACGTGGCTGTCACTTCTTCATGGCCTTGATTTCGGCCTTGCCCTTTTCCTGGTCGGCCTTGGCTTGCTTCACGCAAGCGTCCTTGGCGTCGCCCTTCTGGTCATCGCACTTTTCCTTGGCAACGGCGTAGGCTACTTCCACCTTGGCTTCGGCCACCTTGCGGGCATTGCCGTCGCCGGGCTTCTGCTTCTGGTCGAGTTCGGCCTTGGCGATTTTTTCCTTGCCCTTGGCTTGCTCCATGCAGACGTCCTTGGCGTTGTCCTTCATGGCGTCGCAGGCGGCCTTGTCGGCCTTGTAGTCGGCCGAGATCTTGTCGCGGGCCGCCTTGAGCTCGGCCATGGCAGGATCGGTGGCCGCCGATGGAGTGGTGTTCACTTGCGCATGCACCTGGACCATTCCGAGGCACGATGCCGCTGCGCAAATCATTAACAGCTTCTTCATGATGATCTCCTTGACGCCGGTGGTTGTTCTGCAAGGAAGGATTCGGCGTCTGAAGTCAATATAGAAGTCGCCCACGCGGCATCGGTAGGACGCGTCGCGAAGCCTCCGTAAGCACATGCTGACGCTCCCGGCTTGGGCGCAAGTCCTGTGGGCCGCCGTAGTCCCGGCAAGTGCGCAAGACACCCGGCCGCACCCGGCCGAGATCGATCCGGCCATGGTCGAATACGGCGCCGCGCGCGAGCGCATCGGCGCGAACCTCGAGGCTGCGCTGGGGCAGTGCGAGACGCAGGCCGAACCCGCACGAACCGTCTGCGTCAAGGAAGCCCAGGGCCGCGAGAAGG